>JAISUK010000028.1 GCA_031272075.1 Dysgonamonadaceae bacterium
GGCAGAACGCATTTTACGCATAAAAAACTGCGCAGTGCGTGGCGAAGCATAAGGAACAATTTGCCGTATCTGTTTGTATTTGAACATTATAAAGAGTTGAACATCCCCAAAACGACCAACGATTTGGAGGGCAGTTTTGCAGCGTTGAAAAAGCGACTAAATAACCATAACGGGTTGACATTAGAGCGTAAAAAGAAGTTTATAAACGGGTTTTTTAAGGCATAACGGCAGCCGAATAAATCAAAAAGGACTGCAAAAAGCAATCCTTTCTTGCGACTTTTTCGTCAGCCGTCAAACTATCCCTGACAGGTTGCTCCCCAGCAGAGCCTGTTTCCGTTTCGCTTGACAATGCAAAAATATAAACACTAAAATGACCGACCAAATTTCACGCAAAATTCAGCATCACTTTTGTCCACTTGAACGAAAGGTCTATAAAAATAGCATCACTTTTGTCCATTATACCTAATTTAGATTCCAAAACGACAAGGATTTACAATAAAAAATTTTTTGACAGTAAAGGTAATTACAATTGGGAACGATACAATGAATTGAGAAAATTTTTTTAAAATTTAAAAGCATTTCGCCCCACCCAAAACCCGATCGTCAAGAAAAGCAACGCCCAAATAGCGATCCTGCCATAGAGGAGATGCCTGATTTTTTGCATCGTTTGTCCCTTCGGGTGGAAGAAATCAAAATACATCGCGCTGAGGATATAAGGGAGGGCTGCCACTAGCAGGGCGTTCGCACGAAATGCTTCCGCAATCCGCAAGTGGAGTAAATGATGAATCGCCCGCTGCGAGCCGCATCCAGGACAATCGAAACCCGTGAGCAGCTTAAAAGGACATTTTGGAAAGAAACAGGATGCCGCCGGATCGAAGCGGATATAAATGACTGCAAGCACGGCAAGCGCCCCCACGAGCATGATCGCTTTCACAACCGTTTTTTTGTCAAAAGCCATCATACGCTCCAGGTGGAAGTGGTGCCGACGAGAAAGAGTGGAATAAAAATGACATATAAAAGAACAATGATGCCGATCAACAATCCGAGAACAAAACTCACTATCACCCATTGCCTTGCATTGGCTGAGGCGATCCTCGCGCCCTCGTAGTCGCCGACGCGGAATTTAGACTCCACACCGGAAGCATATATGAGGCCGATAACGCCCAAAGGCATGCAGCAAAACAGGGTGACGAGAATAGACTCCACCATCCACGATTTCGGAATTTTTTGATCGGACGTCGGCGTACAGACGCCTGTCTGGTTTGTAAGCGCAACGCCGCAGTTTAAGCAAACGACGGCTTTCTCAAAGACTTCCTTCCCGCAATTCGGACAAAACATAACATTCAAATTTATTCGTAAACATTTGGCGGTAAAGATAAAACAAAAGTTCGAAAAATCCGCTTTATCCGCGTTCTTTTTGAACAACCTCCAAAGCCGATTCGATCATCTCTTGCGAAAACCCGCGGCTAAAAGCGAAACGCATCAGTTTTTGAGCGATTTCTACGGACGTTTTCCCTTTGACGGTCTTCTTTTTCGCTTCCAACAATTGTATCAACTGCATTTTTTTCTCTTCCGGATCTATCGTTTGTAGCGCTTCGCTAATCAATGCTTCGGCGACTGAACGTTTCCGTAACTCATATTTTATTTTATATAACCCCCATTTGGCATATTTGCTCTTGTCGTTAACAAAAGCCCTGCAAAATCGGGATTCGTCCAGAAAACGTTCTTTCTGAAGCTGTTTGAGGATGTATTTCTGTTCTTCGTCGGGGATTTCCCAGTCGTTTAATTTTTGAGTTACATCCGAGATACACCGTTCGGACTTGCTGCAATAGGCGGCAAGTGCATGTAGCGCTTGTTGACAGGAATATTTCTTCATATTTTTCTTGCCCTTACGATGCGATCATTGCCTGAAATGTCTTGCATGAGTTGTGCTTCGCGGTATCCTTTTTGCAGAAATAGCGCCGCCGTCGCTTTACCGTACAATGAGCCGGTTTCAACATAAATTCGCCCAAGATGCTTCAATCGTTGCAGACCCAAATCGGCGATTGCATGATAGAATACGAGCGGATTGTCATCCGAGACAAACAATGCCAAATGAGGCTCATACGCTAATACGTTTGCCTCCATCTGCGCTTTTTCTGATTCCGTGACATACGGCGGATTGCTCACGATCACATCGAATGTAGCGGGAAGCAGCCCCGAAGGAATCGGTTTGAAAATATCGTGCATTTCCCATCGAACTGCAACCCCGTTGCGCTTGGCATTTGCGCTCGCTACAGACAGTGCGGCGGCGGAAACATCCAGACCATAGATCGTTGCCGAAGGAAAGCATTTGGCCAGGCTGATGGCAATACATCCGCTGCCCGTCCCAATATCCAGCACTGTCAACGGGGTCTTTTGCGGGAAATCCAGGGGTAGACTTGAACGAAGGCTTCTGGATTCCAATGACCGGCAATCGGACACAATCAGGTCAACCAACTCTTCTGTTTCCGGTCTGGGAATGAGCACATCGCTTGTCACACCGAAAGTCAATCCGTAAAATTCTGTCTCGCCCAGAATGTATTGGATCGGTTCGTGTCGTTGCAGTCGGGAAACAATATTTTCGATTTGATTTCGCTCGTCTGGAGATATTTCTTTACCTTTACATCGCAAAATTTCGAGGGAACAATCCGTTGAACAGACGAAAGAGATGATTCTTTGAGCCAAATGACGAATTTCTTCTTCCTGATAATAAGGAAGTAATTGTTCGCGGATATAACGAAGACTGTTTTGCATGGAGATAAATTTGATACAAAAATAGCGAAAAAAGTGAGAGTTTAGAATTTTCTCGACACAATAAATAATACGATCCGATTGAAGCCGGAAATTAAATACATGCAACGCTGCCTGCAGCTCGCCGCTTTCGGCAAAGGCAGGGTCGCTCCCAACCCGATGGTAGGAGCGGTAATAGTATGCCGTGACAAGGTTGTCGGCGAAGGATTCCACCGCATATACGGAGGCGCACATGCCGAAGTGAATGCGATTGAGTCGGTGGCTGACAAATCGTTGTTGCGCGATTCCACTTTGTATGTCAACCTGGAACCCTGTTCGCACTACGGGAAGACGCCGCCCTGTTCCGAACGGATCATCCGTGAGCGAATTCCGCAGGTTGTCATCGGTCATTCCGATCCTTTTCCGGATGTGTCGGGCAGCGGAATCCGGATGCTTCGTGACGCCGGAATCGAAGTAATCTGCAACTTCATGCGGCAGGAATGTGAAGCGATCAACAAGCGGTTTATCACTTTTCAAACAAAAAAGCGTCCGTATATCTTCTTGAAATGGGCGCAATCGGGCGACGGCTTCCTGGATCATGTCCGCACGCCGGGCGATAGCAAACAAGCAGTTACTTTCTCAAATTTTTATACCCAAACAGCCATTCATAAGATGCGGGCGGAAGAATCGGCCATCATGGTCGGCACCCGTACTGTATTGCTGGACAATCCGTTTCTGAATGTCAGGCTCTGGAAAGGAAACAATCCGCTCCGCATTGCGATAGATAAAAACCGAACTATCCCGCCATCGTCGCACCTGCTGGATGGGAGCAGCTCGACCATCGTCTTTACAGACAAAGATCAGCCCTGCCCGAACAATTATATCCCGATCGATTTTGATCGCGACATACTGCCGCAAATACTCGAAGTGTTGTATCAACGCAACATCCAATCGTTGATTGTGGAAGGCGGTGCGCACTTGCTTGGGAGTTTTATCCGGTCACATCTGTGGGACGAAGCGCAGATAGAAATCTCCAATATCAATCTGAAATGCGGCATTGAAGCGCCCTCCCTGCAAGGAAACTTAGTGAATGTTCAGAAATGTGAAAATTCCGTGATTTATGTGTATCAAAATGGGGATATCCCCTAAAAATGTATAAATATTGCCGAATTGACGGATAAAGTAAAAAATGTTTCTACCTTTGCAGACCAATTGTTTATTACAAAGTAATTGATTAAATGAACTTACGTATCGGGTTTTATGGCCTCTGTTTTATGGCGTTATTTTCCGTATTGGGTTCCTGCCTGAACGGAGACGATGTGGAATATGTTCTTCCGACGGACGCTCAAATTACTGCATTCAGCATCTCGCATGATTCTGTCCCGTTGCTGGACAGCATCCTTTTTACGATCGATCAGTTCAATGGGTTGATTTACAACCACGACTCCATCAGGTATGGCACTGTTATTCCGGAAAAAGTCATCGCAACCTATACTTCTGGCGCTTATGGAATAATGGATATCACGCGATTGGCTGAAGGTGACTCTGCGGTGTTTACCAGCGGCGATTCGCTGGATGTCTCTACGCCCGTTCAGTTGAAAGTATATGCCTACGACGGCAGTTATAAATATTATCAAATCAATGTCAACGTCTATCAGATCGATCCTGATTCCATGCGTTACAGTCGCTTGACGACATTGCCGCTTTTGGATGTCGATGCAGCTAAAGCGGTCTACATCCATGCGCGCATGTTTATTTTTACCAAGACAGGCGTTGGCGCAGTGAAGTTGTATTCTTCGTCTTCCGGCGCCGACTGGACGGAGCTATCGATTTCCGGACTTCCTGATAATACTGTCGTTTCCGAGATTCAACAAGTAGGGGATGAATTGTTCGCTTATACCGAAGATGGAAAATTATTTCGTTCTTTCGACGCGCAAACTTGGTCGAGCATATCCACCGAATATCCTGTCGAAGCCATGCTCGGATATATAGGGGATACGCCGCTTCAAACAGCCTGCTACGCCTTGCTGGTAAAAAAGGATGGCCGCACCGTTTTTGCTTCCACCCCGGATTTACTAACCTGGAGCTATGGCGAAGAAGTGCCTGCGAATTTTCCGGTCGTCGGATTTTCTTCTCTTAAGACGCATGTCATGGCCGCCGACCGCATCACCCTGGTGGGCGGGACAAGCGGTTCGGGAGCGATGTTGAATAGTTGCTGGTCGACCACCAACGGCATTTATTGGGCGAAGATCACAGATAATAATAAAGGAGTATTTCCTTTGATGACAGGGATGAATGTATTCATCTACGACGATTGTTTTTATCTGATGAACGGGTTGACGGCAGATGGCGTCTACAACCGGGAGATTTACCGGTCGATTGATGGCGGCGTCACTTGGCAATTGGCCCCGGAGAAAGTCAATTTCCCCGAAGCATATTCCGGCAGATACGGCGCATCGACGGTAGTAGATGAAGACAATAATATATATATCATCGGCGGTAAAAACCAACAGGTTTTGACGGATATTTGGGTTGGCATACTCAATAAATTGTCTTATAAATGATAGAAAAAAAGGATACGGTATAATTTGAGTGAATTTTTAGCGTTTTTATTAAGACAACTCAAATTCGCAGTATGAAACGTATTCTGTTTTTATATCCTGTTAAGGCCTTATTCTTTTTGTCGTCGATGGGTATGATTGTTTGTGCAACGGCGGTTGCGCAAGAATATAAGTATGAGATCGGCGGAATGGCCGGCATGTCGATGTATATGGGCGATGTCAATCAAACGAAATTTTTCCAGGGTTGGCATCCTGCTGCAGGAGCGGTGTTTCGTAAGAATTTCAACCTCCGGTGGGCTTTGAAAGCCGACTTGTTGATGGGGAAAGTCGACGGAGACACGCAGAATACGGAAAACGTCTTCCCTGCAAACGCCCAAATCTCATTCAGTCGGAATTTTTATGAATTGGGCGGTCAAATGGAATTTAATTTTTTGCCGTACAGCGATAAATACGCCTATTTAAATACCAGCAAGACAGCCCCGTACGTTCTGACAGGATTGGGATTGACATTTGCTCCCGGCGACGATCGCGCTTTCCTCGGCTTGAATTGGGCCTTGGGCGTCGGGATCAAATACAAAATCCGGAACCGAATTAACCTGGGGTTAGAATACGCCGTCAGGAAACTGTTTCGCGACGATTTCGATGCTCCCGGCAAAGCGGACGAATTGAACCTGAACAATCCGTATCAATTTGAAACCAGCCGGACAAAAAATAACGACTGGTATTCTACTTTGATGTTTTCCGTCACGTGGGATTTTGGTCCGAATAAGAAGAATTGTAACAATCTTGAATAACAAGAAAGAAGCGATAAAAATTGGTGTAATAATGACGTTAAAAGAGCAGATTAAACTCTCCAGTGTTCCCGTCCATGTAGCAATAATCATGGATGGCAACGGACGTTGGGCTCAAAAGCAAGGCAAAGATCGCTTTTGGGGTCATCAGGAAGGCATTGTGTCTGTTCGAAAAGTGGTCGAAGCAGCGGTGGCGATCGGGATCAAATACCTGACGCTTTATACTTTTTCGATGGAAAATTGGAAACGGCCGCAAGCGGAAGTCAATGCACTGATGGATCTGATGATTACCGCCATTCGTCGTGAAACACCGGATCTGATTGAAAATAATGTAAAATTACAAATGATCGGCGATATTTCCCGCCTGCCGGAGGTCACCAGGAAAAATCTGGAAAACAGCCTGAAAGAGACAGCTGCTAATACCGGCCTCACATTGATTCTGGCGCTTAGCTATTCCTCACGTTGGGAACTGACGGAAGCGGCCAGGCAGATCGCACGCGAAGTCGCTCAGGGGATTTTGACGATCGAAGATATCAATGAATCTGCAATAAGCAGTCATCTGGAAACGAGAAATATTCCCGATCCCGACCTGTTGATCCGTACCGGAGGCGAATTTCGCATCAGCAATTTCATGATGTGGCAATTGTCTTACTCGGAACTCTATTTTACCGAAGTCTTCTGGCCGGCCTTCCGGGAAGAAAATTTATATGAAGCAGTCCTGGATTATCAGCGCCGCGAACGCCGGTTCGGTAAAACGGGGGCGCAGGTTCAATCTGAAACAATAAAGCACTATTGAGCATGATTTATATGTGGAAAAAAATACTACTCTTTTGCCTGCTGGCTTGTCTGGTGAATACATTATCCGCTCAGGATACAATCAAAACGTCTGAAATACAGCTTGAACCAGACACAATCGGGACTCCTGTCGAAGAAGAGTCGTACGATATTCCGGAAATCTCCTATTCCCTCAACACGCACGAAAAATATCAGATAGACAGCATCAAAGTGACCGGTGCGGATAATTACGAAGATTTCGTGCTGATCGGATTTTCCGGACTCTACAAAGGCGATAAGATCGAGATCCCGGGAGAAGAAATTACCGCCGCCGTCAAACGGTTTTGGAAACATGGGTTGTTTTCGGATGTAAAAATACTGGCTACACGCATCACCGAAGATAAGAAAGTTTGGCTGGAGATCGCGCTTACCCCGCGTCCGATTATTTCGGAAATCAGGTTTTCCGGTGTCAAAAAAGGCGAAAGGGAAGACTTGGAAGGTCGTATCGGCATGACACGCGGAGTGCAGGTCACGCCCAATTTGATCAACCGCGCAAAAAAAGTCATCAAAAAATATTTCGACGATAAAGGATTCAGTACCGCCGAAGTGTCGATCATGCAAAAAGATGATATTGCCAACAAAGGGAAAGTCATCCTGGAAATTGACATCGATAAAAATGACAAAACGAAAATCCATGAGATCACCATCACCGGCAACGAAAACGTCTCAGAATACGACCTGAAACTGGCGATGAAAAAAACCAACGAAGGCTTCAGCCTGAAAAAACGATTCAAGTTGAGTCTTCGTGAGATCTTCAGCACCAAGAAATATGTAAGGGATGAATATGAAAACGATTTGGATAATATCATCCAGAAATACAACGAATATGGATACCGCGATGCACGGATCGTTTGGGACAGCGTCGGATTCTACGACGACAAGCATGTCGATATTGCCATCCGGGTAGAAGAAGGCGATAAATATTATATCCGCGATATCAGTTGGATCGGCAATACCCTGTATACCTCCGAAGACTTGTTGACGGTGTTGAATATGAAGCCCGGCGATGTCTACAACCAAAAGAAAATGGACGAACGCCTGCAGAAAGACGAAGATGCCGTCTCGAACCTCTATTATAACCATGGATACATCTTTTCCGGCCTCGATCCGGTGGAAACCTACGCCGAAAACGACTCTGTAGACATTGAAATCCGTATCACTGAAGGGATTCAGGCGACCATCAATAGGGTGATCATCTCCGGGAACGACCGCTTGTATGAGGACATTATCCGCCGTGAATTGATGACCAAGCCCGGCCAGTTGTTCAGCAAAGACGCTCTGATGCGCTCTGCGCGCGAAATCGCACAAATGGGTCATTTCGATCCTGAAAACATGGATATCAAGCCGCTTCCCAATCAGGAAACCGGCACCGTCGACCTCACTTACGGATTGACGTCGAAAGCCAATGACCAGGTAGAGTTTTCTGCCGGTTGGGGACAGACCGGGGTGATCGGACGAATGAGCCTGAAATTCACCAATTTCTCATTGAAAAATCTTTTGTATCCGCATACCTTCAAAGGCATCATTCCGCAAGGAGAAGGACAAACCCTGACATTGAGCGGACAAACCAACGGTCGCTATTATCAGTCATACAGCATCTCGTTCCTCGACCCGTGGTTCGGAGGCAAACGACCCAATTCGTTGTCCGTCGGCGCTTATTACATGGTTCAGACAGGTGTGGAAAGCCGTTATTACAGCAATTACCTCACCAATCCCTATTACGGCTACGGTTATGGATATGGTTACGGTTACGGCTATGGATACGGCGATTACGGATACAGTTCGAGCAGCATGATTTACGACGAAAACCAGTCGATGAAAGTCTTCGGGCTTTCCGTCGGTTACGGGAAGCGACTGACCTGGCCGGACAACTATTTCCAGGTGATGGCGGAACTCTCGTATCAACGTTATATGTTGGACAACTGGAATTATTTCATTGTACAAAACGGTGATTGCAACAACATTTCACTGAATTTGACGCTGCAACGCAATTCCACCGACAATCCGCTCTATACCCGTCGCGGCTCGCAATTTGCCGCCTCACTCAGCCTGACGCCACCCTATTCGGCATGGGACGGAGTGGATTACGCCTCCATGAGCGATTCTGACGGCGATAAATACAAATGGATAGAATATCATAAATGGAAATTCAAGGGCAAAGTCTTCATGCCGTTGGCCAACCCGGAGACGGTGAAACGGACGCCGGTCATGATGAGCCGTATCGAATACGGATTTGTCGGCTCTTATACCCCGAACAAAAAATCGCCCTTTGAAACTTTCTATATGGGAGGCGACGGAATGACCGGATATTACGCTACTTACGCGACCGAAACCATCGGATTGCGCGGTTACGAAAACGGCTCATTGACGCCTCAAGGTTATGAAGGCTATGCCTATTCGCGTCTGGCATTGGAATTTCGCTACCCGTTCCTGCTGGAGCCTACTTCCACGATTTATGGATTGGGATTTGTCGAAGCAGGTAATTCGTGGACGGATATCAAAGATTTTAATCCGTTCCAACTTAAACGGTCAGCCGGATTTGGCGTCCGCATCTTCCTCCCGATGATCGGTATGATGGGAATTGACTGGGCGTATGGTTTCGACCGCGCCAGACCATATAGCGAGATCTCCGGGTCACAATTCCATTTCATCCTCGGACAGGAATTTTAATAACAAGTACACGTTTAATTTTTAAATAACAGCACCTATGAAGAAAGTTGTATTGTCAATTATTTGCTTGACTATCGTGTCATTAAGCATTAATGCGCAAAAGTTTGCCTTGATTGATATGGAGTATATTCTGAAAAATATACCCGCTTATGAGATGGCCAATGAACAACTGAACACCATTTCAAAGAAATGGCAGTCGGAAGTGGAAGCCGTACAGCAGGAAGCGCAAAATCTGTATAAAAATTATCAGGCGGAACTGGTTTTCCTCACAGCGGAAATGAAAACCAAAAAGGAAAATGAAATCGTAGCCAAAGAGCAGGAAGCTCAAGAATTGAAGCGTAAATACTTCGGATCGGAAGGCGAATTGTATAAAAAACGCGAAAGTCTGGTCAAACCCATTCAAGACGAAATATACAATGTCGTCAAAGAAATCTCAGAAGAGCGAGGGTATCAGGTAATTATCGACCGAGCTTCGGCTATGAGCATCATTTTTGCCTCTCCGAAAATTGATATTAGTAATGAAGTACTTTCAAAACTCGGATATTCAAAATAATTTTGTATCTTTGCCGACGAAAATAAAATTTTAAACTATTTAATTATGTTCAGAAATGTCTTAGTTACTGTGCTCTTACTCCTCCCTTTCGGAGTATTTGCTCAAGAATCGTTGAAGATTGCGTATGTGAATTCGGAAGAAATTCTTATGGCAATGCCGGAAACAGCTGCAATGCGTGCCGAACTCGAAAAATACTCCAATCAGATTGATTCAGAATTGAAAATCATGGAGGACGAGTTGTCGAAGAAATACACCGCTTACATGCAACAGGCCGATACCTTGGCAGAAAGTATCAAAACCCATCGCATGCAAGATATCCAAGATCTGAGACAACGCGCTGAAACTTATAACCAGGGCGCACAACAGGAATTTGCCAAAAAACGCCAGGATTTGTTTACGCCGATTCAACAAAAATTGCTCGACGCGATCAAAGCGGTAGGAGAAGAAAACGGATATACCTACGTCCTCGAACAAGGTGCATTCCTGTATATCTCCACCACCAGCGCAACCAACGCTACTCCTCTGATCAAAAAGAAATTAGGATTGCAATAGCAATTTCTTAACGACTAAGAATCCTTTTCTTAGTTTACGTATGGATTCACAAGGTCCAATCGGTATTTTCGATTCCGGGTATGGCGGTCTGACAATCTTGGAAGAGATTCGTCGGCAGATGCCCGGATATGATTATTTATACCTGGGCGACAATGCCCGTTCGCCTTATGGCGTCCGCTCTTTCGAGGTGGTATACGAATTTACGCGGCAAGCGGTAGTCAAGCTCTTCGACTACGGTTGCCGCCTGATTATTTTAGCGTGTAACACTGCTTCCGCCAAAGCATTGCGAACCATTCAACAACGCGACCTCCCGACGATTGATCCTGCACGGCGTGTGTTGGGTGTCATTCGTCCTACCGTCGAAAATATCGGACAGTTGACCCACACCGGTCATGTCGGCGTGCTTGGGACGCCCGGCACCATTGTCTCCGATTCTTATGCCATCGAGATACACAAATTGTTCCCGGACATCGTCGTCACCGGCGAAGCGTGCCCGCTATGGGTGCCGCTGGTAGAAAACGGCGAGTACGACAAGCCGGGAGCCGATTATTTTGTACGGAAACACCTGGATCATATCCTGCAACAAGATCCTTTGATCGACACGCTGATCCTGGCATGTACCCACTACCCGCTACTGGAAACAAAAATCAGGCAAAATCTGCCGCCTGCCGTTTCCATCCGTTTGATATCGCAAGGAAAATACGTCGCCGACGCGCTCAAGGATTATTTGTTGCGCCATCCCGAAATGGACAGACAGTGTTCCAAAAACGCTACCTGCCTCTTTTATACTACCGAAGCCGCGACAAAATTTTCGGAGATGGCCTCTGTTTTTTTGCAGGGAGAAATAGATGCGACCCGAATAACACTCGGATAACCATGTTTTCCGAAGCTACATGGCAATTCATTACCCAACACCGTTTCGACGACCCCAAACGCCTTGCGCTGCAATGTCGAGGCCTCTATCCGGATGTAGACTTGACGTCAGCGCTTCAACAGATTGCCCATCGCCAGGCCATCAAGGATAAGATTCCTACTTGGTATGCGACTGAAGGGCTGGTCTATCCCGATCGACTTTCGATCGAACAATGTTCTTCTGAAGCGACGGCTTTGTATAAATCCGCGTTGCTGGCTGGCAAATCGTTCGTCGACCTGACAGGCGGATTCGGCGTCGATTGCGCTTTCATCGCAACGAAATTCCAAAAGGCTTTCTATGTGGAACAACAACCCCAACGTTGTGCAGTCGCCGAACATAACTTCCCCATTCTGAATTTGCCGCAGCTCACGGTGGTACACGCTGATGCCCAATGTTATTTGCAACAAATGAACCCCGTGGACTGCATCTATCTCGATCCGGCTCGCCGAGGCCGCGATGGGCGAAAGAAATTCGCGATCTCCGACTGTGAGCCGGATATCATCCCTTTAATCGGCCTGTTGTTGCAACGCGCAGAATGTGTGTTGATTAAACTCTCGCCGATGTTGGATGTCGACAGTGCGCTTCAAGTCCTTCCGAACACTTCCGAAGTCCATGTGGTCAGCGTAGAGAATGAATGTAAAGAGCTCCTTTTCCTGCTGAGACGAGACTTGACGGCCGAACCGACAATTCGTTGCGTCAATCTGAGCAAAGGGCAGAAGCTGATGGCGTTTGCGTTCACGCGGTCGGAAGAAAAAAATGCTGCCGTGGAATATGCCTCTGAAATCCTAAAGTTTCTTTACGAGCCCAATGCCTCGCTGATGAAAGCAGGCGCCTACAAACTGCTTGTCGGACGTTTCTGCCTCCGGAAACTACACCCTAACAGCCATCTGTATACCTCTTCACGGCATTTGCCCGACTTTCCCGGCCGCTGTTTTGAGGTGAAAGCCGTCTCTTCTTTCAATAAAGCGACAATGCAGCAGTGCACGCAACACCTGCGTCAAGCCAACCTCAGTGTCCGCAATTTTCCGGCGACCGTCGACGAATTAAAGAAACGACTGAAACTCAGAGATGGCGGCAACGATCACCTTTTCGCTACGACATTGTTCCCTCACAATCATGTGCTTATCTTGACGGAACAACGGTTTCGGATATGATGTCACACTGATAGCATTGTTCCTCAGTACATTGTCTTACATTGATTGATTATAAAAAACTAAGTTTGTGAGCGTAAAAAATCGTTTTTTTATGCGGATTGCAGATTTGTTGTCTTTGGGTATTATATAAGATACTCATTAAGAATAAACAGCATTGTTGTAATAAATCGAATGAGAAGCATTGAGGCAATTAAGACAAATTTGCAATTACGAGCTGAATCAACCTGTTTAAAATGTTAATATCTATGCGAACTATGTTAAATAACGTTTTTCTCTTGCATTTTAAATTCTTTGTATTTTAATTTGCAACTTAAACGGTTAAGTAATCCAATGAGTTCATCATTAAAAGACATAGCGAACGAACTGAATCTGTCGAAAACGACGGTTTCGTGGGTATTGTCCGGACAGGCTCAACAAAAGGGAATCAGTGAATCAACCGCCAGCAAGGTGCTTGAACATGCGATGAAAGTCCATTATCAACCCAATCTGATTGCCCGGAGCCTGAATACCGGTGTCACGAAGACCATCGGTTTGATACTTCCGTCTATTTCCGACAGTTTTTATTCGGAAGTAGCATGGGAGATCGAAAATGAAGCGCGCATGAACGGTTATTCATTGATGATCAGCAGTTCCAAGTCGGATATCGACCGTGAAGATGCAATGATCCGTTTGTTTAAGGCGAAGGGGGTAGATGGCATCATCATCGCGCCGACCAAGCGCTCAAAAGTGGAAATCCAACGCTTGATCGACGAATCCTATCCGCTGGTGACTTTCGACCGTTACTTTCCCGAATTGAATGCCACCTATATCATTATCAATAACCGTGATAGCAGTTATATGTTGACCAAGCACCTGGTGAATAAAGGATGCAGGAAGATTGCAATCCTGACGACAAATCCACATCTGACCACGATGAATCAGCGGCGTGAAGGCTTTGAGGATGCGCTGCGGGAGTCGAAAATCACGCCGAATCCCAGTCTGTATGGCGAAGTGAATTTTGTCGACTACGAAAAGCATATATATAAGGTGTTGGATGATATCTTTAAAAATGTGCCGGATGTCGACGGGTTCTTCTTTACCACCCATATCTTGGCGCTCGAAGCATTCCAGTACTTTCACGACAAAGGAATAAAACCCAATTACGAGTTTGCGAGTATTCACGAACTCCCGATATTCAAGGTGTTGGCTCCAAAAATAAACGTTGCCCGCTTCCCCATCGAAGAAATCGGACGAAATGCCGTGAACCTGTTGATCGAACAAATTGATTTTATCAACCACAATCCCAAGAAGCGAAACAAGAAAATCGCCCCCAAAAAAATTGTGCTTTCCTGCTCTTTGGAGTTCCGAAGTTGATTTTTTT
>JAISUK010000010.1 GCA_031272075.1 Dysgonamonadaceae bacterium
CCTTGAAACTGCGCATTTGGGACACAATTTCATCTATGTTCCGGTGGTTGATATAGGAAGAAATCCCCGTTGGCCAAGGTTTTATGAAACATTTGGAGAGTCATTCCTGCTGTGTTCTCAAATGGGCGCTGCAATTGTAAACGGTATCCAGACCAACAAAGAGGTTTTACCTTACAAAACAGCCGCCTGTGCAAAACATTTTATTGGATATTCCGACCCAAAATCAGGTTGGGACAGGAGCCCGGCAAGCATCCCTGAGCAGGAACTGTATGAATTTTACGTTCCTTCTTTTCAGGCATGTATTGATGCAGGCGTTAAAATTATTGAAGCCAATAGCGGTGAAGTTAACGGCGTACCAGTACATGCCTCCCATAAATTACTTACAACGCTGTTACGCGATAAGATGGGCTTTAAGGGGGTATTGAACAGCGACTGGGAAGACTTGAAGAAATTAGTTAATTATCATGGAGTTGCCGAAAATGAAAAAGAAGCCACATATTTGGGGTTAATCGCAGGTTTGGATTGCATCCTTACTCCGGAAGACTGTTTATTTGCCCAATATGCGTGCGAACTGGTTCGTGAAGGACGGATTCCGGAAGAAAGATTAGATTTGTCCGTAAAAAGAATACTTCGTCTGAAATATGATTTAGGATTGTTTGATGGAAATTTTAGAACCGAAGACGTCATAGCGCAACGAATGAACAGGACTGATGCGGAAGAACATGCGATAAATGCAGCAAGGGAATCTATTGTGCTGTTGAAGAATGAAAAAGGTATCCTCCCCTTAAATCCGGCAAAAGTAAGCAAGATTGTCGTAGCAGGTCCCAATGCGAACAGCCGGAGCGCTATATGCGGCGCCTGGACTGCCGGATGGAGTGATGTGCGAGACGAATATATCCCCGAAAGAGTTCCAACTGTTTATAAGGCCTTGCAAACCATGTATCCAAATTCCAAGATAGAATCGGTAAACGATATATCGCAGTTAAAGGGTCTTTCAAAAGGCGCAGATGCTATCATTTATGTTGCCGGTGAAAGACCTTATGCTGAATATTATGGCTCTGTAACAGACCTGACTTTACCGGATATTCAAATAGAAGAAATAAGCCAAACGCTCGCGACCGGCATCCCTGTTATCGTTGTAATGCTTGCCGGACGGCCAAGGGTTGTATCCAAAATATATGAGCGTCTCGCCGGTTTTATATGGGCAGGCTTACCGGGATATTCGGGCGGAACTGCCATTGCTGAAATAATCGCCGGAAAGGTAAATCCAAGCGGCAAATTACCATTTGAATATCCACAAGGGGCGTCATCGTATGTAAACTATAACAGGAAGCGGCACGAAGAAGTAATGCGAAACGTCCTTCAAATGCCGGTTTCCATGGCATCCTTTGGAGATGGACTGTCATATACTAAATTTTCTTATAAAAATTTGAATATTTCCGATACTTTAATCACCGATATTAATCAGTGTGTCAATGTAACTGTTGAGGTAACGAATGAAGGGAACAGCGCAGGTAAAGAGAGCGTATTATGGTATATCACCGACCATCATGGTAGTTTTACCCGTCCTGTCAGGGAATTGAAATACTTTGAAAAACAATTGTTTCAACCCGGCGAAACAAAAAAATTGTCTTTTAAGATTATTCCCGGTAAACATCTGGCTTATCCTGACGAACAAGGGAATTACAGGATAGAAAATGGTTCATTTTCCGTATGGGCAGGAGGTCTGGAGGCAAACATAAACGTTAAAAAATAATTTTGGCCGAAGCATTTCGTTCGTTTGAAATCATCCTGACAATGCCGATCGCCCCCCTGAGGTTGAAAAGGGAAATCGGGAAAGAAGCCGATCCGGAAAAAGCGAATCGTCGCATCAATTGCCCCGTAGCAGCATAAACCGACACCGTTCCCGTCTCATCGGGATGAGCATTGAGATACAGCCTCCCGTCAGAACGGTCGTAACGGATGACGTCGGACTGTTCGGGAACCACCACCGGATGATTGGAAGAATCTAAATCCTGACGAATGGCTGCCTGTATGGCCAAGGACGTTCGCACAGGTTGCGCAGTATAGGCGGAAGACGGCATCCATTCACCTGTGTTTTTTTTCAGCCAGGCAGTACTGACTTCCCTCGTATTCGACAAACCGGGATAAGCATTGTAGACCGAAAACGCAGCGGGTGTTGTATAAGGATAAGTGATTTCATAAGCGATAAAAAACTGCCCGTTGACCTTGGGCTCGTCTTCAAAACGGACAAAACTCATGAACGGATACCACCGCGACTCTCGTGGCAACAAAGTCGTATCTCCGTCTTGATACGTCAGGTATTTTGGATAAAACACCGTGGAAGCGACTTTGTTTTCGGGCGCCAGGCCGCCTGCATAAACAGAGATCTTGATTTCGGAAGACTCGTTTAGTTCCACCGAGGGGGCTAAAATATAGGCGCCGGTGAGTTTGGCTTTTTCGGCGGTAAAAAACGCTTCGGCAAATTCCGTGATTTCCGCCAGGGAATTATGCCCGAAAAGCCGTCCTGAAGCAGGCGCTTTGATGGGCGTATTCACCAGTGAATCGGTCCCGTTGTAGTCGATATTGGAAAGCAGATACACCGGATTGTCTTTATACGGATCCAGCCCGTCGAGAGCGGTAGCGCCCGAATTGTCGGGATCCAGAAAATGTCGCAGACGGCCGGCCTCTTCGTCACCGTATTCCCAGCCCTTGAACAAGGCGAAATAGAAATCCGACAGATTCGTCGGATTGACGCCGACACATTCCGAGCTTCCGCCGCTCAACGCCCCAATCAGACGCCCGTCATGATTGAACAGTCCCGAACCGGACGAACCTCCGGCTGTGGCGCCTGTCTGCCAAGCATTTACTCGCCAGTGAGAACTGGTTAAAAACCGGACATTGTTACTCAAAGCAACCGTGAAACTCGTCAGCGGCAACGCTTGCGTGCATTGTCCGTATTTCAAAACCGAAGCGCCCGGATAATGCAAGGAAGTGAACGGCGCATTTTCCTGTCGCTTGTTGGTCTGGTTATACGTAATATCCCACCCGGCATAATACGGCATGTAATAATCGGGTGGCGTATCGTTCAGCCTGATCAGCGCAATATCGCAGGTGTCGATGATGCAAACACTGCTCGATCCGGCAAGCGACATTTCTTCCACGCCTTTCATCTTGAAATCGGTAGCGCACACCGTTCGTTTATAATTGAAAAACGACACGATGGTGCCGGCGGCATTGACATAATCATTCGGATCGCGGGTGCGAAAATTATCGTTCAAACAATGGCTGGCAGTCAATACATACGGGCATCCGTCGCCCGAAGCGTTATTCAGCAATGTGCCCGAACAGGCCATATCGCCGTTGATAATCAACAACAACGCACTCCGAATATTCGGATCGTCCGGTACACGGCAAACAACATCAGGCATACAAAGAAAATCACTCTGATCGGTTTTTGGCTCATACGCAAACAAATTCCTGTAATCGTGATTGACTTCGGCGATCTTCAACCGCCCCTCAAAAGCTACATACGGCGGCTCACTGTACTCTACAATCAGTTCGTCGCCCATCACCGGACGCACCGGCAACAGGCCGTCGTCGGCGTTGTTTTCGTGCGTGAACGAACCGACAATACAGGTTCGGGTGGAATTGTAAAGAAACAATTTCGCTCCTTCGGGAATATGAAATTCGGAAAACAGCACATTGATCGAATAAGCGCCTGCAGAACGAATCCCGACTTGCCACACTTTGGTCCCGTCGGGCAACAAATGCGTTGTCCCGTCTTTGCCGCGCTCAATATCCGTATAGAATTTATATGCGAACCGGAAGCCCTTAAGCCCGTTTTGTTCGTTCACGAGGTCTTCCTTCAGTTGTGCAGCAACATCAAACGAAGGCATTTCGATATAGCGGTTTTCGGACGCGCTTTTCAACAGGCTCTTGGGAAAGAGCGGCTGCCCTCCGTGACTGATCTGACCAAATAGGTTATAAATGGAAAGAAACGTGCCGATGAAAATCAATAAGCATTTCATGGAAAAACCATACAAAAATGATTACAAAGATAAGCATTTTTTACTTACCTTTGTCAATTGATTCGTACAAACTGTACATGAAAGAATTTATTCTAACGGATATACCAACAGAGAATGCCATACTCATCGGGCTGATTACACCCGAACAAAATGAGTTTAAGATCACGGAATACCTCGATGAACTGGCTTTCTTGGCCGACACCGACGGGATTCGCGCTACCAAGCGTTTTGTGCAACGACTGGAAGCGCCACACCCTGTCACCTTTGTCGGTTCGGGGAAATTGCAGGAAATCAAAGATTATGTTGAAAATGAAGAAAACGAAATCAGTCTGGCGATTTTTGACGACGAACTTTCTCCAAAACAGCTGCGTAACCTGGAGGCAAGCCTGAAAATACGGATCATGGACCGGACAAGCCTGATTCTCGACATTTTTGCCCGACGCGCACAAACCGCCCACGCGAAAACACAGGTGGAACTGGCGCAATACAACTACATGTTGCCGCGCCTCAAGCGACTGTGGACGCACCTGGAACGGCAGAGCGGCGGTGGCAGCAGCGGATTCAGGATGCGCGGACCGGGAGAAACACAATTGGAGACCGACCGACGAATTATCCTGAATAAAATCTCCAAACTGAAAGAAGACCTGAAAGAGATCGAGAAACAAAAATCCTTACAGCGCAAAAACCGCGGAAAAACGGTTCGCGTAGCGCTGGTCGGTTATACCAATGTCGGCAAATCGACTCTGATGAATCTGTTGTCAAAATCGGAAGTCTTCGCAGAAAATAAGTTGTTCGCCACCCTCGATACCACCGTGCGCAAGGTGACCGTCGACAACCTGGCTTTCCTGTTGACCGACACCGTCGGGTTTATCCGCAAACTGCCCACAGAATTGATTGAATCGTTCAAGTCTACGCTCGACGAGGTGCGGGAAGCAGACATCCTGATGCACGTGGTAGACATCTCACATCCGGCGTTTGAAGACCAGATCGAGACCGTCAACGCCACACTGAACGACATTACAAAAAACAGCGGCGGCGAAGAAAAACCGATGATCATCGTCTTCAATAAAATCGACGCCTTTTCCTATATAGAAAAAGAAAAAGACGACCTGACGCCACGTACGAAAGCCAATCATTCGCTGGAAGAATTGAAACAAAGCTGGATGGCAAAATTGCACGAAAACTGCGTGTTTATTTCCGCGAAAGAACGGCAAAACCTCGATGAACTCAAAACGCTCTTGTACGACCGTGTCCGGCATCTGCATGTGCAACGATTCCCGTACAACGATTTTTTGTTCCATCATTACGACGAACTCATGGAAATATAATTTTATAACGATATAAACAACAACAAAATGGCAACACCTCCATTCAAATATCAAAAACCGTTCCCGCTGGAAAAAGACCGAACAGCGTATTACCTGCTCACCCAAGAGGGTGTCTCCGTTTCTTCGTTCGAAGGAAATGAAATGCTCAAGATAGAACCCGAAGCGCTCACCCATCTGGCGAATGCCTGTTTTCATGACTGCGCTTTTTTCCTGCGTTCCGAACACCACCGGCAAGTGGCAAATATCCTGAACGATCCCGAAGCAAGCGAAAACGACAAATTTGTGGCGTTGACAATGCTGCGAAACGCTGAAATTTCGGCCAAAGGGATTCTCCCCTTCTGCCAGGATACCGGCACGGCAACCATCATCGCGAAAAAAGGACAGCAAGTATGGACGGGCGGGTATGACGAAGAAGCGCTCTCGCTCGGCGTCTATAAAACCTATACCGAAGAAAACCTGCGCTATTCGCAAACCGTCGCATTGGACATGTATACCGAAAAAAATTCCGGATGCAACCTGCCTGCACAAATCGATATCCAGGCTGTCGACGGCATGGAATACCAATTCCTGTGCATCGCCAAAGGAGGCGGCTCGGCCAATAAAACCTACCTGTTTCAGGAAACAAAAGCCTTGCTGAATCCGGAAACACTGGAAAAATTCCTTGTGGAAAAGATGAAATCCCTCGGTACGGCGGCCTGTCCTCCTTACCACATTGCGTTTGTTATCGGCGGCACTTCCGCCGACGCTTGCCTGAAGACCGTCAAAATGGCCTCAACAAAATATTACGACGGACTTCCGACTTCCGGCAATGACGGCGGACAAGCTTTCCGCGACCTCGCGCTGGAAGAAAAGATGCTTAAGAAAGCCGGAGAAATCGGCTTGGGCGCTCAATTCGGCGGTAAATACCTGGCGCATGACATTCGCATCGTCCGGTTGCCGCGTCACGGCGCTTCTTGCCCTGTGGGAATGGCTGTTTCGTGCTCCGCAGACCGCAACATCAAGGCCAAGATCAACAAAGACGGCGTCTGGATTGAGAAACTGGAAGACAATCCGGGGAAATACATCCCCGAATCACTGCGTCATGTCGGCGAAGGCAATGCCGTCAAAATCGACCTGAATCGCCCAATCAGGGAAGTCCTGGCGGAATTATCCAACTATCCGGTAGCCACCCGACTGTCGCTGAACGGAACGATCATCGTCGGACGCGACATTGCGCACGCCAAACTGAAAGAACGGCTCGACCGCGGCGAAGACCTCCCGCAATACATCAAAGACCATCCGATTCTTTATGCCGGCCCCGCCAAGACGCCCAAAGGCATGGCTTGCGGTTCGATGGGACCTACCACTGCCGGACGTATGGACTCGTATGTAGGTCTGTTTCAAAGTCACGGGGGTAGCCTGATCATGCTGGCCAAAGGAAATCGCAGCAAGCAAGTGACGGACGCCTGCCAAAAATACGGGGGATTCTACCTTGGATCCATCGGCGGCCCAGCAGCAATCTTGGCGCAAAACAACATCAAAAACATCACTTGCCTCGAATATCCCGAACTCGGCATGGAAGCAATCTGGAAAATCGAAGTCACGGATTTCCCGGCTTTCATCCTCGTGGATGACAAAGGGAATGATTTCTTTAGCAGGATCGGCGCGGCAGCGAAAGTTTAATCTCCGATTATCTTCACCAGCACCCTTTTTTGGCGTTTGCCGTCAAATTCGCCGTAGAAGATTTGTTCCCAAGGGCCGAAATCCAGTCTTCCGTCGGTCACGGCAACGACGACTTCACGCCCCATGACCGAACGTTTCAAATGGGCATCGGCATTGTCCTCGTAGGTATTGTGCCGGTATTGACTGTAGGGTTTTTCAGGCGCCAGACGCTCGAGCCACACGTCGATATCGTGATGCAGTCCGCTTTCGTCGTCATTGATGAAAACGCTGGCCGTGATGTGCATCGCATTGACCAGCACCAGGCCTTCCCTGATACCGCTTTCCGCCAGACAAGCAGCGACATGCGGCGTGATGTTGAGCAATGCCCTTCTCGTGGGCGTATTGAACCAAAGTTCTTTGCGATAGGATTTCATATCATTTCAGTTTTGCCAATGCTGTCTTCACACGTTTCATCGCCTCAACCAACATTTCGTCGGAGGTGGCATACGAGAAGCGGATGCAGTCGGGCGCGCCGAACGCCATCCCGCCAACGCTGGCCACATGTCCTTCTTCCAGCAGATACATGGCCAAATCGGCAGAATTGTCCAGGCGCTTGCCTTGATAGGATTTTCCAATGTAAGCGCTACATTCCGGAAACAGGTAGAACGCGCCGTCGGGCTTATTGACTTTCAGTCCGGGAATTTCACTCGCCAGACCGACGATCAAATCCCTGCGGCGCTTGAAGGCTGCACACATTTCCGACACACAATCCTGATCGCCGGTATAGGCGGCTTCGGCAGCCCGTTGAGCTACTGAATTGGGACCGGAAGTATATTGGCTCTGCAGTTTGGAACAGGCAGCTACGATCCATTGGGGCGCAGCAATCCATCCGATGCGCCATCCGGTCATCGCGTATGCTTTAGAAACGCCGTTCACAATCACCACCCGGTCGCGAAGCGCTTCAAATTGAGCAATACTCTCATGTTGACCCGTGTAATTGATGTGTTCGTAGATTTCATCGGCGATGACCACCACTTGGGGATATCTTGCCAATACCTCGGCCAATGCTTTCAATTCTTCACGGTTATACACACTTCCGGTAGGGTTGGACGGCGAACAGAGGATGAGCGCTTTCGTTTTCGGTGAAATGGCGTTTTCGAGCTGTGAAGCGGTTATTTTAAAATCCTGATCGATACCCGCCGAAACAATGACGTTCGTGCCTCCCGCCAATTTTACCATTTCCACATAGCTCACCCAATAAGGAGCCGGAATAATCACTTCATCGCCGGGATTGACAAGCGAAAGCACAGCATTGCAAACCGCCTGTTTGGCTCCGTTGGAACATACAATCTGTTCGGGTTTGTAATCCAGTTTGTTTTCGTTTTTCAGCTTTGCGACGATGGCATTTCGCAGTGAAGGATAACCCGGCACCGGCGAATAAAAGGAATAATTATCCTCAATGGCTTTTATTGCTGCCTTCTTGATGTGGTCGGGCGTGAAGAAATCCGGCTCGCCCACACTGAGATTGATGACATCGATACCCTGCGCCTTGAGTTCATTGCTTTTTTGCGACATCGCCAGCGTCTCGGAAGGAGACAAGGCGTTCAAACGATCGGAAACTAGTGACATAAATCAATTATTATTAGGTTGATATTCGAAATGTATCAATAAATTTCTACCGAGCGATGCACGGGTTGCTGTTGTTTTACGACAGCGCTGCAATCGCCGAACCAATCAAGTTGGGTTCACTCATTTCGTCGAAAATCGTGATGCTTACGCCGGCAGGCAGCAACAATTGCAGTTCTTTGGAAACGAGTTCTTTGTAATAAGGTTGCTTGTCGCGGTCTTTTCCCCAGAAAACACTGCCGTCGGCCGCCAGGCCGATGTTTTTTATCGACGGATCTTGCGCCGTCAACACCTGTGCGAGGCCTGCAAGCGATGCGGCAACCAGTTTGGCGGAACGGTCGTAAATCCAGCGTGCAACTTTCACTTGATCTTCGGGAAATTGTTCCGGATTGTTGATCATGTTTGCGAGATCCCCTCCGTCGAAATCATACTTGACCTTTTCATGCTGGAAGACGGTCTTGAAGAGTTCTCCCAGATAACCGCCGGAGATGGCTTTCTCAAAACGCTGACTGCCCTTGTTGTTCGACATGGCGTCAACCAATCCGTCGATGACGGTGAGGTATGGAGGGAAAAAATTCCCCGACTCCAGGTTGACGGGAATCAGGCTCTGTTCCTTATTATTCAGTTTTTCAATCTTGTCCAGTCGCATCAAACTTGCCATGTTGGTGCCGGTACCGACAATGAGTCCCATGTAAGAATCATATCCCGTTTCGCTCAATCCGGCGAACAGGCAGGCAACGGTATCGTTGATCACTTTGATGTCTTTAAATTCGGTGTGGATGCTCCGATGACTGTTCAGATAGCGAAGCAACGATTCGCCGACCGGTTTTTCGAGCATATCTGGAATTTCAATGCCTTTCGTCCAGCGAAGCAATATCGCATCGCCATTAATCCGGGATGCGGCAGGATAAGAAAAGCAATAACCGATTTGGGTAACCTGCGAATCCAGGGTCTTGAGTTCGCTGATCCATTCCGCCATCTTTTCATGCAGGGTATCCTGTTCAAACCCCACGGTTTCTTTTGCCGACAACGGACGTTTCAAACTTTCGAGGATAGTCGCTTTCCCGTCTTTGAACGCAACGACCGCCGCCCTGAAATTGGTACCCCCCCAATCGAGCACGAGCACTTTGCCGTCTTGGATGTCTTTTTTCGGATGGATGTGGGTAGGAATGTCCGAAATTTCCATTCCGTCTTTTTTAAGCCCTTCTTCGATTTTTCCCTGGAGACTGTCAGCGATTTTTTTCAATTCCGCTGTTGTCAGATCAAAAATGTTTTGTTTCATACGTCAATAATTTGTTTTTAAAGGGTCGTATGGAACTCGCATGTCTTTATTGTCATCCACTTGGATGTTTGAAAATCATGCTCGTTTCATACTGTTGGTATTTTTATGGATTGATTAGATTTTCTATTTCGGCAACAAATATAAGCATTAAACCCTTTATCCGGAGATTTTATTGATTTAATTTTGTTAAAATCTTCTCGCGAAGCAAAAAAAGCCATTTACCGGATCCCGGTAAACGGCCTTAAAATTCCTGTATTCTGACTGTTTATGCAGGATGGATTGCTTCTGTGGGACATACTTCCGCGCAAGTACCGCAATCGGTGCATAGGTCGGGATCTATTTTATAGATGTCGCCTTCTGATATCGCTCCTACAGGACATTCATCGATACATGTACCGCATGCGATACAATCTTCAGAAATTACATGTGCCATATTTTCAAGTTTTAAATTGATAAAAATTAACGGGACAAAGGTAAATGATTCCGTAGATATATCCAAAAAATATCGGATTATTATTTCTTTTGCAGGAAGGTATTTCTTTTAACAGGGAATAGAAATCAAGTTTCTCGGCCTTGCAGCGGAATTTGTCAAACACAATATTCTGTCGATGTATCCGTTAAAAATTGACAGAACGTTTTATTCATGAATCCACGGTCATTTGTATTGATTATAGGTATCCTGAGTTGTTTCGGACTTTTCGGTCAAACGCAAAAAGTCAAGAATCAACCTTATGGAGACCAGCGGCTTTACCATTTCGGATTGACGGTAGGGATGAATTTTCAGGATCTGATCCTGACCAATTCCGGACTTGCCGATGCGGAAACGGGCGAAACATGGTACGGCGGCATTCCGGGTTATTCGCCCGGCTTGACGGTAGGGTTGATTGCCGATTTATATCTGAATCCATACATGAATCTTCGCTCTAGTCCCGTGATACATTTCGGAGACAAGAATTTCTCATTTACCCAAGCCGCTTCGACGGAGCATTATAAAACAAGTGTTCGATCGAATTATGTAACGGTGCCGATCGACATTAAATTCAGTTCCATGCGTCTTAACAACTTCCGCCCGTATCTACTTACAGGGGTATATGCCGCGCTTGATCTGGGCAGAAAAAAAGACCAGCCGGTATTGTTGAAACCTTTGGATTACGGTTTTGAGCTCGGATTTGGGTGCGATTTCTATCTCCCGATCATCAAAGTGTGTCCGGAAATAAAATTTTGCTTCGGATTGGTCGATCTGCTTGAAAAAGACCGTTCGGATTTGACGGAAAAGGCGTTGCTGAAATATTCGCAATCCCTCTCGAAAGGGACTTCCCGTATGATCGTTTTTACTTTCAATTTCGAATAAACAGCTGCACGTAAAATAACATCCCGTATACTGCCAGCAACAGGCTGTCGAAGCGATCCAGAAATCCGCCGTGACCCGGTAGCGACGTCCCTGAATCTTTCACCTCCAAATTTCGTTTAATCAATGATTCGATCAAATCGCCCCAGGTGCCGAAGACGACGATGACAACCGCAATCGCAATCCAGTGATAATAGTCAATTTCGGGTTCAAAATGCGCAAACACCAGCGACGACAACACCGTAAAGACCAGTCCTCCGAAAAAACCTTCCCACGATTTTTTAGGGGAAACCCGTTTAAAGAGGCGATTCTTTCCGAAAACCATCCCGACCAGATAAGCGCCGGTGTCATTTATCCAGATAAATACAAACAATGCCAACGCCAGGACAGGATAATAATGACCGTTCCCGGCATCATCGACCTGAAAAGAAATCATATTCAACAAGGCAACCGGCAAAGCGATGTATACCTGACCGAAAAAAGCATATCCCAGACGCGACAGGGGATCTTCTTCTTTTCGATACAACTCCGTCACCAAAAGATAAACAATATACAATAGATAGGGCAACAGGACAAAATGACCGGAGACGCCCGACACATACAGATAGGTTGAAACAAACAGCAACAAACCTCCCAAAGCATTGAGATAGGGATTGACATTGACATCGCGCGTGGCATTGATCAGCTTGTAAAACTCCCAAAGACACAAGGCCGTGACAACCGAAAACAGCGCCAGGAAAGTATAAGTATTGACCAGGATGCCAACAGTGACGCATGCCACATACATCGTGCCGGTGAGTAACCGTTGAAAAAAGTTTTTCATGCGAATTGTATATTTTTAAGGGTACAAAGATAACATATCTTCATCGTTTCATGATAGCATAACAAAATAAAAGGGGTACTCCCTTGCGGTTTCTCCCTGTTATTTTGTTACTACTAAAATAAATAATTAATTACACACGCACAAAGGTAACGCTTTTTTGTGAATTGTACAAACAATGGCGGATTTTATTACGCTCCCGGCATCTTTTTTGCTTCAGCGCACGAATACTTTTTTGCATCCATTAGAACCGTCAATCAGTTCTATTTTCAACAGATAATTGCCGGAGGCGTTCCCGACGAGCAACTCGACGGACGGAGTTTTCTTCAGGTATTGCAAGGAGAAACCGCGAAACACAAAGATTATGTTTTCGGACTACAAACTTCAAGAGGCATTATCAGCGGGCCGGATCATTACGGCATACGGACTGTCCGTTCGGAAAACTATCGTTATCTTGTGAACCTGACTCCTGAAGCCGCTTTTCAATGCGTTGCCACAAGCGATGAACCTTTTAATTCCTGGCAACGGAAGGGCAAAACCGACGAACAAGCGGCGGAGTTGGTGCATAAATACCTGTTTCGGCCGGCAGAAGAACTGTATGACCTGCAAAAAGATCCGTATGAACTGAACAATGTGGCCAATGATCCGAATTATCAGGAAATAAAAGAATCCTTGAAAACCCGATTGTATTCATGGATGGAGCAACAAGGCGACCGAGGGCAAGCAACGGAAATGGATGCACTAAATCATTCGACAATGGCCGGCAAAGAGCTCAATAACTGATCGGAATTAAAAAAAAGAAATACAAATCCATTACAATTTACAATGAATATATTAATTTTGTCAAACAAATAAATCCATGAATCAAATCAATCCACAACAGGATGACCACAAAAAAAAACATTCTTGAGTATTTTTCTGTTAGTCGTATCTCTGCCTTCTCTCGTCTACACGGAAGAATTAACTCATGGCGTTTTGTTCCGATCAAGTGCGGAACCTGTCAATAATCGTACCTCGTTGTCTGTTTTCGGCAGTAAATTTCAAGAATTTAAAGATGAATTTTCCATCCGTTTTAATTTATCTATCTGTGATATCAAACAATTTGGTTATATTTTAAGGGTTTTGACGAATGAAAATCAGGAAGTGGATTTGGTTTTTGTTAATTTCAAAGGCGAAGATGATCTGTATTTGGATCTGCATAGCCCAATAACACATAGTTCGGTACAGATGCCCATTCACAAAAATGACATATACGAACGACGCGGAATCCCGCTCGAGATTTTTTTCGACTTGAAAGCCGACAAAGCAGAGATTATGTTTAAGAATAAACGCTTCTCCTGCAACCCCATTGGATTAAAAAATCCTTCCAAATTGAAATTCGTGTTCGGTCTGTATGGTCTCAATCTTGACGTGCCGTCCATGGTGATCCGAGACATAATCATCGAAGAAAAGGGAGAGAAAAGCGAGGTTTTTCCATTGAACGAATTTACAGGAGACGACGTTCACAACATTCACAAAAGACGTATTGGCACTGTTAAAAATCCCGAATGGATGATCAACCGACATCATTTTTGGCAAGAAAGAATGCGCCTCAACGTCAATTCAACCGCTGGAATCACTTACAATTCGATCAACAACCAGATCTTATTTTTCAAAAACGACTCCGTTTTTACTTACACTCCTCAATATGAACGTTTTGAAAGAAAGAAATTAAACGTTTTATCTCCACAGACAATCATAAAAGAAGCCGCTTTCAGTTCGGGAGAAAACAAAGCATTTATTCACGCCGTCAACATGAGCGACAGTGACAAATTTCGATCTGCTATCGCAGCCATTTCCATGGATGATGAGGCCACCTCTCTCCGTAAGTTTTTTATGGAAAGTGATTTATTTCATTCTAATCTGTTTTTTGACGAGCGGAGTAATACGCCATTCATCTTCGGAGGATTGGAAAAATATACGTATTCCAACAAACTGTTAAAATACGACCATGCTGCCGAAGAATGGGAAATGATGCAGTTTACGGGAGACAGCATCTTGCCCCGTTTTCTCGCCGCGATTGGTGCCGGAATTACTTCCTCCGAACTATTATTATTCGGGGGATTCGGCAATGAGAGCGGAAAACTGGAATATGGCGGAAAATCGCTGTACGAATTGTTTGCGATCAATCTGGACAAAGAGGAAATTATTAAAAAATGGGAAAATACGACGATTACTTCTAATCTCACGCCTTGCAGCAATCTGATTTTAGACAAATCCAAACAAGGCTTTTACACGCTTTGCTATCCCTATCATCAAGGGAACAGCACGATTCAATTATTCAAATTTAATTTGTCCGATGGCAGCTACCGGATTGTAAGCGATTTCATACCTTTGGCCAACAGAGACATGAACACCACCGTTCAGTTATTTTTCAGTGAATTGATGCAAGAATACTATGCTGTTGTCAAAGAATCTATTTCTGAAGAGAATTATTTGATTCGTATTTATTCTTTGTTATCGTCGCCTGTAAGTAAAGCTGAACTGTTGACGTATCAAACCCATTGGCCAATTCAATGGATCATGCTTTCCATTGTTGTGATTCTAGCAGGACTGTGGCTATTCCTTTCAAAGAAAAAACTAAACAAGAAAGGGCAAACGAGCTTCTACACCAAAGATTCGACTCCAATGCTCCCGCCAATAACAAAAAATGCGATCTACCTCTTTGGCGACTTCGCGGCTTACAATAAAGAAGGCCAAGACATCAGCTACAGATTCAGTTCAAAGATCAAATCCTTATTCACCTTGATTTTCTTTCACAGCAAAGAGGGTTCCGGCATTTCAACAGAAAAAATGACCTTCCTTTTGTGGCCGGATAAAGACCCAAACAATGCAAAAAACATCCGCGGCGTCACAATCAATCGACTAAGGAATATCATTTGCGAATTCGACGGAATAACTTTAGTTTATATTAACTCAAAATGGTTTTTTAAATTCGACAGCTCATTCTACTGTGACTATATCTCTTATGAAAAAGAGCTCCATCAACTCCTTATGCATCCCGAATCGAAAGATAAAGGCATGGCTCGTATCTTACAGATACTTCGCCGAGGCGTGTTGCTCCCCAGTTTACAGGAAAGATGGTCGGATGCTTTCAAACACGATTTTGAAGACATCGCAGAACGTATTCTATTAGAATATATTACACAGCTATTTGAAAAGAAACTTTACTCGAAATTTATTCTTTTTTCGGAATTGTATTTAAATATCGATCCTTTAAATGAAGACGTTATGAATTTATGCTTAAAAGCCTTTCAAAAGATAGGCAAATCCGAACAAGCACTGGTATTATACAATAAATTTGTCGCGAATTACCGTAATTTAATGGGCGAGTATCCTAAAAAACCTTTCCCGGATTTAACACAAACTCATTCCTGAACGCCATGAAACAGTTCTCATCTCTTTTATTCATAATCATCGTATTCATTCTGGAAAGTTGCGATAACAACAACACAACTCCATTCGTCAGCTCTTTAAGGGCGCCTGCTTATCCTTTGATAGCAATAGACCCTTACACCAATGACTGGTCGACGGCAAACAATCTCTATGATGCTACCGTTGTCCATTCCGGTGGAAAAGTCTTCCCGCTGATCGGCGCTATTCGCGTAGACGATGAGACTTATCGATTCATGGGCGAAGACAATTTGCGTAAAATTCCAATCGCCGGCACTGCACTCTACACGCCATGGACAGGCAAATACACGTTCGAAATGCCTGGCACAGGATGGGAAACGCCCGATTTTTCCGACGAAAAATGGGAAAACGGCGAAGCTTCCTTCGGTTTTATGGCTTACGAAAATTTGATCAAAACGCGCTGGCAAAGCAAAAATATCTGGGTCAGACGACACATCACCCTTGACAACGACCTGCATCCCCAACAAAATATCTACCTCGAATACTCGAACGACGATGACGTCGAAATTTATATCAACGGCATAGAAGTGTTCAAATCCGGTAATCTACGCTACAACAACGCATCGTTATTATTACCCGAACACGTGGTCAAAACATTGAAGAAAGGCGACAATGTCATTGCAGCTCACTGCATGAACAGGCAAGGATATACCTACCTGGATTTCGGATTGATGCAGGATCCTGCCGGAGTCTGCCGGATGCAGAAAACAGCCAAACAAAAAAATGTCACCGTGCTCCCTACCCAAACCATCTATACTTTTACCTGCGGAAAAGTGGATTTGAAACTGACTTTCACTTCTCCGCTTCTGATGAACAACCTGGAGCTGCTCTCGCGCCCAGTGAATTATATCTCGTATGAAATCGCCTCCAACGATTCCAAACCGCATGACGTGAAGATCTATCTGGAAGCCTCTTCCCTCTGGGCATTGAACAGTCCTGCGCAGCAAAGTATGTGTGAATTACAGCGGAAAAACGGCTTGATTTTACTGAAAACAGGAAACCGTACCCAAGATATCCTGGGGAAGAGCGGCGATGATGTCCGAATTGACTGGGGATATTTTTATTTGGCAGGAAATGACGATGAAAAAACCACCGCAGCTTATGGCGACGACAACCTTCGCATCACGTTTTGCGAAAAAGGCGTTCTCCCGGATATTGCCCCCAAACCTGCCATAACAAACGCACTCGCACTTTGTAAAGAATTAGGGAAAGTGGATCGAATGAAAAGCGGCTATTTTATGATAGGATATGACGACATCTATTCGATAGACTATTACGGAACAAAATTACGCCCTTACTGGAACCGCGAAGGAAACAAAACCATCCTCACCGTCCTTAAACAAGCAAGCAAAGAATACAACAAGATAAAAAAAGCATGCGATAATTTTGACAAGCAATTACTTCAAGAAGCTACCCGTTGTGGCGGAACAAAATATGCCGAATTATGCGCATTGGCCTACCGACAAGCCGTCTCCACCCATAAACTGGTTGAATCTCCTGATCGAGAATTGCTCTTCTTATCCAAAGAAATAAGCAGTGGAGGCGCTGTTGCTACCGTAGATATTTCTTTCCCGACCGCACCGCTCTTTTTATGCTACAATATCGAACTTGCCAAAGGGCTTCTGAATCCGATATTTCAATACTGTGAAAGCGGACGCTGGACACAGCCATTCGTTCCTCATGATATCGGCCTCTACCCCATTGTATCACAACAACACTCCGCAATGGTTTTGCCCGTAGAAGAATCTGCAAATATGCTGATTCTCACTGCCGCCATTGCAACGATGGAAGGAGACGCCTCTTATGCGGGAAAACATTGGAAAATGCTTACTCAATGGGCAGAATATTTATTAGAAAAGGGTGTTGATCCGGAAAACCAAAGAAATACCGACGTCTTCGCCGGCTTTTCCGCTCACAATGCCAATCTGTCGATAAAAGCAATCATCGCACTCGCTTCATACGGTCGGCTTGCCGATATGCTCGGGAAAAACGATATCTCCCAGAAATATTCCGGAATTGCCCGATCGATGGCGCAAAAATGGATGACAATGGCAGACGACGGAGGCGACCATTATCGTTTTGCCTTCGATCAACCGAACACCTGGAGTCAAAAATACAACTTGGTTTGGGACAAAGTAATGCGTATGAATATCTTCCCGCACGAGGTGTCGGAAAAAGAAGTCCGTTATTACCTTTCGCAGCAAAAGCAATTCGGGCTGCCGCTGGATAGCAAACACCGATATTCAAAAGCCGACTGGATCGTGTGGTCCGCCACATTGGCTCCAAATATCGAAACTTTTCAGCAATTCATCGATCCGTTGTATGCATACGTCAATGAGACACCTCATAGAGTTCCGCTGGCGGATTGGTATCGCACAGACAAGCCCGATCCCGCCGGAGGATTTCGAGCCCGTGCCGTTGTCGGCGGATTCTACATCAAGATAATGGAGAACCGATTGATAAACAAATTAGCCGCTACGCCTTGATCTTCGTCTTGTTTTTATTGATAAAATCTTTCCAACTTTTATATTCGGGGTTTTTGATGGGATTATTGGATTGAAGGAAATGGCAAAATGCAGCGGCCAAACCGTCAGTAGCGTCCAATTGCGGCAAAATCTGCTCGTCAGAAATCTTCAGATAGCGCTTCAACATGAATGCGACTTGTTCTTTGGTCGCTCTCCCATTGCCTGTGATCGCCATTTTGATTTTCAACGGCGCATATTCAAAGATCGGAATGTCGCGAGAAAGCGCAGCTGCCATCGCGACCCCCTGCGCCCTCCCCAGTTTCAACATACTTTGGACATTTTTTCCGAAGAAAGGCGCCTCAATCGCCAATTCATCCGGCAGGTATTCGTCGATCAAGCCGACAACCCGCTCAAAAATCCGTTTGAGTTTGAGATAGTGGTCGCCGTACTTCCCCAACATCAAGACGCCCATGGTCATTAACGACGGGTTGTTATTGGTGATTTTCAACAGGCCGTAACCCATGATTGTCGTACCGGGATCAATCCCCAATAAGATTTTTTCCTTTATCATTCGTTGAATGTTATTTTATTTTTTTACCTTTGTCGCGTCATCAACGAGGGGCATTAGCTCATCTGGCTAGAGCGTTAGACTGGCAGTCTAAAGGTGACGAGTTCGAGTCTCGTATGCTCCACGTTGCGAAATGCACGTCCCGATCCACCGTTCAGGCTGATTCTTCGGCGCTCTCGCTGCACAAAGATAATAAATTTCCGCAAGTAATAAATCTCCGCTTAAAATTGATTATTTTTGTAAAAAATATCCGTCAGCAATGATCACTTATTTACAAGTAGAGAAATTATGTAAACGTTTCGGCGACGTGGTTTTATTGGATGCCGTCTCTTTTGGAATTACCGAAAAACAACACGTGGGTCTGGTAGCTCCCAACGGCATGGGAAAGTCTACTTTACTGAAAATAATTACTGGGAAAGAAGATTTTGAGTCCGGCACTGTCGAACTGCGACGCGACCTCCGGGTCGCATCCCTTGACCAATACCCTCAATTCCCCGAAAATTTGACCGTGCTGCAAGCCTGTTTCCATTCGGACAACAAAATTGTGTCCCTGATTCTGGAGTATGAACAGGCAATCGCTTCCAACAACCCCGCCCGGCTCGAACAATTGCTCACCGAAATGGATCATTTCGGCGCCTGGGATTACGAGCAGCGTGCAAAAGTGATTCTCTCCAAACTGAAAATCTTCGATTTCGATCAGAAAATAGACACGCTTTCAGGCGGACAACTCAAACGGGTCGCCCTCGCCAATGTCTTGATCTCCGAACCGGACTTCCTGATCCTGGACGAACCGACCAATCACCTTGATCTTGAGATGATTGAATGGCTGGAAGAATACCTTCGCGCCGGTCATTTCAGCTTGCTGATGGTGACGCACGACCGTTATTTTCTTGACCGCGTATGTTCTGAAATCATCGAAATTGACAACCATCAATTGTACCAGTACAAAGGCAACTACGACTATTTCCTTGAAAAGCGGCAAGAACGCCTCGATGCACAAAATTCCGAACTCGACCATGCCCACAATCTTTTTCGCAAAGAACTGGAATGGATGCGTCGCCAACCACAAGCCCGTGCTACCAAGGCCAAAAGTCGCATTGACGCATTTCATGAACTGGAAGATAAAATCAATCAACAAGTTGTGCACGATACCCTTCGGATGGATGTTAAGGCTTCATATATAGGAAACAAAATCTTTGAAGCACGTCATATCTCTAAAAGTTATGACGACAACAGGCTGCTGGCGGATTTCAATTATACCTTTTCGCGCTATGAAAAATTGGGGATTGTAGGGAACAACGGGACAGGAAAGTCCACTTTCATCAAAATGCTGCTCGGAGAGGTTCAACCCGACAGCGGCGCTTTCGATATCGGCGAAACGGTTCGTTTCGGTTATTATAGCCAGGAGGGATTACAATTCAACGACCAAATGAAGGTGATCGACATCATCCGCGATATTGCCGAAGAGATTGACCTGGGCAACGGGAAGAAACGCTCTGCTTCGCAATTCCTGCAATATTTTCTTTTTTCGCCTGAAAAGCAGCACAATTATGTCCACAAACTGAGCGGCGGAGAGAAACGTCGGCTGTATTTATGCACCGTACTCATCAAAAATCCCAACTTTTTGATTCTGGACGAGCCTACCAACGATTTGGACATCATTACGTTAAATGTCCTCGAAGATTACCTGGCAACTTTCAAAGGCTGCCTGATTATCGTCTCCCACGATCGCTTTTTCATCGATAAAATTGTAGATCATATCCTGGTTTTCAATGGGAACGGAGATATCAAAGATTTTCCGGGTAATTATTCCCAATACCGCACGTGGAAAGAAACCCAATCGCCTGAAAAACCTGCCGCGAAAGTGCGCGAAGAACGGAAACACAACACGCCATCCGTCCGCAATGAGCAGAAGATGTCGTTTCGCGAAAAACGCGAATTTGAATTGCTTGATGAAGAAATTCCAATCTTGGAATCCGAAAAGGCCAACCTCGAAAACGAACTGTCTTTTGGAAATTTATCCCCGGAGGAACTATTCTCTAAATCAACGAAAATCAGCGAACTAATCAAATTGTTGGAAGAAAAAACCAACCGTTGGCTGGAATTATCCGAAAAAACGTAAAATAATCCTTATCTTTGCCCTTCAGGAACTTTCAAATAATGAATTTTTATCAATGAGTGTACTTCCGATAGAGCAATTATTAAATCGTCCACCGATCCGAATCAATTCGGAATCAATCCATCAGAATCTTTGTGGAAAATGTATCCTGATTACCGGTGCCGCCGGATCTATCGGCAGCGAGATCGCCAGACAGGTCAGCCCGTTCGCCCCGCGACTGCTCTTGCTCTGCGACATCGCCGAAAGTCCGTTGTATACGCTCCAGCTGGAATTGCAGGAACGATTCCCGGAATTGTCCTTCCGTCCAATCATCTGTAGCATCCGCAACAAGACGGGGATGGAAAAAATCTTCCAGTCTTTCCGCCCCGATTATGTCTACCATACCGCCGCCTATAAACACGTGCCGTTGATGGAAGAACATCCGTCCGAGTGCGTCTTGACAAATGTGAAAGGCACCCAAATTGTTGCAGACCTCGCATCGACTTACCATTCGGACGCATTTGTCTTGATATCCACGGACAAGGCCATCAATCCCGCAAACATCATGGGCGCGTCAAAACGCATCGCCGAAATCTACGTAAACTACCTGAATTTTTCAGACAAGGGTCACTCCGAAAATTCTAAAACACGATTCATCATCACCAGGTTTGGGAATGTGCTGGGATCGAACGGCTCCGTCATACAGCGATTCCAGGAGCAAATCGAGCGTGGAGGACCTGTCACAGTAACGCATCCCGAAATGTCGCGTTATTTCATGTCGATTCCCGAAGCCTGCCGTCTGGTACTCGAAGCCGGCAATATGGGATCAGGGGGTGAAATTTTCATTTTTAACATGGGCGATCCGATCACGATCGTTTCTCTCGCGGAAAAAATGATTCATTTGGCGGGATATGAACCCTACAAAGACATCGACATCGTCTTTACAGGATTACGCCCCGGCGAAAAACTGACGGAAGAAATCTTGACATTGGGGAAAGAAACCACCCCGACGCTGCACAACCAAATTCTGATTGAAAAAGGATCGGAATTTGACTACCGGCATTTCTATTCCGATTTTGAACATTTGCTCACAGCCGCCACCCGTTTCAACGAAACGGAAGTGGTACAGTGGATGAAGCGATTGGTTCCCGAATTTATCAGCCGAAATTCCGTATTTGAAGAATTGGATCTGCATTGACGATCGGTCGTTGTGGCTATCCACCCTCCTGCGGCGAGCAGCAATCGAGTGTACAGTCTTCTTCGGCAGTCTCAAATTCGATGGTAGCATGCTGGACATTTTCGTCGGCCAGCAACCTGCGGATTTGTTGTTTCAACACTGCAAGCCTGTCCATGGGCAATGCCGTCTTCAGCTTAACATGAATCGTTGCAATATTACATTCCTCATCCATCGACCAGAGATGCAAATCGTGTATTCCCTCCACTTCGTCCAATCGCTTCATTTTTTCAACAATATGCTGCCGCTCAACTGCCGCTGGCGTACCTTGCAGCATGATACGCAAAGCGCTTTTCAAATTTCTGAAAACATTGACCAGCACAAAAACAGAAATGACTATCGACAAGAGCGGATCAATGACGGGCAAATCAAAAAAGTACATCAACGCCGAACCGACAAGCACTGCCAGCCAACCCAATACATCTTCGAGCAAATGTAGCGACACGACGCGTTCGTTAATCGATTTGCCTTTTTTCGTTTTCAAAACTGCAATGCCATTGACCAAAACACCCACGATGGCAAGCAAAAACATCCCTTGAGCATTGGGTTGCTGCGGGGAAAACAGTCGCGGGACGGCTTCCGACAAGACAAAAATACTCCCCACCAGCAGCACAAGCGAATTGACAAATGCACCGAGCAGTGAAAACCGCTTGTAGCCATAAGAATAGTTTGCAGTACTGCCTTTCTTCGAAAGTCGCTGGAAATACCACGCCATGGCCAGCGAAAAACTGTCGCCGAAGTCGTGTACGGCGTCCGAAATGATGGCAACGCTGTTTGTCAGCAGTCCACCCAGCAGTTCAATAATGGTAAATGCAAAATTCAGTCCGAATGCGATCCCGAGATTGCTTACATCACCATGTTCGTGAGAATGGGAATGATTATGCGCCATGAAAATATTTTTGATGCAAAGATACAATTACTTTTCCGTAACAAAACTTTTTGTACCTTTGTCTCCATAAATGAATTTTCATACGTCAATAATTTATTTTTTAAAAGGCCGTATGGAACTCGCATGTCATTATTGTCATCAACCAGGATGATTGTAAAATCATGCTCGTTTCATTTTATTGTTTCATTTCTAATTTTATTAAATGGATCTTGCTTCAAAATACAACCCTGCCGATATCGAAAGTAAATGGTATGACTATTGGCTGAAAAACAAACTTTTTCACTCCGAGCCGGATGAGCGCGAACCCTACACAATAGTCATTCCACCGCCAAACGTTACCGGCGTGCTGCACATGGGACACATGCTCAACAACACGATTCAGGACGTGCTTGTGCGCCGCGCACGTATGCAGGGCAAAAACGCCTGCTGGGTGCCGGGAACAGACCATGCCTCTATCGCCACCGAAGCCAAAGTGGTAAACAAACTCGCCGCCGAAGGCATCAAAAAATCCGACCTTACACGCGAAGAATTTTTGAAACACGCTTGGGAATGGACGCACAAACACGGTGGCATCATCCTCGAACAACTCAAAAAACTCGGCGCATCCTGCGACTGGGACAGGACAGCGTTTACTATGGACGAAATCCGCAGTGAAAGCGTGATAAAAGTATTTTGCGACCTTTACGATAAAGG
>JAISUK010000068.1 GCA_031272075.1 Dysgonamonadaceae bacterium
GATGTATTTTTTATTTAGAATTTGGCGCAAAGTTAGTGATTTTTTAGAAATATATACGATTTCGCTTATTTCGAGATACTGATTTTTGATTTGTATGCGTGGCGTGTGAAAAATAAAAACATTTCGTTACCTTTGCAAAGCATATTTTAATAAATTTTACAGATGAAAAAAACAAAAATTACACTTATTGCGCTTGTTATCTTTGCTTTATTTTCGGCAACAAGCAGTTTTACGCAAGACTACCAATTGGTCTACAATCTGAAAACGGGCGACAGTTTTACCCTCGTTGCGACCTCGAAAATGCTGACGAAAATGGATATGATGGGGCAGTCCGTGGAAATTCCTATCGAGATGGAATTTTCTTTTGCCCTGAAGACCCTCGGTTTCGCCGATGGAGCCTATTCTTTGGAAACGGTTTACAAACGAATGAAGATGCAAAGCAAAAACCAGTTTATGGCAATGGCTTACGATACAGATGATTCCGATGACACAAGACAATTTGCCGAAGCCGGCAAAGCCTTGAGGTCGATAATTAACGTACCATTTACGGTAAAAGTGGACAAACACGGCAAATTGCTCGAAGTTCAAGGCTTAGATAAGTTGCAAAATGCTTTGAAAGAGTCGATTGGCGAAAGTGGAAATCCCATGTTGCTTCAATTGATTGAGCAGCAATTTTCGGAAAAGCAAAACACTGAAAATTTGCAAACGTTTCTGTTGGAATATCCGGAGCGGTCGCTGCAAATCGGCGACACTTGGGAAATAGAAAGAGAAAGCTTGGCTGGCGGCCTGAATATGAAAATCAAGTTCGTTCAGACGCTTACGGCGGTTGAAAATGGCGTTGCCGTAATTTCCGCTTCCAGCGTAATTGATTCGCAGAAATCGACAATAAAAACCCCGCAGGGCGATGTGGAGGCAACGCTGTTGGGCAATGCCGAGGGAACCATCCGCGCTTCACTTGAATGCGGAATGATTCAATCCTCACAATCACTTATGCTTATGGATGTTAAGGCGATACTAGGCGGGATGGAAATGATTCAGAAAATCACTGTGAACTCAGAGGTGGAGTGTCAGCGAAGCTCAATTTAACTGTCCAAATCCTTACTTTCCCAAACCAGAAAGTCGTTGCATTTGATTTTCCAAGCGCGATGGTCAATCCGCACTACGACGCCCTCTTCCGGCACTTTGTGCTTGCACCAACGGCTGTCTTTTTCCATATTAAACAGTCCGTCGGGATCTTTCTTTATCCAGTGGAAAAGGTTTTCGGCCGGTTTGTCATCCTCGAAACGGTCGGAAGGGATGAGCATTTTTGCATCCTTGCCGGTAATTTCGGCAACGCTCAGCACTTTCAGAATCGGGACAACTTGCATGTTGTTTAAGCCCAATTCATGGAGTTTCGTCTCCAAATCCAGAAGCGGTAGCTCTCGGACAACGCCTTGGCTGTCGGTTTCGGTAATCCGGTAAACAAACACTTTGTAATTGACGTCGGGCAGATATTCGCCATTTTCTGGCTGCTGCGTGCCGTAATCAAAGCCTTTCTGAATAAATCCTCCGCTTTGGGTGTAGCCTACCACTTCGGCGTAGATGGAAACACCGTTGGGTATTTTTCCGGCAAAACACTGTTCGTAAACCTTATCCCAAATATCGTCTTCGTAGTATTTCTGACGATTCGTCTTGTAAAGTGGTGTTTTGATAACGGTGCGACTGCTCCAAACATCGCGGTATTCGCTATCGGATTTCGTGAAAATTTTATATAACCAGTTGAGAAATTTGTATTTGCTCTTTTTGACCAAAATATTGCCAAGGCAAATGGAGGTGCCGTGCAGTTTTTGAGAGATCACAATGGATTCTGCTCGGGGCAAGAAATCATTGATTTCCTCAAAATTATTTTCATATTTTTCAGTATCGTAATGAAAACGCCATTGTCCTTCAATAAAGAGTTCGGAGATGTTTTTTTTGCGTTGGCGCTGGGTGCCTGACCGCATTCTGCCGACAGGCTTCTCGTATTTCCAAAGGAGCAGATTGTCTTCAACCGTATCAAAACGGGTATTGATCTCCAATGCTGCGACATCTTTACCGAATGTTTTTTCAAGCGATGAAACAGGCATCAAGAACCCGTTTGAGACAAGGCCGCGAAGTTTGGTGGCTTTTACCCGTCCTTTTTCTTCAAAGAATCCGGATTTTTCTACAGTCTCGACACCGAGTTTTTCGCAAAGGATTTTTTCGCGATAGAGCATGTGAGAGAGCAAGAAAACCTCACTGATGCAACATTCTATAGGGAAATGCAACATCACGTCGCCGATTTTTGTAGACGAATCGACGATGACGTCAGTGCCGAAGACTTCTGCGAGTTGGAGGCGGTCGGCATTGGGATGTTTGCGCAGGGTTTCGATCTTAACCAGCGTGCATAAGTAGTTAGGATTGTGGTCTTTCGAGAGCGAAAGGCGGATAAGGTTGGAATTTTCCATAATCAATTAAATCATATTAAAATCACAGTTCAGACTTTACTCTTCCACCTCCACATAATACGCCGGAATCCGATGCCCCCACCAGAGTTGCCGCGAGATGCACCAGTCCTTGATGTTCGTCATCCAGTGGCGGTAGGTGTTTTTGTATTTGTCTGGTACAAAGCGGATGGTGTCATTTTCCACGTTTTCGAGGGCAGGTAGGGCGAGCTCCTCCATTTTGAGAAACCATTGCATGGACATTTTCGGCTCGATTGGCACGTCGGTGCGCTCCGAAAAACCGACTTTATTGGTGTACGGCTCAACTTTTTCCATCAGTCCCGCGTCTTCGAGGTCCTTTTCTATTTTCTTGCGACATTCAAACCTGTCCATTCCGGCATACATTGCGCCGTTGGCATTCAGCGTGCCGTCGTCGTTGAAAATGTCGATTGACGGCAAATTGTATTTTTCGCCGAGCATATAGTCGTTCACGTCGTGCGCCGGAGTAACTTTCAGGCAACCGGTACCGAACTCCATATCGACGTATTCGTCTTCGATAACGGGGATTTCGCGGTTGATGAGCGGTACGATTACGCGCTTGCCTTTCAGCCACGCGGTTTTCGGGTCGTTAGGGTTGATACACATTGCGGTGTCGCCCATAATGGTTTCGGGGCGGGTGGTGGCGACAACGGCGTAAGCCCCCCCCTCGGGGGGGCTTGGGGGGGCTACGACCTTATAACGCAGGTAGTACAACTTCCCATGCTGTTCTTTATAATTCACCTCCTCGTCGGAAAGCGCGGTAAGGGCTTTCGGGTCCCAATTAACCATTCGCACTCCGCGGTAAATCAGCCCTTTATCGTAAAGGTCGCAAAATACTTTTATCACGCTTTCACTGCGGATTTCGTCCATAGTAAACGCTGTCCTGTCCCAGTCGCAGGATGCGCCGAGTTTTTTGAGTTG
>JAISUK010000035.1 GCA_031272075.1 Dysgonamonadaceae bacterium
TAACAAAAACAATTGTGATAGAATCCAACGCCGTCTCCTGTGGTGCGAAATCCAACGCCGAACTGGTCGCTGTAGCAATAGTCAAACCAGTTGTCGTTGCGCTCGTTCAAAAATCCGCAACTGTTTTGGTAGTCGGTGTAGTCGGATTGATACAACGGATGTATGTTCCGTAAGACATTGCCGCCGGATTTCAAGTGAACGCCGACAAACACGTTGCCGATACGCAAATTTGTCAATGTGTTATCGTATCCTTCGAGCAAAACGCCGACAGAGTTTGTTCCGCCGGTGCCGATGATATTTACGCCGAAAATATCCGAATCCGAAGAACCGCTGTTGGCGCCGTGTTTAATATGTAGCCCCGTCACGGTGTGTTTGATAGAGACATTGCGGACGGCTGTTTCACGACCGCCGTTAATGGAAATCCCGTTTGCAATCCCGTTGCCGTCTATGATGCCTCCTTCAAATGAGTAATTGCTGCCGTTTGTGCGGGTATCGTTTGCGGGATGTATTCCGCCGAGTTGCACAACGGCTTCGCCGGGTTTCCTATCACCGGTTGCTTTGAATACGGCAAAATCCGCCAGTTTTAGCGAGACGCTTTTTTGCGGGGCAGCCGGTGTGAATATGGGTTTGCCGAGCAGATACTCTCCATCGGGAAAGAAAATGGTACGGTTGGGATTATCATTGATGAGATTCTGAATCGCCTCGGCAACATCTTTGCCCGGAGCATTTTGGATGTGTTCGGTAGCAACGAGATAGCCGTTGGGTTCAGGATTGTTGAAAACATTTGAGTTCGGAGCAGACGAAACAAATGCCATCGATAGCCCTACTATCGATGTACACAACACCAAATATGATATTATTCGATTCATACGTCAATCATTATATTTTTAAAAGGTCGTATGGAACTCACATGTCGTTATTGTCATCAACATTGGATGTTTGAAAATCATGCTCGTTTCATATATATAAGACGACTGAGCGACGTAAAACTACGTAGTCAAAAATGAAAAAAAGTAGAGACGGTGCATGCACCGTCTCTACGTCTGGCAATGTGCGGGTTCTCATCTGAGACGGTGCATGCACCGTCTCTACGATGGGATTTACGATGGGGTTGTGCGTATTATGAGGTAACAGTATTTTTTTATTTCAGGATAAATGATTAAACTTGCACAATAATTGAACGAACATTGCCGATTACGGATTTTATTGCAATGACTCTTTTATAAAATAAACAGAAAGATACAGGTTATGAATGAAAAGCAGAAAGAGAAAAGAAAAACGACACAATGGTTAGCGCCGGAAAAAGCCACGGCTGCCCCTGCCGGAAGTTACGATATTTATCCGGCTTTCCCGATGGGTAAAGGAAAAATTTTTGCCGGATTAGAGACGCTGTCGGAATGGATTATTCAACAAAAAACCGTCGTGATTGATGGGTATGAGGGCGTTTTTTGGAATCAGTTTGTCGAACAGCTTTCGGCGGAATTGCTTTCGAAAGGACAACAGGCCTGTATGCAATGCGTGGATACGGCGCTGCGGTCTCCGGAATCCATCGATGAAATGATACAGCCCGATATGGGAGAAAAAGATTCCATTTTTGGAAAAATAACCGATAAACAGTTGATTGACTGGTTCGATCGAGACAGATTGGAGCAGATACGACCCGAGAGTAACGCCGAAATCAATATACTTTTCGGTTGCGGCGCTGCGTTGGCCGGATGGGATGCGCCGATTGTCTATGTAGATTTGCCGAAAAACGAATTGCAGTTCCGTATGCGTGCCGGAAGCGTCACGAATTTGGGAAGCGACCGGAAAACGGACAACCGAATCGCCTATAAACGGATGTTTTTTGTCGAATGGCCTGTGTTGAACGCACACAAAGCCGCTCTCCTGCCGCAGATTGCCTGGATTGTCGACGGACAGCGGCCAAACGCTTATCTGTCGATGACCGGAACCGATCTCCGGTTGGGGTTGAGTTTGATGAGCCGCAATTTTATCCGCGTCCGTCCGTGGTTTGAGCCGGGCGCTTGGGGTGGAACTTGGATGCGAAACCACATCGAAGGGTTGAATAAAGAAGTAGACAATCTGGCGTGGTCGTTTGAACTGATGGTTTTGGAGAATGGAATCATGTTTGAAAGCGACAACTATCGGCTGGAAGTCTCCTTCGATTTTTTGATGTTCAATAATTATAAGGAAGTATTAGGCGATTGCGCCGAGCGATTTCGTTATGATTTTCCGATTCGTTTTGATTTCTTGGATACTTTCGATGGTGGAAATCTGTCGGTACAGTGCCATCCGCGTCCTGAATACATCCGTCGCGAATTTGGAATGCCTTTCACGCAGGATGAAACTTATTACATACTCGATTGTCAAAATCAGCCGGTTGTCTATCTCGGATTTCAGGCAGGGATCGATGCGGATGAATTTCATCAAGCATTGCTTCACAGTGAGCAGACGGCAACGGCGATAGATATTGAAAAATTCGTACAGAAGCATCCGGCAAAGAAACACGACCTGTTCCTGATTCCCAACGGGACGATTCATGCTTCCGGCAAGGACAATCTGGTACTGGAAATCAGTAGTGCACCCTATATTTTTACCTTCAAGATGTACGACTGGGTACGTTTAGACCTTGACGGACGTCCTCGTCCGATCAATATTGCGCACGGAATGAAGAATGTCTATTTTGAGCGACAGGGACAAAAAGTGATCGACGAGCATCTATGTAAGCCGTATATAATCAGTCAGACGGACGATTGCACGCTGGAACATTTGCCCACGCATCCTGCGCAATTTTACGATGTGCATCGTTATACTTTCAATTCGGAAATTCATTTGGAAACCGCCAACAAGGTACATGTTTGGATGTTGGTGGAAGGTTCATCGGTATTGGTGGAAACCGCCTCCGGCATGCAGCAACGATTCAATTATGCGGAAACGTTTGTAATTCCTGCGGCAGCGGGCGCATATACCATCCGTAACGAAGGCGTCGGCAACGCGATGATGGTGAAGGCTTTCATGAAATAACTTCCCGCTTCATTCTATATTCTCAATCAAACCGATTCTCGCCAGATGCCTGCCTCCCTCAAAGGGTGTGGTTAAAAATACCTCGACGATTTGTTCTGTTTCGAGCAAGGAGAGGAACCGTCCGGGGAGCGCCAGCAGGTTGGCGTCGTTGTGCGCGCGTGCCAACCGTGCGATTTCCTTGTTCCAGCACAGCGCCGAGCGGATGCCGGCGTGTTTGTTGACGGTCATGTTGATGCCGTTGCCGGTACCGCAAACAGCAATGCCCAGAGAAACCCTCCCTTTCGTCACCGCATCTGCCAGCAGGTGACCATATTCGGCATAATTGCATGCGGCAGTGGAGCAGGTTCCGAAATCGGTATAGGATTTCCCGTCCCGATCCAGCAGGGTTTTAATAAATTCTTTCAACGGATAACCGGCATGATCGGAAGCCAGTCCGATAATTGAGGGGTTCATTGGCGTCGATTATGAAAGGAATTGCTTGATTTGGTTGTAAATTTGTTGACCGGTAAAGCCCAACTTTTCGTCCAGCACCTTATAAGGCGCTGAAAACCCGAAAGATTCCAGTCCCCAGATTTTCCCTTCGTTGCCTACAAGTCCTTGCAGTGTGACCGGCAGTCCGGCTGTCAGTCCGAAGACCTTCTTGCCTGGGATGATGACGGCGTCTTGGTAGGCTTGGGGTTGCGACCGAAACAATCCTTCGGAAGGAACCGACACGATGCGCACCTTGATTCCGTCGTTCCGCAACAGGTTGGCGCTTTCCACCAGGGTAGACACTTCCGAACCGGAAGCCAGCAGGATCACGTCGGCATACCCGTCGCACGCAACGACATATCCGCCTTTGGCGGCTTGCAGTGCTTCAGTGTAGCGGTCTGATTTGGCGGGGAGGTCGGTGATATTTTGTCGGGAAAGGATCAATGCCGACGGGGTGTCGGTGTTTTCCATCGCCAATTTCCAGGCGACAGTCGTTTCATGGACATCTGCCGGACGAAGCGCCAGCAGCGAATTCTTTCCGTGGTGATTTTTCAGTTTTTCCATCAACCGGATCTGTGCTTCCTGTTCTACCGGTTCATGCGTTGGTCCGTCTTCTCCTACCCGAAAAGCGTCGTGCGTCCAAATGAATTTGACGGGCGTCTCCATCAGCGCCGCCATGCGGATGGCGGGTTTCATGTAGTCGGAAAACACGAAGAAGGTGCCGCATGCGGCAATCACGCCGCCGTAGAGCGACATGCCGATACACAGACAAGCCATGGTCAGTTCCGAGACGCCTGCTTGCAGGAATGCACCGGAGAAGTCGCCTTTGGAGAAGGCTTTTGTCTGTTTCAGGAATCCATCCGTCTTATCGGAATTGGAAAGGTCGGCCGACGAGACGATCATATTCTCCACTTGTGTCGCCAGCGAAGCCAAAACAGTAGACGAAGCCGCCCGCGTCGATTGGTTTGGTTTTTGCGCGATGGCTTCCCATTTAATCTCGGGTGCTTTGCCCGACAGCCATTGCGCGAATTTAGCCGCCTGCGCAGGGTTTGCTTTTTCCCACGCCGCCGTGGCAAGCCGTTGTTGCGCTACCAGTTGTTTCAGCGCTTGCTTGCGTTCGTCATACAATCGCTGTACTTCCGGAAACAGTTGAAACGGTTCACTGACGGAGCCTCCCAGGTGTTCAACCGTCTTTTCATAGCTGGCGCCCGCCTCGCTGAGGGGCATGCCGTGCGTGGCGCATTTTCGTTCAAACGAAATGCCGTCGGCAGTGAGGGCGCCTTTACCCATGACAGTTTTGCCGATGATCAACGTCGGTTGGTCGCTTGCTGTCAGGGCGGTTTGGAGTGCTTGCCGAATCGATTCGGCATTGTTTCCGTCGATATCGAGGACTTTCCATCCCCAAGCTTCATATTTTTTGCGTACATCTTCGCTGGTCACCGCATTGGTCTGGGTTGAGAGCTGGATGTCGTTGGAGTCGTAAAACATGATCAGATTGTCCAATCCGAGGTGACCTGCGATACGTCCTGCCCCTTGGGATATTTCTTCCTGCACGCCTCCGTCGGAGATGAAAGCATAGATCTTTTGTGTCAGCGGTTTGCCCAGGCGTTGGTACAGAAATTTTGCGGCGATGGCGGCGCCAACGGCGTAGGCATGTCCTTGTCCCAGCGGACCGGAGGTGTTTTCAATGCCGCGTGCGATGTCTCTTTCGGGATGTCCGGGTGTCGGGCTTCCCCATTGACGAAATTGCTGGAGTTCATCCGTTGAAAATTTTCCGGTCAACGCAAGCACGGCATAGAGCATCGGAGACATGTGTCCGGGATCCAGAAAAAAACGGTCGCGTCCTTCCCAATACGGATCGTCCGGATCATAAATTAAAAATTCACTGAACAAGACATTGATGAAGTCTGCGCCACCCATAGCGCCACCCGGATGGCCGGATTTTGCTTTTTCAACCATGGAAGCTGCCAGGATACGGATATTATCCGCCGCTTTCTGAGCGATTTCGTTTCTATTCATACGTCAATAATTTGTTTTTAGAAGGTCGTATGGAACCCGCGTCATTATTGTCATCAACTTGGATGTTTGAAAATCATGCTCGTTTCGTACGTATTAGTTTAATGCCTGATAGACCGTTGTCAGGAATTTTTCCCAGACTTTGGTGTCTGGGATACGGTTCGTATATAGCAAGATGATGACATCGTTTTTGGGGTCGATCAGGTAGTCGGTGTTGTACATGCCGCCCCAGGTGAGCGCTCCGCCGGGTACCATCGGGGTGGCTGATTTGACACGTTCGGTATCGTTCCCTGTCAGCACCTGGAATCCGATGCCGAAACAAAAACCGGGGCCGCCGGAATTGGGGTGGGGGAGTTGGTCGACGCTCATCATTTCGATGGTGCGGCGACTGAGGATCTGTTTCCCGTTGAAACTGCCCCCGTTCAATATCATTTGGCAGAATTTGGCATAGTCTTCGATGGTGCCGTTCAATCCTGTACCTGCCTGACAATAGCGGGTATCCCTGGAGAACGGATCGCGACCGCTCCATACACCCGTTTGGGCGGACAATTGATTGTCGATTTCCGAATAGGCAGTCACCATGCGTGTTTTGTACTCATTGGGATAATACCAGTCGGTATCTTTCATATCCAACGGAATCAGGATGGCTTCCTTGACATAATCGCGAAGCGATTTGCCGGAGAAAAGTTCAACCAAGTAGCCCCAAATGTCGGACGAAGGATGGTAATTCCATTCCGTACCCGGATCGAACGCCAACGGCAATTGAAGGATATCTTTCACTTCTTCCGCAAGCGTCTTGTAAGGCCGGTTTTCCCGCCTTTTTAGTTGTTCCTTTCGGATGATTTGCAAATCTTTGTTTCCCAAAATCCCGGAAGTATGACAGAGCAAGTGCCGGATCAGGAGCGGCGATTTGGCTTTCCGCGTCGTGTAAGTGCCGTCGGCTTTGACAACGTCGAGCACTTCGTCCTTAAATTCAGGAATATATTTCGATACGGGATCATCCAGGAGAAATTTCCCGCGTTCAAACAACGTCATCAACGCGACGGTAGTGATTGCTTTCGTCTGGGAATAATTCCTGAAAATGTCGTCTCTTTTCAGCGTTGATTTATTTTTAATATTTCGCCATCCATAGGTTTCATTATGAAGTACCACTCCTTTTTGAGCGACGAAAGTTAATGCATGTGGAAGAATCCCTTTATCCACATATTCCTGTAATAATTGATCGATATAAACCCATCTGTTTTCTGTCGATGACGGTTTTTTGTAATCGAATGACTGGGGCTTCGTTTGTGCAAATAACGAAACCGAGATAGTGAAAATAATAAAACTAAATAACGTTCTCATGTTAAAATAAATTATGATGAAAAACAAAGGTGTGCGGGTACACACCCTTGTTTCAAAATTTGTACATGAAAAATGGCGGATCTTACAATTTCCTGGCGCCGTCTTTGATGACTACATCGTATACTTTCGGTTTGAATCCGAATTGTTTTTCGTAAGCCTCGATGGCTTTTTTTACGAACGAGTCGTATAATTCCGCTTTTACCAGATTGATGGTACAGCCACCGAATCCGCCTCCCATGACGCGTGAGCCGGTGACGCCGGATGCTTTGGCCAGGTCGTTCAGGAAGTCCAATTCCGGACAACTGACCTCGTATTTTTTGCTCAATCCTTCATGTGTTCCGTACATTTTTTTGCCTACTGTTTCGTAGTCGTCTTTTTCCATTGCGCTACAAGCGTCGAGCAGACGTTGGATTTCTTCAATCACAAATTCTGCGCGTGTATAGTCGACGGGATCCACTTCGTTTTTCACTTCTTCCAGCATGGCAAGATCGGCATCGCGGAGCAGTTTGACTTCCGGATGACGTTTGGCGATGGCCTCAACCACCCGTTCGCACGAGGCGCGGCGCAGATTGTATTCTCCGCCTGCCAGGTTGTGCGTTACACAAGTGTTCAACAATACCACCTTATAGCCTTTTGGATTGAAAGGAACATATTTAAAATCCAGTGAGCGGCAGTCCAACTGCATCAGGTAGCCTTCTTTGCCGTTGCACGAAGCGAATTGATCCATGATGCCGCATTTCACTCCGCAATAATTGTGCTCGGTCGCCTGTCCGATCAAGGCCAGTTCCATACGTCCGAACTTCAAGTCGAACTGATCGTTCAGCGCAAAACCGACGCAGCTTTCCAGTGCAGCCGAAGACGACATGCCCGCTCCGAGCGGTACGTCGCCGGAGATGACGATATCGAATCCTTGAACCGGCTTCCCCCGTTTGGCCATTTCGCGACAAACGCCGAAAATGTAACACGCCCATTGTTGTTGAGGCTTGTCGGCTTCTTCCAGTCCAAATTCGCAGGATTCGTCCAAATCCAATGCAAAAGCGCGGACTTTGGAAGTGCCGTTCGGCTTGATTTCGCAATACATCGCTTTGTCGATAGCGCCGGGAAGCACGAATCCTCCATTGTAATCGGTATGTTCACCGATGATATTTACCCGGCCGGGAGAGGTGTATAACACCCCTTCCGTACCGTATAATGATTTGAATTTTTCTCTTAGTTTTGTAATATCCATAGTTACCATATTATTTATTCGACTGGGATATCCTTGTTTACATTTTTGCTTCCAACAAGTGCGTAGAACAACAAATAAGCAAGACCGACGACGATGACCCAATAACTTGCTTGGTAGCCAATGCCGCCTCTCCAGTCAACAATTGCGTTTTGCAACACAGGTAATATACCGCCACCGCATACAAGCACCATGAAGATGCCGGAAGCTTTTTCCGTGTATTTGCCGAGGCCTTCTACAGCAAGATTAAAGATTCCGCCCCACATCACAGAGGTGCAAAGACCAACCATGGCAAGGAAGACAGCGTTTAACGGTACGCTGGCAACGCCAAAGAAAGGTATTATTTTTTTAAATACCGGCATCGAAACAACAGTAGTCGTCGAGGTGAAAATCGCAGCCAAAGTAAGTACCAAACCGGCAACAGAAGCCACACTCAGCATGGATTTTGCCGATACCTTGCTGCCGATGGCCGCTCCAACAAGTCGTCCGACCAGCATCAAAAACCAATAGGTTGCGGCAACCGAACCGGCAATAGCCTCTGTGTCTTCGGTAATTAGTTTTAGATCCGGATTTTGCAACCATTTTTGCAGTACGTTCGGAACACCTACTTCTACACCTACATAGATGAAGATAGCCACTGCTCCTAAAACGAAATGACGGAACGACAGCGCACTATATTGTGATGGCGCTGCAACAGCTTGTTTCTGTTCTTTTTGTTTTTCCGGAATGGTCGATAACAAAATAACGACAAAAGCAAAGGCGAATATGATGAGCGCTGCATACATCAAGGGAGCTACATCGCTAATTTGGGCGTTCTTTATTCCTTGGGGAATCAAGATGCCGGTCAGAAAGATGACCGCCGTCCCGCAAAGTGAGTTGAATGAACCGCCGAGCTGAATCAACTGGTTGCCTTTGTTACCGCCACCACCAAGCGAATTGAGCATGGGGTTGACGACCGTATTGAGCAAACACATCGAAAAACCTGCAACGAAAGCGCCCAGCAAGTAAACGTACATTGCCGTATTGGTTTGAATGAAACCTGAAATGGTTTGGATACCAACTCCGATAAAGCCAATAGCGATCGCAATCAATGCAGTTTTTTTGTAGCCATATTTTTGCAGCAGGTTGCCTGCGGGATATCCCATCACAGCGTATGCGATGAAATTGGCAAACACGCCCAGCGTCCCTACCCAGTTGGCTACTTCAAACTTATTCGTAAGAATATCACCCATTGGCGAAGCCAGGTTCGTTACGAATGAAATCATCCCAAACAGGAAAATCATCACGATAATAGCGACAATGTTTCCTTCTTTTTTCTGTTGTACCATAAAAATAAGATTAAAAGTTTATACTAAGATTTAAAGTTTCTTAAATTGAAATACTGTCTTGCTGAAGAATGTCTCTTCAGGTTGTAACACCGTGGTCGGGTACGACGGTTCGTTCGGGCTGTTGGGGAAATGTTGTGTTTCCAGGCACAGTGCCGAACGCATCGGGTACGTTTTGCCATATTTTCCGACATAATCGCCGCTCAGGTAATTGCCGGTATAGAGCTGTACACCGGGTTCGGTGGTGAGCGTTTCCATGACGATCCCTGTTTTGGGCGCGTAGCAACGGGCGCAGAACGACAGTTCGTTGCCTTTCTTATTCAATACATAAGTATGGTCATAGCCTTTCCCGTAAATCAGCGGCTGGAAGTCGGCTTCGATCCGTGCACCGACAGCAAACGGCGTACGAAAATCCATCGGTGTGTCCGCCACGCGCTCCGGTTTCCCGTAGGGAATGGAGGTCTCGTCGGTCGGGAGGTAGAAGTCGGCATTGATTTCCAATTCGTGATCCAGGATCGACGGGTCGCCTGCTCCGGAGAGATTAAAAAAGGAATGATTGGTCAGGTTGAGGACAGTAGTCCGGTCGACAGTCGCCTTGAAAGTGATGACCAGCGCGTTTTCAACGAGTTGGTAGGTGACCGTCGTGGCCAGGTTGCCGGGAAATCCTTCTTCACCGTCTTTCGACAGGTAAGTCAGTACCAGGGTTTGCCCGTCGGGCTGCTCCACATCCCAAACGACGGCATTAAAACCCTTGATGCCTCCATGGAGGTTGTTGGGACCGTTGTTGATGGCCAGTCGGTAGAGCTTGTCTTCTAAAAAGAATTGTCCCTTAGCGATCCGGTTGGCGGTGCGGCCGCATACAGCCCCGAAGTAGGGTTCCGCCGATTTCAGATAGGCGTCAATGGAATCATGTCCCAGCACGACATCGGTCGGGTTCCCGTTTTTATCGGGCACATGAAGAGAGACGACTTTCGCACCGTAATTCGTGATGGCGGCTTCCAGTCCATTGGGATTGCGGAGAATGTAGAGATCCACAGGCTTCCCGTCGACCGTTTGCCTGAAATCTGCTCGTTTCAATCCTCCAAGTGTAGTTTCGTTGTCCATATCACAGATGAATTGTTGCTTATATTTTTTATGTAAAACAATGACAAATATAGAATTATTATTTTAAATACAAAAATTTGAAAGATTTTCTTTTGAAAACAGGGGATTTATTCTTTTCCGCAAACATGTTTTCGTTCAATATCTTTAAAATAATTGTATGTCCCTACTTTCAATTCGTAGGTGGCGGCTTCGTCGCATACGATGATTCCTTTCGGATGCAATTGAAGCGCAGTAATCGTCCACATCTGGCTGACAGCGCCTTCTACCGCCTGCGCCAACGCGCGCGCCTTGTTGTGCCCATTCACCATGATCAACACTTCTTTGGCGTCAAGTATGGTGCCGACGCCCACCGTCAACGCTGTCTTGGGGACAAGTTCGATCTGATTGTCGAAAAAACGGGAATTGGCGACGATCGTGTCGGTAGTCAATGTCTTGACGCGCGTGCGTGAACTCAGCGAAGAACCCGGTTCGTTGAACGCGATATGTCCGTCGGGTCCGATGCCTCCGAGAAACAGGTCTATGCCTCCGAATGATTTGATTTTTGCTTCGTAATCCGCACATTCTTGTTGCAAATCCGCTGCATTACCATTTAATATATGGATATTTTCCGGCTGAATATCAATGTGATTGAAGAAATTTTTCCGCATGAACGAATGGTAGCTTTCGGGATGATCTTCGGGCAACCCGACGTATTCGTCCATATTGAAAGTAACAACCTGTTTGAATGAAACTTGCCGTTTCTGATACAGTTCGATCAAACCGCGATACATCCCCAGCGGAGAAGATCCGGTCGGTAATCCGAGCACAAACGGCTTGGTGCCGTTGGCGACAGCAGCATTGATTTTTGCAGCGACATAGCCTGCCGTCCATTGCGAAAGGCTGTCGTAATCCGGTTGGATAATTAAGCGCATATATTATTATCTCGTATCTATTAATATTTTAAGGATTCTTTGAAGTTACAAAATTAAGAAAAATATTTGAATAATGAATAAGTCTTTATATTTTTGCCATGTAAATTATCATTTTATAATTCTTAAAAACGATGGATAAACCGTATGTGATCGGTATCGACATGGGAGGTACCAATACGTCTTTCGGCATTGTGGATGCCAGGGGGAGTATTATATATAGAGGAGAAATTAAAACGACAGGCTACCGGACAGGCGAAGATTATGTCGAAGCGTTGGGAACCGCAGTCAATGCCATGATTGCCGATTCGGGAATGACAGGCAAAATCAAAGGCATCGGCATCGGCGCCCCGGCAGGGAATTATTATACCGGTGCTTTGGAAAATGCTTCCAACATCCCTTGGGCGAAAGACCAGGTGGTGCCGTTGGCGCAACTCGTCAGCGCAAAGACCGGATTGCCTTGCAGTCTCACCAACGACGCCAACGCCGCCGCTATCGGCGAAATGGCGTATGGCTCTGCGCGGGGTATGCGCGATTTTATTGTGATCACCCTGGGTACCGGCGTCGGCAGCGGCATCGTCTGCAACGGTCAATTGGTGGCCGGTCACGACGGATTTGCCGGCGAGCTCGGACATGTCATTTCACGTCGTTACAACGGTCGCCCTTGCGGTTGCGGACGTTCGGGATGCTTGGAAACCTACGCTTCGGCAACGGGCGTAGCACGCACAGCAAGCGAATTTCTGGAATGTAAAAAAGACACTCCCAGTCTGTTGCGCGAGATTATCGACCGCCCAATCACTTCAAAGGATGTTTTTGATGCAGCCGAAAAAGGCGATCAGTTGGCAGCAGAAGTGTTTAATTATACCGGAGAAATATTGGGAGAGGCTTTCGCGGATTTTATTGCTTTCACCGGCCCGGAAGCCATCATCCTCTTCGGCGGTTTGGCTCGCGCCGGACAACGCCTGATGAATCCCGTCAAAGAATCGATGGACAAGCATACCCTCACCATGTATAAAGGTAAAACGAAATTGCTGCTTTCCTCTCTGAATGATGCGGAAGCCGCCATCCTGGGCGCCAGCGCGTTGGCTTGGGAAGATAAAAAGTAGGTAGTGGCTGCCCACTAACCACTAACCACTAACCTGTATTATGTAACATGTATGACAAATTCAACTCGTTTTGAGAAGGAATAATAAAAAAATATGGGAAATATATAAAAAAAAGTGCGAAAGATGTTTTGTTCACCAAAAAATTATATATATTTGTAAACTCATTTCGAGTCGGATTCAATTTTTCCGATAAAAACTACCGGAAGTTATCATACAAGAAATGTGAATATAAAAGACAATAATCATAAACGAGGAATATCATGGCAGCAATGGGTATTGATTTGGGAGGTACCAAAATAATCAGCGCGTTGTTTGACAACGACGGCGCCATTCTGTGTAAAACAGCGCATTTGTTGGAAAAGCGATCGGGTGCGGAGGTGGGTCGTCTGGTCTTGCAGACGATAGATGAATTGATGAGTTTGTCGGGTCAGAATGTCGAAATCCTCGAAACGATCGGCATTTGTGTGCCGGGCATCGCGGACAGCAAGACAGGCTTGGTTTGGGCGCCGAATATCCCCGGCTGGGAACATTATCCACTTCAAAAAGAAATCGAAGATTACATCAAAAACAAATGGGTGAAAGTCCGTGTGGCCAGTGACCGCACTTGTTACATACTGGGCGAGACCTGGAAAGGTGTAGCCAAAGGCGCCGAAAATGCAGTCTTTGTCGCTGTCGGTACGGGTATCGGCATGGGCATCTTGGTTGACGGACGCATCCTGCACGGACATGCGGACATCACCGGTGCTGCCGGTTGGATGGCATTGAACATGCAGTATGAAGCCGACTATCCGCAATACGGGTGCTTTGAAAGCAATGCTTCCGGCAATGGGATTGCTCGTTGCGCCCTGCGATTGATCGGGGAAGGCAAATACAAGGGAAGCATACTGCATCAATATGATCCGGACTGCATCACTGCCCGCGAAGTCTTTGACGCTTACGATGCTGAAGATCCACTGGCAGGTGCGGTAATAGACAAAGCCATACAGTTGTGGGGAATGGCGGCTGCCAACATGGTCAGTCTCCTCAACCCTGAGATCATTGTCTGGGGTGGCGGCATCTTTGGTCCGGCAGTAAAGTTCCTCCCGCGCATCAAGGCGGAAGCCTGTCGCTGGGCGCAGCCGATAGCCGTCGCGCAGGTGGAATTTGTCGCTTCGCAATTGGGAGGCGATGCAGGACTGTATGGAGCCGGAAAACTGGGAGGAGTTGAGAGTTAGTGGCTCGTGGCTAGTTAATTCGTAATTAATAATTATAAATATGGGATATAAAAAAGGAATGGTATTTATTGCGGCTTGTGCAGGTTTGGCATTTTTCGGAGTGACCATGCTGGCATTAGGCCCTGTCTTGTCGCAGTTGGGGGAAGGAGCGAATGCTTTGCCCTCATCGCTGTCGATCGGAATCATCATCGGCACGGTGATTTTCGGTCCGGTAGTCGATAAATTCGGCTACAAATGGTTGTTGATTGTCGGGTCGTTGCTGGCGCTGGCAGGCATCCAGGGATTGGCGGTCTTCTCGGATATCCGGCTTTTGCATGGTTCCATGGTGATGCTCGGCATCGGCGGCGGCATTTTGAACGGCGAGACCAACGCGCTGGTGGCAAGCATCTACGACGACGAGAAACGCGGCATGCGTCTGAGTGTATTGGGTGCTTTCTATTGTATCGGTGCGCTGTTGTGGACGCTGTTGAATTATTTTTCCGCAGGCAATTTCATTGTCCCGCTGAACTGCATCTCGGTTGTCATGGCGCTGTTTATCGTGTTTTTCCTGTTCATTCGTTTTCCACAGGCGCAACCGCAAGCGAGTGTTTCTGTGAAAACCGCCTTCGGACTGCTGAAATATCCGGCATTGCTGCTGTTTGCATTGCTGCTGTTTTTCCAGAGCGGCTTTGAAGGGGCGAGCGGAAATTTTACCGTCAAATTCTTGGAAAACTCACAAGAAATGGCGACGGATATAGCGACACTATCCTTGACATGGTTTACGATCGGCATGCTGTTCGGACGGTTCTTCCTCGGATTTGTCATGAAAAAGACCGGCGACAGTCTCACGCTTTACCTCTATCTGACCATCGCGTTGGCAGGGGTCGCTTTGCTGGGTTTTTCACACAATGTGATGCTGATTTATACAGCGATGGCGCTTATCGGTCTGGGCGTTGGAGCTACCTATCCCGTGGTATTCAATTATCTGGGAGGGATGTTTAAGAACCTCTCTGGTACGGCGTTTTCGATTGCCATTTTCATCGCATTGTTGGGACAATTCGGTTTCAACAAGGCGGTTGGGATGTTTTTCGACACAGGACGTTACGGTTATTTCCCCTTCTCTTTGGCGGCGGCAGTGGTGGCGATGATGCTTATTTTGCCGGTAGCCAAACGATATACAAAGAAATAATTTTAATTTATTTAATAATTAAACATTATATAATTAAATCTTTTAACAATTAAACATTAAATTTTAAACTAAACAATATGTTAGCATTAGAATGGTTGGCAAATGCCCGAGGCATTATGCAAAAAATTGAAGACACGCAGTTGGAACAAATCAAAAAAGCTGCGACCGCCATGGCGGATAGCATTGAAAAAGGGAATTGGGTGCATACTTTCGGGTGTGGTCACGCGACAATCCCCATTGAAGAAATGTATCCACGCATCGGCGGTTTTGTGGGATTTCACCCGATGGTAGAACTTCCGATGACATTTTTTACCGGCATCAACGGACAAATGGGAATACATCAGTTTCTATTTCTGGAACGCGCTGAAGGCTACGGAAATGCCATTATGAAAGCATATAATTTTGATCAGAACGATTGTATGTGGCTGTTTTCTCATACCGGCATCAACAATGTCAACATCGACGTGGCCTTACGCGCCAAAGAACTGGGTATGAAAGTGATTGTTTATGGATCGGCGGCAGAAGCCAAAGGCAAGACGACTCGCCATCCGAGCGGCAAGACGCTTTTTGAGATCGCTGACATCGTGGTCGATTCGTGCGTGCCGGTAGTAGACGCTTCGGTGGTATTGAAAAATCACCAGGATAAAGTCGGCCCGCTCTCCACACTCGCTTTCGTGACACTGGTTTGGATGACGATTACGACGGTTGCCGAAATCCTCGCCGACCGAGGCGTGAAACTGTATATCCACCCGTCGCACAATGTGCCTGGAGATACTACGGCGCATGAACGGCTGGATGCCTGCCTTGCGGAATACAAAAAACGTACTTCCAAATTGTAATCGGCTATGGACGGTAAACTGCCTGTCGATCTGTTGGTAGAAAATTACGGACGTGTCAAAGACTTGGCGTATTCATACGTCGTGTTGCCATGGGGGTCGACCGAGCCGCACAACTACCATCTGCCCTACCTGACCGACTGCTACCTGGCGCATGACGTCGCCGTGGATGCTGTCGGAAAGGCCTGGACGACTTACGGCATCCGGGGGATGGTACTTCCGCCGATCCCGCTGGGCGCTCAGAATCCGGGACAGATTCAACTTCCTTTTTGTATCCATGCCCGTTTTGAAACGCAGAAAGCCGTGTTGAACGACATAGTCAGATCGCTCTTCATTCAAGGATTCCGCATCTTTGTCATCATGAGTGGACATGGGGGGAACAACTTCAAATCCATGATACGCGATCTGGTATTTGATTATCCGGAGATGCTTATCGTCAATTGCGACTGGTTTGCCGTTGTACCTCGCACCGATTACTTCGAAGAGCGCTTCGACGATCATGCCGGCGAGCAGGAGACTTCCGTGATGCTCCACTATCGCCCCGAACTGGTGAACCTGGCGGCTGCCGGCAATGGCGACAGCCGTCCGTTTAACCTTCAGTCGTTGAACGACAAGACGGGATGGATACCCCGCGACTGGTCGAAGACGTCGGTAGATACCGGCGTGGGCAATCCGAAAAAATCGACGGCGGAAAAAGGATCGGCATACATCGAAGTGGTGACCGACAAGATAGCGTCACTGTTTAACGATCTGGTGACAAAAAATGTTTATTGATCATCCTCAGGATGATACGTGTTATTTAAAAGACTAAAATTTTTATGGTATGAAGAAAAAATTTAAAAACTTCAAAGCAATAGGATTATTGCTGTTGTTGCTTTGTTCCCCGATGCTGATGCTCGGTCAGTCCAAAACCGTGCGCGGTACGGTGAAAGATGCTGCGGGCGAAACGGTGATCGGAGCGAGTGTATTGTTGAAGGGTACCGGCATCGGTACTGTTACCGACTCGAACGGCGACTTCACGTTGTCAATTCCCGCAGGCGAGATCAGTAAAACGCTGGTAATAAAGTATATGGGTATGGAGACGCTGGAAGTAGCCGTTTCCGACAGTCCCTTGGCGATCACCTTGAACGAAGACTCCCAATTATTGGAAGAAGTGGTGGTGGTCGGTTATGGCGTGCAAAAGAAGAAACTGGTGACCGGCGCTACCGTCCAGGTGAAAGGCGAAGACATCGCCAAACTGAATACACCCAACATCCTGGGCGCGCTTCAGAGTCAGGCGCCGGGCGTCGAAATCACACAAACCAGTGGTTTCATAGGTGACGGATACAAGGTGAACATCCGTGGTCTGGGTACCAACGGAACGAATACGCCACTTTATATTGTGGATGGCGTGGTAAGCGGCATCGACGGATTGAGTCCGAATGATATTGCTTCGATCGACGTATTGAAAGACGCCGCTTCTGCAGCAATTTACGGAGCGAGAGCCGCCAATGGCGTGATTCTTGTCACCACCAAAAAAGGCCAGGAAGGGAAATTTGAGATTTCGTACGACGGGTATTACGGTGTGCAAAACCTGTACAAGATTCCCACCATCCTCAATGCCCAGGAATACATGTACATTCAGGACGAAGCCCAGGTTATCAACGGGCTGCCCGCATTCAACTGGAATAATTACTTGCCGTCATGGGATTTGGCTGCCATCAAGGATGGGACATGGAAAGGAACCAATTGGTTGAAAGAAATCGTGAACAAAGATGCACCCATCCAAAGCCATTCGATCAATTTCACGAGCGGAACCGACCGCACGCGCACTTCCATGGGCGGCACCTATCTGACCCAGGAAGCGACAATGGGAGTTCCGAATGCCGTGCCGAACCTGCAAAAGATCAATGTGCGTATCAATACCGAACAGGTGATATACAAACGGAACGACTTCGATTTATTCAAAGTGGGCGAGACAATGAATTATCGCTATCAACAAATGCACGGCACAGTGCCGCGTGATGATATTTACTGGAATACCGTACACAACATGCTGATAATGAGCCCGCTGATGCACGTGCTGAATCCCGATGGCAACTACTATCTGTACGCAGATCAGCAAAACGATGGTTACAGCTGGGATGTCTCCAATAGCGCAAATAAAAACCCGATCGCCTACATGGATTATTCCGGAAACCAGAATATCTCCAAGTCGTATGCGCTCAGCGGAAGCGTCTATGCCGAATTGCAGCCGATCAAGAATCTGAAATACCGCCTTCAATACGGTTATAATTTCGGCGCGTCGTCGTATCGCGCGTATGTGCCAGCTTATCCGAAATTGACGGAAACATTGGGCGGTGACGGCAAAGATCGCGTTACCCAGTCGGAAAGCACAGGCCATTCCTGGTCGCTGGAAAATACGTTGAACTATGTGTTTGATTATGGCCTGCACAATTTCGATATCCTGCTCGGCCAGAGTGTTGAAAAGTCGGGTTACGGCGAGTCGATCAGCGGAACCAATGCCGAATCGTCATTTACCGATTTCGAGCACGCCTATCTTTCTAACGTGCCTGGATTGAATACCGTCACTTCGTTGACCGGTTCTCCCTATGGCGAAAGCGGCATCGTATCGGTCTTCGGCAGAATTAATTACAACTACAATGAAAAATATCTGGCGAGCTTCATTATGCGTGCCGACGGTTCTTCGGTGTTCGCTCCCGGCAATCGTTGGGGATATTTCCCCTCGTTCTCTGCCGGCTGGGTGCTCAGCAATGAAGATTTCTGGAACAGTGAAGCGATCAATTTCCTGAAACTGCGCGCTTCCTACGGACAGAACGGTAACTGCAGCGTGTCGTCCAACCAGCACCTCGCGCTGATCAGTACAAGTGGACTGAGCAATGGCTATCCTTTCGGCAATTCGATGGGAGACGCCGCCGTAGGTTCTTATCCCATGCGCCTGACCAATTCCGATCTGAAATGGGAAACGCAGCAGATGATCAATATCGGTTTCGATGCCCGCTTCCTGAAAAATCGATTCAGTGTGGAATTTGATGCCTATCAGCGTAAAACCATGGACTGGCTCGTTACGCCTGCCATTGCGACTTATTTGGGAGCAAGTCCGGCGTATGCCAATGGGGGTGACGTGAAAAACACCGGATTTGAATTTATCTTCCGTTGGAGCGACGAAATCGGGAAAGATTTCTATTACGGCGCCAACCTGTCGATGGGGTACAACAAAAACGAAGTCACCAAGATAGCGAGCGAAGACGGCTATTTCCACGGCAAATCGGGTGTGCTTTGGGGAACCGCTCCCGAAGCCTACCGGATGGAAAAAGGGAAACCGATGGGCTATTTCTACGGCTACAAGACAGCCGGAGTTTTCCAAAATCAGCAGGAGATCGACAATTATCCCGGTGCGAAATTAGGCGATCCCGCCCCCGGCGACGTGATTTGGGTGGATGCCAACAACGATGGCGAGATTACGCCGGACGACCGCACCATGATTGGGAATCCGCATCCCGACCTGACAATGGGCTTCTCGTTCAATGTCGGTTACAAAGGCCTTGATTTGTCCGTGACAACCTACGGCGCGTTCGGGCAGCAAATCATGAAATGCTACCGCGACTTTGTCGCTTCACCGCAAAACAACTATACGACCGACATCTTCAATCGCTGGCATGGCGAAGGCACTTCAAACCGCTATCCGCGACTGGCATCGGCTTCGAGTACCAACTGGGGATACCTGTCGGATCTGTATGTGGAAGACGGCGACTATTTGAAAATTAAAAATGTAACCCTTGGTTACGATTTCAAAAGGTTGTTGACCAAACTTCCGGTTCAGCAATTGAAACTGTATGTGACGGCGCAAAACCTGTATACTTTTACCGGATATTCGGGCATGGATCCTGAAATCGGTTACAGTGCAGGCGATTCATGGACAAAAGGTATCGACCTTGGATTCTATCCAAGTGCACGTACCTATATGGTAGGACTGAATATTAAATTTTAATTTCAAAAGCTCATGAAAAAATTAGCAATATTACTGTTAGCATTGGGAACGATGGTCGGTTGTGAAGATTTTCTCACTCCCGATGTGCTGACGACAAAGACAAGCGAAAACTATCCGACTACCGACCAGGAAGCCGCCGAACTGCTCGCGGGTGTGTATTCGCGGATGCTGTTTCAAGATCCTGAAATCTCATCGCAAATCTATATCGCGCAATTGGCCGGCGACGAATGTCTCGGAGGCAACTTGTCCGGATCCAACAACTGTGCAACCAATTTCTTGATGTACACCAATCTCAACCTCTATATCGGTTATAATGAAGGTGACAATTGGGTGCCGGGATTGTGGTCGCGCGATTATCAATTGATTTACCGCGCCAATGTAGCGCTCGAAGCGTTTGAAAACTACAAAGGATGGGCAAGCGAAGCGGAAAAGAATCGTCATCTCGGCGAAGTCTATTTCCTGAGGGCGTATGCCTACAATGAACTGGCTCAGGTTTTCGGAGGTGTGCCGTTGCGTCTCGGAACCGATATGGAACAACTTGAACGTGCTTCTGTCGACGATATTTACGGACAGATCGCTTCCGACTTGAAAAATGCGATCGAACTGATGCCCGCTACCAGCTATATGGGCAATGTGTCGCTGGCAGGACATGTGACGAAATATGCGGCCGAAGCATTTATGGCGCGTGTATTCCTTTTCTACACAGGACGTTATGCCAAGTCGGAACTGCCCGGCGGAATCACCAAACAACAGGTGATTGCCTGGATCGACGACTGCGTCGACAATTCGGGGCATCGGCTGGTGAGCGATCAGCGCAACCTGTGGGGATATACCAACAGCGCTACCAACGACAATACGGCCGGTTATCGCTATAAATATGTAGTAAACAACAACCTGCAATGGGAAGGCCTCAATGCGGACGAAACAGTGTTTGCCCATAAATTCAAACTGAAAGGCAATAGCTGGACGTATACCTGGTACAGCAATACCGTATCGCAATTCTTCTCGCCTTCAGCCGACGATTACAGCGTGTCGGAAAGTTATCCTTTCGGAAGCGGCTGGGGAGCAGGCCCTGTTTCACCGGCATTCGTAGAGGAATGGAAAACCTGGTCGGCGCGACAGACCTATATCGATGGCGCGACAGAAGATCCGCGTCTGAAAGGCTCCATCTGGTCGTACAACGCCCTGGATCCCAACAATGCAGGGAAAGTGCTGCTCAGTGATCGGAAGTTGTCGAGCGATGAACCGGACTATACCGTTTCAAAACGTTATTACGAACAGACCGGTTACTTCCAGAAAAAATACATCAACATCGTTTCGTATTACAACAACAGTTTTACTTCTTTTGGTCTCCAACTGTTTCCCGACGACGCGCCAAGCGTGGTTTCGCAATCGTTGAATCAAATTGCCGATCTGATCATCATCCGTTTTGCCGATGTCTTGCTTATGCAGTCGGAATTGAAAGAAGATGCCACCGGATTGAATCGCGTACGCGCCCGTTCGCACCTGGCACCGGTAGCTTATTCGCTCGATGCCATCAAGAACGAACGTCGCTATGAACTGGCCTTCGAGGCTGTTCGCTGGTTCGACTTGCTTCGCTGGTCGGGTCCTTCGCTCGAAGAAGCGGGCAATGCTCTGAACAAACAAACGGGATTCACTTTGGTAAACGCCGCTCAGGTGGTGCCAATGGTACAATTCGACTACAAAGCACGCCTGCAAAAGACACAGGGCTATTGGCCAATCCCCCAGACGGAAATCGACTTGTCCAACGGCTTGTTGGAACAGAATCCGGGTTGGGGCGCAGAAGCGCTGTTTAAAGATTGGAATAATATGTAATAGACACTAAATAATTAGGAATATGAAACGAGCATGATTTTCAAACATCCAAGTTGATGACAATAATGACATGCGAGTTCCATACGACCTTTAAAAAATTAAATAAAAAAAATTATTGACGTATGAAAATCAAATCATTGATATTTATGCTCATGGTCGCACTTCTGGGCATTGCTTGCAATCCCATAGAAGACCAATCGTTGAGGGAAGAATTTAACAAAGCAGGCGCTTCGATCAGCCAAACGGAACTCGATGCAGCACTGTCGGTTACTCAACCTATCCCCAATAGCGACGACAGAGTGGAAGGCGACCAGTATGTAGTGATTCACAACAGCCGACCGGATATCGGCGGCGTTTGGCATGTCGGTACAAGTACAGGTGACAAAATCATCGCTACCGACCACGATACGATTATTTACGGTTCAAACGGCGAGTTCGAAATCTATTATGTGGGCGTATCCGAAAATCAAGTGGTAACATCCAGGAAATTCCCGGTAACCGTCACAAATGTCTTCGATATTTACGACAACTACCTGTCGGGCGCCAAAGACAAAGCGGACAAGTCGGCAAAAAAGACCTGGACATTCCAGACCGCGAATGATATCGCTTATGAAGGTGCGCATGGCGCGTGGAAGTACTATGCGGACTTGACTCCCGGAGTCGGTAAGTGGTGGCAGGATAATATCCCGACATCGGTTCGTGAACAAACCATGGTATTTGAATATGATGGACACAAAATGACCACCTATACGAATACCGGAACCAAAATTGAAGAAGGCAGTTGGGCATATACGCACGAATCGCCCGAAGCCATGGTCAATGGTGAATTTATCACCACCATTGGCGCTATCGGGAAAGCTTACGACGGATATGCCAAAAACGGCTTCAAATACTGGATATTGAAAATTTCGGAGACGGATCTCGTGATCTATCATCCCGCTCGCTATACAGGAGCCGGGGATTGGGATGACGACGGTTACTATTTCTTTTATAAGGTGAAAGAATAATGACGGTCGGTTTGCAATGAAGAAAGTTTGTCGTTATGGCCTGCCTTGTCTGTTGCCGGTAATCATCGGAGTCTGGTATTTTTTTGCCTGCCCCTATACCCAACATTTCAAGGAACAATTGCTGCTGTTTAGCGGCGATTGGTCGGAATATTTGCAAAAACCTGCCGTCCTGTCCGCCTTTGCAGGCGATTACCTGACGCAGTTTTTTCTGCTGACAGGCGGCGCTGCGGTGGTCTTTTTGCTAGTCCTGGCTGTCCTCTGGTGGGGCGTGCGGCTTGCTCTGATTCGTTGCAAAATAAAAAACAGCGATATAGTCGCTCTGCTGCCTGTTGCAGCAGAAGCGGCTTTGTCGTGTTTATTGGAATATCCGCTGTCGATGACGATCGGTGCGGCGCTGTCCGTGTGGCTGTTTGTGGCGGTTGCCCGAATTTGCCAGACAAACGTCCGACTGATAGTTGCCTGCTTTGCAGTGGTAGTCGCATACGTGGCTTTCGGATCGCATTTTCTTTTGCTTTCCTTGCTGTTGATCCTGTTTGAGACAAGACATCGAAGAAACGGTTTTTTTGTGATAATGATACTGGTTGTGAGTATTGTAACTCCGATCGTTGCCAGTTATCATTACCTGCTCACAATGGAGCAAACATGGTTATATCCCTTTAACCCGTATTTCCTACGGCAAATTCCGTTTATCCCTTTTGTGACCGAAACAGCGTTGCTGGCGGCAATCATATTCGCTTGCTCGAACCTCAAACGTGGAATACTGTATGCCGTTGCCGTAATTCTTTGCGTATCGGGGATGTATGTTGCCTCTGATTTTCGCAGGGAATACCATCTTGCACTACTTTCTGAAGCCTATTTCGGGCATTGGGGCCAAGTAAAACGTTTAACTGCTCATCCGAAACACAATACTTACTTGAGCGCATATTACGGCAATCTGGCTGCTGCACGCGAAGGACGTTTGCCCGACGAACTGCTGAAACGCTATCAGCCGGCTCAATTCGGACTGTTTCTGGAAATGAACGAAACCATCCCCTATACCCAAATGATGGCCAGCGTCGACGCTTTGCTCGTTTGCGGCGATTTGGCGCAAGCGCAACATTCGGCGATGCTGGGGATGTTGTTTTCGCCGAATCAGCGCTCATCGCGTATGGCGCGCCGATTGGCCGAAATCACTCGTCACAGCGGCGATTATCAGGCTTCCGATAAGTTTCTGTACCTCTTGTCCCGCACGCTTTTTCATCGCGATTGGGCAAAAGCGCAAAGTTGCCTCAATGAGCCGATCGTTTATCCGCAAAAAGATACGCTGTTTTCGACGAATGATTGGCATACTTCGCTGGTCAATTTGCTCGAAAGTGCACCGGAAAACAAAATTGCAGCAGACTATTTGTTGTGTTATGACCTTTTGCGTAAGGATATTCAGCAGTTTAAAGTCGATTATGACCGGTATTATCTGCCGAATTTCGGCAGCAATCCTCCGGCCATCTATCGTGAAGCCATGTTGATGAACCTCAAAGAGGAAGATGCGGCTTATGTCCAAAATCTATCGTTTTATCATATTGATGATCAAACAGTCGGTAGGGGACATCAATTTCTTTCCGCTTTCGAGAACGATGGTCAAAACAGTGGGAAAATGCGCTTGTCGTTTGGCGATACTTATTGGTTTTATTATTTTTACGCTCAATTGAAATGATACCTGCAAACATACGTAGCGCTTTTGGTTTGGAATTGTGGTTTCGACGCCATCCCTTGACGGGAATGATGCGATCGCTGGGGCGGCTTTTGTTGTCTGTGTGCTGCTTTTCCTGTACCAATCTCTCCCAATCTTATGAACAGCTCTCCGAGTTGCCTCCGGTTTTTCCGGATTATGCCGATATCACCATCCCCTGCAACATCGCGCCGCTGAATTTTATGCTTCAAATGGATGACGTCCGTTCGTTTACGGTGAAGATAAAAGGCGTACAGGAGTATGTTTTCCAGGCTTCTTCCAACACGATCCGTTTCCCTGAAAAGCAATGGAAACAGCTGCTCGAAAAGGAAAAAGGCAATACCCTGGAAGTGTATGTCAAGGCCGATGGAAAGGGAAAATCGTTCGGTTATCTACCGTTTTTATGGACTGTCGCCAAGGATTCGATCGATCGGTATTTGAGCTACCGATTGATAGAACCTGCTTATGAAGTCTGGAACAAAATCAGGATCGAAGAGCGCGATCTCCAATCGTTCTCGACACGCGTGTTGGGCGACAATAATATCACCGACCGCGCTTGTATGAATTGTCATACGGTCAATCATGCAGCTTTGCCCGCTTCGTTTATGCACCTGCGAGGGAAAAACGGCGGGACAATCTATGCTTTCGACGGTCGATTGCGGAAAATCAATACGAAAACGCCTGAAACAGAAGGCGCTGCCGTCTATGGCGAAATCGCTTCCGACGGAAGATTCGGCATTTTTACAACTGCCGAGATTGTGCCGATTCTGCATGCACTTCCCGACAAACATCTGGAAGTATATGACAGTCGCAGCAATCTGATTCTGCTGGATTTTGAAAACAACACCGTCTCCGATCGGCCGTGTATCACCGGCGAAGATTTCCAGGAAACATTCCCCTGCTTCTCTGCCGACAACCGGACGATCTATTTCTGTCGTGCGCCGCATTTGCCGCAACCGGACAGTACGTTGCAGGTGCATTATGATTTGTATTCCATCGCTTTCGATCCTTCGACCGGCGAATTGGGCGATAGTGTCCGACTGGTGTTCGATGCCGCAGCAGTAGGCAAATCGGTCAGTTTCCCGAAATGCTCTCCGGACGGACGATTCTTGCTTTTTGCCGTGTCCGACTACGGCACTTTCCCGATCTGGCATGTCGAAACCGATTTGTGGCTGCTGAATCTGGAAACGGGGATGATTGACAAAATGGAAAAAACCAACGGTGAGAATGCCGATTCTTATCATTCGTGGAGCGGCAATTCCCGCTGGTTCGCCTTTGCCTCGAAACGTGACGACGGATTGTACGGTCGACCCTATTTCGCTTATGTCAACGACGATGGATCAACGACGAAAGCGTTTGTCTTGCCGCAGAAAATGCCGGAATTTTACCTGACAACCCTGAAGTCGTTTAATATTCCCGAGTTGTATGATTTGAAAGAAAGTTATAACGCTCACGACCTGAGAAAAATATACAAAAATACTGAAACAGAAAATTTTAAATATAAATAATTTATGAGTACATTTAAGAAGATTCCCTTGTTCAAGGGAAGGATATTGAGTAACAATGGAAACAAATTCCGCTCGAACAGAGATATCAACTATCGAATGAAACAATGGTTTACCGCTGTGGCATTTGTCGCACTGGGTATGTTCGCTGCCTGCGATAGCGATGATTACGAAACCGGTATCCGAAGCGGAGGAGGCAGCCTGGCCGAAAAGATCGATGGCCGCGTGGCGCTGGCGTATGTCACCTATTATGGGACGAGTGTTCCGAATCCGGACTATTTTACGCACCTCAATTACGCTTTCGCAGAACCTGTTGTAGACAACGGCGTCTATAAAGGATTTGTATTGCAAGGCGATGAATCGCGCTTTCAACAGATTGCAGCATTAAAAAAATCAAATCCCGATCTGAAGATCTGCATTTCTTTTACCAACAGTACCACAGGCGGCGGTTTCTCCGTATTGGCTAAATCAGACGCATACCGGAAAGCCTTCGCGAATGACTGTAAAGCGTTTCTTCAGGAATGGGGCATCGACGGTGTTGATATGGACTGGGAATTTCCGGGCTTGACGTGGTCAACCGGCGTCTATGACGTGGCTGTCGATGTCGCTAATCATGTTTTGCTGATGGCTCAACTGCGCGAAACGCTGGGCAGTAAGTATTTGCTTACCTACGCGGGATACTGCAACGACAAACAGGCTGTCGCCGGCGGCAGTCGCTATATCGACATCGCTGCCGTCGCTCCGTATGTCGATTTCGTCAATATCATGACCTACGATCTGGACGAAGCGCCGCATCATCAATCGGGATTGGAATACCCCGCAGGCGTGTCCGACTGCAAACGCGCCGTCCAGGCTTATCTCGATGCAGGCATGGACCCCAACAAACTGGTGCTGGGCGTCCCGTTTTATGGCCGACGTTCGTTTTCCACTTCACCGGGCGCCATCAATTACAAGGACATCATAAAACTGGACCAACAGTCGTATAAGATTGACAACTGGGATGCTGCGGCTTCCGTGCCCTACGTTACTTACAACGGCCAATACTATTGTGGTTACGACAACGACAAGAGCATCGCCCTCAAAGGCGAATGGTTGCTGGCCAAAGGGATGAAAGGCATGATGTATTGGGATTACGACGGCGACGATGCTGCCGGTACGCTCCGGAAAGCAGTTTGGCAAGCTGTCATGTCAAAATAAAATGGTGAATCCAGCATTTTCAACACGATGAATCATTCTTCAGCCACTTCCGCCCGGATCGTCTCTATTGATGCGTTCCGGGCGATCACCATGCTCCTGATGGTTTTTGTGAACGACCTCTGGAGTGTAAAGGGCGTTCCGCATTGGATGCAACATGCCGCCTTCAACGAAGATATGTTGGGATTGAGCGATGTGGTCTTTCCCGCTTTCCTGTTTGTACTGGGCATGTCTATTCCGTTTGCGCTGGATGGCCGTCTCAAGAAAGGAGAGTCCAAACTCCGTGTGCTCGGACATATCCTGATTCGTTCTGTCGCTCTGCTGATTATGGGATTGTTTTCCGTGAACAGCGGCGCCGGATTGTCGGCCTCAGTGGGCATCAGTAAACCGGTATTTTCACTGGTGATGGTGACTTGTTTTTTCGTTATCTGGAACAACTATCCCGCAACCGTAAGCCGGTCGTGGAAAAGCATATTTAAGATCATGCGAATTGCCGCCTTCTGCGTGCTTGTTTTCCTCGCAGTGATCTACCGCGATGCTTCCGGAGGCGTCTTTCGAACACGCTGGTGGGGAATACTCGGTTTGATCGGATGGACCTACCTGATCTGTGCAATCATCTACCTCTTTGCGCGAAAGAAACTCCCCGTGCTTATTGCAGCATACATTTGCTTTATCCTGTTGTGTATGGGAGCAGCGAATAAACAATTAGGAGCATTTGCAGGAATCCTTCCCGGCAACGGCTGTTTTCATGCGTTCACGATGGGAGGCCTCCTGTTGTCGCTGGCGATTCATTATTATAAAGGAATGAATCATACAAAAAGAATCTTTTGTGCGGCGATTGGGGGCGTGGTGAGCATCCTGTTGGGATTCCTCGTCAACCGGTGGTGGATCATCTCGAAATTACAAGAAACACCGACCTGGCTGTTTTATTGTACAGGCATCTCCGTACTGTGTTATTTACTGCTCTATTGGCTGACGGATCTGCATAAACAAGTCGGATGGATGAAAGTCATCAAGCCTGCCGGTACGTCTACACTGACTTGCTACCTGGTGCCGTCCATACTTTACGCTGTTTTTACATTGACCGGCTTCCATGTCACGGGATTTATGGCGCAAGGCGCTATGGGATTGGTGAAATGTGCAATCTTCGCCTTTTTCACTGTGTTTATCACAGGCGTGTTGGAAAAGATACATATCAAACTCAAATTGTAAGAAGAGCTACGCCTCTACAATTTGATAATCAGCCAATTTTCCTTCAGCTCTGTTGAAGGCGACGCCGATTTTTACCAAACGCTTGCCATCGGTTTGATAAGGCAACAGGTAATCGTTGGAATCAATCTGTTGCAAGGCCTCTTCGACGGTGGCGCTGTCATTTTCGCAGTTATATCTAATGTCCCAATGCTGCAAAGTTAGCATAATAAATCCGTATTACATGCAATGCCTGACAATTTCAGATAAATTTTATTTTGTGTATAGATGACGAACTCGGTTATTTCGTAATAAATATTTGCTTTAGCGTGAATCATTAATAAAATATCATTATCTTTACCAGCCTGAAACGAGCATGATTTTACCATCAACCAAGTTGAAGACAATAATGACATGCGAGTTCCATACGACCTTATAAAAACATATTTTGGATGTATGAAACGAGCATGATTTTACCATCAACCAAGTTGAAGACAATAATGACATGCGAGTTCCATACGACCTTGTTAAAAACAAATTATTGACGTATAAAAAACATAAATAGAATCATTATTATGAAGCCTAAATTGCTTTTATGTAGCGCTTTGATGATTAGCGTTGCTGCTTTCGCTCAGAAAGACGAATGGAAAAATCCCGAAATCAATCAAGTCAATCGTGCGCCGATGCACACCGATTATTTTGCCTACGAGTCCACTGAACTGGCCAAAGCCGGAGTAAAAGAAAACTCAGAAAACTTTTTGAGTATTCAGGGTTTTTGGAATTTCCTCTGGGTGAAAAATTCCGATCAACGCCCGCTTGACTTCTTCAAGACGACCTTCGACGACAAGAGTTGGGGCAAAATGCGTGTGCCTGCCATTTGGGAACTCAATGGCTACGGCGATCCGATTTACAAAAACATCGGCTACGCTTGGGCTAATCAGTTCAAAAACAATCCGCCAGAAGTACCTGTCGAGAACAATCATGTCGGCTCGTATCGCCGCGAGATTGAAATCCCCACGGGATGGAACGGGAAGCAGATCTTTGCGCATTTCGGCTCGGTCACTTCTAATATTTATCTGTGGATCAATGGCATATATGTCGGTTACAGCGAAGACAGCAAATTGGAAGCTGAGTTCAATATCACTAAATACGTGAAGCCCGGCAAAAACCTCTTCGCCTTTCAGGTGTTTCGCTGGTGTGACGGCACCTACCTCGAAGACCAGGATTTTTTTCGCTATTCGGGCGTCGGGCGCAATTGCTACCTGTATGCACGCAATGCCTCCTACATCAAAGACATCCGTGTAACGCCCGACCTGGACGCACAATACCGTAATGGCTCATTGGCAGTGGAAGCGTCGCTTTCGGCTGCCGGAACCGTGCAATTCGACCTGTGCGACAGTCACGGCAACGTTGTGGCGACGAAAGAAGCAAAGGGCAACACAGCATTCAAGGTACAATTCAGTGTGGACAATCCTCTGAAATGGACTGCCGAAACGCCCCATCTCTACACCCTGATGGCCACGCTCAAAAATGGATCCAAGACGCTGGAAGTGATACCAATACAGACCGGATTCCGCAAGGTGGAAATCAAGAATGCACAATTGCTTGTCAATGGACAACCGATACTCATCAAGGGCGCCAACCGCCACGAGATAGACCCCAATACCGGCTACTACCTCTCTCCCGAAAGGATGCTTCAGGACATCCAACTGATGAAACAGTTCAATATCAATGCCGTACGCACTTGCCATTATCCCGACGACAATCTGTGGTATGAGCTTTGTAATCAGTACGGAATTTATGTGGTGGCCGAAGCCAATGTGGAATCACACGGCATGGGATACGACGAACGCACGCTGGCAAAGGTCGCCTCCTACGCACAAGCGCATTTGGAACGCAATCAGCGCAATGTACAACGCAATTACAACCATCCGTCGATTATCGGCTGGTCGCTGGGCAACGAAGCAGGTTTCGGCCCCAACTTCGTAGCTTGTTATCAGTGGATTAAAAACGAAGATCCGACACGCCCCGTTCAATACGAACGCGATACCAAACTGGAGGTCTCGGACATCTATTGCCCCATGTATCTAGATTATAATGGTTGTGAAAAATACGCATCAGGCAATCCTTCCAAACCGCTGATACAATGCGAATATGCGCATGCGATGGGCAATTCGCAAGGTGGATTCAAAGAATATTGGGAGTTGATTCGCAAATACCCGAATTATCAAGGCGGATTCATCTGGGATTTCGTCGACCAGTCGAACCATTGGAAAAACAAGCAGGGACAGACTATCTACGGCTACGGCGGCGATTTCAATCACTACGACGCGCACGATTTCAACTTCTGCGACAATGGCCTGATTGGTCCCGACCGCATCCCAAATCCGCATGCCTTCGAGGTGGGCTATTACTACCAGTCTATTTGGGCGACGGCAGTGGATTTGAAAAACGGCGAGATAGACATCTTCAATGAGCATTTTTTCCGAGATTTGTCGGCCTACTATGCCGAATGGACGTTGCTTGCCGATGGTTTGGAAGTTCAGTCGGGAATTGTGCCTGAATTGCATGCTGCGCCGCAAGCGACGGAACGTATCCGACTCGGTTATCATCTCGCCACCGTGCCTGTGGGCAAGGAATTGCTGTTGAATGTCAATTTCAAACTGAAAAATGGCGAATACTTGTTACCAGCCGGATATGTTGTTGCACGTAATCAGTTGGCAATAAATAAATATACGCCCGAAACGCCCGTCGTGCAGGCCTTCACGCAATGTAAAAACTGCAAACCGGAAGCGCTGACGATTCGAGACAACGAAGCGAAATATCTGATAATCAAAAACGATGATGTCTTCATCGAATTTGATAAGTCGTCGGGTTATCTCAGCACTTACCGGGTGGGAGGCGCCGACTATCTGGCAGCAGGCGCCGTTTTGCAGCCAAACTTCTGGCGTGCGCCTACCGATAACGATTTTGGTCCGAATCTGCAAAACAAATACCGCGTGTGGCGCAATCCGGTGATCAAATTGCTTTCGCTTGACAAAAAATCTTCCGATGGGCTGGTGGAAGTGATCGCACAGTATGAAATAAAGGAAGTTGCAGCCAAACTTACACTCAATTATGTCATCAACGGCATCGGAGAAATACGCGTCACTCAGCAACTTGAAGCCGACAGAACGAAGAAAAATATCCCGGACATGTTCCGTTTCGGGATGAAACTTGCTTTGCCTTCCGACTTTGAATGTGTCGAATACTATGGGCGAGGTCCGATTGAAAACTATGCCGACCGCAACAGTGCGACCTTCCTGGGTGTTTATTCACAAACTGTCGATGAGCAGTATTATCCCTATATCCGTCCGCAAGAAACCGGCACCAAGACCGACCTTCGTTGGTGGCGCTTGCGCTCGCTGTTCGGACAAACGTTGGAGTTTGCTGCCGATGCCCCTTTCTCGGCTTCAGCATTGCATTATACAATCGAAGACCTGGACGAGGGCGACCACAAACGCAACTACCATTCACCGGAAGTGCCGAAATCGCCGCTGACGAATGTTTGCATCGATAAAGTGCAGATGGGGTTGGGTTGTATCAACAGTTGGAGCGCACTGCCGTTAGAAAAATACCGCCTGCATTACGGGGATTATAACTTTACTTTTGTGATGCGTCCTCGCAATCAAGCGTTTCCTGTAGCAACGCACGAATACGTTCGGACGAGGGGCGGGGAGCATTGACGTTAGCGAGTTTCCCGTCTTTCCCCACCAGAATGAAGCGGGGGATGCCCGTTATTTTGTAGGGATCCAACAACTGTTCTTTTGCAGCATCTCCGGCAAAGAGTTGAATGCCGGGCAGCTGTTCTTTGATAAGGAAATCTTTCCATTTCTGGAGGTCATTCGTCTTGTCCACGCTGACGCCGATAAACACGATCTTGTCGTTCGCCTCGTATTCGGATTCCAGTTTCTTCAAATGCGGTATTTCGGCCCTGCAAGGCGCGCACCATGTCGCCCACACATCGATGTAGACGACTTTGCCCTTGAAGTCGGACAGCGCAACCTGTTTGCCGTTCACATCGGAGAAGCGGAAATCAATCGCGTCCTTGCCGGAAGAGAATTTTTGTTCCGTTCCGGTCTTGGAATCTTTGGAAGCAAGCAAAGCAATTTCGCTGCGGAGGGTATCGTTTTGTACTAATTGCACATTTTCCTTTTTCAGCAAAGCAGCGATGGCATCCGACAGTCGCGGCGTCTTACCGGCAGCGTTGGCGGAAGTATCTATTCTGGTGATCTGCGTCATATAGGTGTCTAACAACAGTTTTACACCATGGGGATACCTGAGCAAAGAGGTGTTTTTCGTCAATTCCGGAAGCGAGAGGTTACGGTAATATGCCGTGTACTCCGTTGCCGAAGGATGGACGACACGCGGGGTTTGAAGGAAATGGATGGCCAGGAAAAGCAGGTCGTTCCGTTTGAAGTCTTCAAAAGCGGCATCGAACCGTGCATTGCCGGTAGCAATTTTCGGATAGCTTTGCAAAGCCGTCGTTTTCTCTTCAAGCAAGGGGAAGAACTCCTTGTAGCTGCTGATTTTCCGCATGAAATAGACGGCATGGTCTTCCAGCGGGAAAACAAAATTGTGCCAACGGAGCATTTCTTTATTTTCCGGCGTGTTGTCGTCAGACAACAGGTAGCTGTCTTTGGTGATCGTCACATGTAGCACATCCCCCGGTTTCAGGTAAAACAGGTACCTGTTGATAGCTGAAGGCATCTCTCCGATGGCGTAAAATCCTTCCGCATCCAGATTGACGGCGAATGCAAACCGCTTGTCGGTCCCAATTTTGGACGAAGCCAACTCTTCGAGATCGCCGTTGTGGATGCGGAAGAATTTCACTGTTTCTGCTGCGCCGCGTTCCCATTTGCCGTCCACGATGGCAAGACGCTGTGCGGATAACGGGCAACAGTTGCCCGCCACCATGCAGATGATGATGCTAATGCTTATGCTTATTAATAACTGTTTCATACGTCAATAATTTGTTTTCAAAAGGTCGTATGGAACTCGCATGTCATTATTGGCATCAGCTTGGATGTTTGAAAATCATGCTCGTTTCATATTTTTTAAGTGGTTAGCGGCTAGAAATTTCCAACCACTAACCACTAACCACTAACCACTAATTTGTATATACATAGAATTGCAGCCATCCGATATATCGCGTGCCGCTGGTGAGGGCGGGCTTCACATTGCGCAGAATAATATAGCGCGCCGAAGGAATCGCCGGAGCGATTTGCACGTAGACATAGCGGAGGCAGTTGTCGATGGTGCCGATATACGATTCTTCGTATTGTGCAAATTGGGCTTCGGTGGCATATCCCACTTCATAGGATTTGGCAAAACGGTTCGCGGTGGATGAATAGCCATCGAGTTCGATGCCGGAGATGTTATTCACATCTTTGCCCAAATCGATGACGACATTCAGCGCGAAATCATCCGTCGTGGAAGTGAAGTAGGTCGTACCTGTTCCGTCCGTCACCATGTTGATTGCCGGATAGCTTGCCGAATAAGGCGCTTTCGTCAGATAGGTCGCTGCCTCGCGGACGTCAACGGCATAGCCGCTGCGGTTGGTTTGCTTAGCGCCCAATGCTGCTTCTGCGGTGGCATCCACGGCAGAGGCAGTCTTATAGACCGACACCGTGCGTCCGGCGTCGTTAACCTGGTTGCTCACCCTGACGATGAAATAGTGCTCTTTGGCGGTATTATCCGCAGCTGCTCCATCGACGCCGGTTACCGATTTGATCTCCAGCGGTACCAGATAAATTCCGGCTGTGGAAGGCTTGCTGCTGGCCGGTCCCAATGTTCCGGCAACGGAAGATTCCGTTTTCCCCATCGTCAGGTTCACTGTCGGAAGAGTGGCGGATGAGGACGGGTAATTCGTCTTGTTCTTAGTGTTATAGCTGCTTATCAAGCTATTATTGACTTCCAGCGAGACATTTACGTCATTGTCTATAGCTTGTTTGGTCAGCGTGAACGGCATCTTCCAGTCCCAGGTATTCATGAGCATCCCGTCCATATCGGTCTCCGTGCCGCTGAATTTCACGCCGATCTTTTGAATCACGGTGATGATGACATAGCATACCCGTTCGTCATAATTGATCTTTGTGCCGTTACCTGCCACAGTAAGCATGCGCAAAGGCATCAGATAGATTTGTTGCCCGGTGTTGCCCGTAATCCCGTTGAAAGCCGACAATTTGCCGGTATAGGCGAAAGAAACGGAATCTTTGGAAATCGTTTCTCCTTCGGGAATGGTGAGGGAAGTTTTAGTGGTAAATTCACCTGGAAACTGCACATAGCTGGTGCCTTCCTTTGCCCGATACACATCGAGCAAGGCGTCATCCCGCAAGAACTTCACTTTCGTTTCGCTGACCACCGGCTGGGCGGAATGTACCGGAAATTGAATCCAGAGCGTATCCAGTTCTTTCGTATCAGCATCGTAGAGTCGCGATCCATCGTTGACAGTATGCACCAGCGTATAGTGTATCGTTTGTTCCTTGACGTCCACATAGACGTCGTTGGAAGCTTCGACACTGGTAATATCCTGAAAATCGTTAATATTTTTGTCGCAACCGCCAAGCGCCATCACGCCGACAAGCAGCGTCAAGGCACAAGCGTATTTTATTGCTATCAGATTCTTCATATTGTGATTATCCTTTAGAGTTATTTTTTCTTAAAATCAAGACCAACAACCTTGCCCAATCCTGTGAAAGACATGGTGACTTGTTTGGGTGCCAAAACTGGCTCTGCCGCTATCATGTTATCCGTAGGATATTTAGCGAGTTCCAGCGTGCCGCTGTTTGCATCTAACAGTGTGAATACTTCCAGCTTACCACATTCTTCTTTCGCTTTCGAAGCATTGTAGGTGGCAACTACCAAGCCTTTTTCCACAGAATCACCCACTTTATAGACAGCAGAACCGTTGGTGTTTGGATAAGTGAATTTAAAGGCAGTAATCTCACTGTAACCGTCTCTCACAAACAGGTTGGTTATCTCCGTTTCTAAAGCGGTGGCGCCGGAGGTATCTACTTTATA
>JAISUK010000083.1 GCA_031272075.1 Dysgonamonadaceae bacterium
CAATGACCCGATTCGGGTGGCATGATTCCATTCAGGATATTGTATCGCGCCGACTGGTTTGCATGCCAAAGTGTGTATCCCGCTGTCGCAAAAGCCATTGCCAACGAATCGACCGGAGCGTCTATGCCCAACCTGTCGAACACTTCTACAAAGGTCAAATCCATATAAATATCATCGTAAAGTCCGGGAATATTTTCGTACCAATATTTGATATAGCCATCCGGCCATTTGATTGGGGTATAACCCTGAATCATCGTTCCGTTGTACTTAAATTCGGTAGGCCCTCCATAGGTACAGCCAATTGTCTGCCCTGCCCATCCGCCTTTGATTTTGTCGAGGAGCTGCACTTTCGTGATGCTGAAAGTAGCGGGAGTGCTACTGGTTTGCTTGTCGGAACACCCATACATGCACCCCATTGCCATGAGGCAAAATAGCAAAATTAAATTGCTGATTTTCTGCTTCGTATTTTTCATATGGATAATATTTATAAACGATAGATAAAATCTATTATTAATCGGTATAACCCGGATTTTGATTTAAGTTGCTGTTATTCGTTCGTGCGCGAGCAGGTATAGGGAATATTTCGGTATGATTATCGGATTCGGCAGCCTTAAAATCGCGAGCGGCTGTCCATTTACCGAAACGAATCATATCTTGGCGGCGCGAGCCTTCCCACACAAATTCTCTCCCCCGTTCGGCATAGATTTCATCAAGGGTAAGATCTGCAGAAGTATAATCAGACAACCCCGCTCTTTTTCGAACAGCATTAAACAGCGGAAGCGCAGTAGCGGCATTGCCTTGCCGCACCAATGCTTCACCTTTGGTAAGTAAAACATCGGCATAACGATACACCACATAATCGTTATTCATACACTCGCCTTGCAGCCCATTTTCGTATTCATATTTAGCAAAACGCACGCCTTGATTGTGGCCGGCTGGATTCGACATATCGAAAAGTGAGGTGACGTATGGCGTGAAATCAACTTGCCAGCCATACCACAAAAGTGGGGCGCCCGACGATTCTACTTGCGGACCATAAAGCCACATATTGCTTCTATAATCTTTGGTCAAATCGAAAGTATTGAAAAAACTTTGAGACGTACAGAATCCATTCCATGTTTCGTCTAGTATTCCAAATGTTCTGACGCTTTCCCAATGAAGGGTCAGTTGATGGAAACGGAAACGGCGCGACCAATCGCCGCCATTGGCATATACTTTATCATAAACGATGGCAAATATGTTTTCTTTTGAAGGCTGATTATTTGCTTTGAAGTTGGCAAAGTAGTCATCTTCCAGTTGCAAGGTATTCAAATTGATGATAGCATTGCAAGCATCGATGGCTTCCTGCCATTTGGGAGCGCCAAACCATTTTTCGGAATTAAGATACATCTTCGCTAAAATCATATATGCAAATGGCTTGGTGGCTCTGCCATAATTAGCAAGCGGAGAATCGACCAAAAGATCCACATTTTCTTTCAATTCCTGTTCAATAAAGGCAAATACCTCTGTGCGCGATTTTTGAAGCGGCACGCTAACGTCCGTAAAATCTATCGTAAAAGGCACATTTCCAAACAAGTCGATAGCATTGAAATAAAACCATGCCCTCATTACTTTGATCTCGGCAATCATGCTTTCTTTTACGGGAAAATCGAGGGTAGCCTGTGAAAATTCATATAATATTTGATTGCACAATGATATCCCCGTGAATAAAAATTCCCATGTTTGACGAATGTTGTCATGAGCCGGAGTAAAGGTGTGCGCATGAAGATCGCGCCAAACACCACCGTCATCCCACTGATTGAACTGACGAAACGGGCTCAATGCCTCGTCTGTCGAAACGGTAATCGTTCCCCAAATATTGTAATAATGGGTGTATCCGAGCAAGTGGCTATATACACGCCCTGCGCTCATTAGAAATTCTTCCTCTGTAGTGAAAAATTTATCCGATGGAATGGATGAATAAATGGTTTCATCCAAATTCGTACACGAAAAAACCGAGAGCGCCATGGCTATAACTAATATCTTTTTCATGATAATGATAATTAATGGTTGAACGACTAAAAAGTTAATTTCGCACCTACAACAAAAGTTTTTGTGCGTGGATAAAAATCGTACCAGTCGATGCCAGGTTGCAAACCCGAAAGACTGATTTCTGGATCAATACCTTTGTATCCTGTAAAAGTTAACAGATTCTGCCCCGTCAAATACAGTCTTATTTTGGGTAATACAGTCGATTTGAGCGACAAGTTGTATCCGATCGTTGCATTGTCAAGTTTCAAGTACGAACCATCTTCAACAAAACGGGAAGAATAATACGCTCCGCCTGTATAGTCGCTGTCGAAAGACGATTTCAGAATATTTTTCGTTCCCAAATAGCCGGGACCTTCATAATACACCCTCGTTTGATTGAGCACATCGTTGCCGACGGATCCTCGTAGAAGGAATGAGAAATCGAAATTTTTATACGTGAACGTATTTTGCAACGAGAAAAGAAAATCAGGATAAGCATTGCCAATAATTTGATAATCAGCTTCGGTAATGCCCTCTACACCGTCTAAATCTTCGTATGAGGCGCCTCCATTGCCATCGAAACCCAAAAATTTAGGCCCATAAAAATTACCTAACGACCAGCCTTCTTCAATACGCATGGTATAGATTTTCAAATCATCGCCAAAATAACCCAGATTAAGGGCATCCATGGCATAAATATCATCGGAAAAACTTACCAGTTTGTTGGTGTTGTGACTGACGGTTCCTGTTATATCCCATTTAAAATCTTTTGATAAATAAGGGGTGCCTGATACCGTAAATTCAAGGCCTTTGTTGTCGATAGTCCCTACATTTGCTAACGTAGAACCATAAAGATTAGGAGGAACCGGCACGGAGTATGAATATAACAGGTCGGTTGTTCGACGGTTATAAAAATCAAAAATAACATTTAACCGATTTTTTAGAACAGAGGCGTCAAATCCGATATTAAATTCCTGCTTTTTCTCCCATCTTAATTCTGGATTCGGATTGCGTCCGGGTTCATATGTGCTCAGCCACGACCCATTGTAATAGAAATTGGAGGAGCCTTTGCGTAAAATTGCTAGTGATTGATAATTGCCTATTTCCTGATTACCGGTAACTCCAAAACCAGCCCTCAACTTGATTTCGTTTACCCATTTTACTCCTTCCAGAAACGATTCTTTCGAGATACGCCACCCCGCACTTATTCCCGGAAACAAGCCCCATTTGTGGTTTTCTCCAAAACGCGAGGAGCCTTCGCGACGAAGTGAGGTGGTAAGCAAATATTTTTCCTGATAATTATACATTACCCGCCCGAAAAATGAAATCAGTTTACTTGAGGATTTTGAACTCGACATGGATGCCAAGCCGTTTTTTATAGCTGCGCCTGCACCTATATTATAGAAAGAAAACAGGTCGGTATCAAAGCTATAATTCATATCGCTGTACGATTCTGCCCACTGTTCGCTGTAAGAATAACCCGCTATGGCCTGAATTTTATGGTCATTGAACGATTTCGAGTAATCGAGATATGTTTCTAACGATTTATAGTTGCCGTGATTATTGTATGTTTCGGCATAACCGTTGTTGCCAATACCTATCGGATAATATCTGCCATAATAATGGCCATAACGATCGCTGCTTTCGGTCAATGAAACAAGCATATTGGCTTTAAGGCCTTCAACAATCGACAGTGAAGCATTGATGCTTCCGGTAAACAGTTTTCGCAAACCGGAATCTTCGTATTCTTCAAGCATTGCCACAGGGTTGTAATACTCCATCGCTCCTACATAGTAATAATTTCCATATTGGGCAGGCGTATTTTCGTCGGCATATACCGGCTCGGTAGGATTGTGAAACATCGCTTGACGCAGAATATAGGTGTCGGAATAAGCGCTTTTTGCCGTTGAATATGTCGCATTGTAGTCTAATTTTAGTCGCTCATTAAGAAGCATTTGCGAAATATTGATCCTGGTTTTCAAATTTTCTTTGCTGCTTTTCTTTACAAGCCCCTCATCTTTAGTCCAAGCAATGCTCGCACGATAATTCAGCGTCCGCGAGCCGCCCGAAGAAGACAATTCGTAATTTTGAGTCAAAGGCGATTGCGTAACCTGATCAAACCAATCGGTAGATGCTCCGTGGTCGGCGCTGTTGTCCATGCCATACTTGGTAAGCGCTTCTCGAAATTCATCGGCGGTAAGCATGGCGGGCTTTTTGTCCACCGACTGAAAAGCCATGTAGGACGAAAATTCTAATTTATTTGTTTCGGGTATGGCTCTTTTGGTCGTAACCAGTATCACACCATTGGTAGCACGAGTGCCGTAAATTGCTGCGGCAGAACCATCTTTCAAAACATCTATGGTTTGAATTTCATTGGGACTTAACGCCGATAAATCTCCGCCAACAATACCGTCAATGACAATAAGTGGAGAAGTGCCGCCGCGCATGGTTGTAACACCACGCAATTGAATTTGAAATTCTCCATTGGGATCGCCTCCATCCGGACGAATAATATTTAGCCCGGCAATCTGACCTTGAAGCAGCGCAATGGGATCGGTAATGTTTCCCATCTTAAAATTCTCACTGCTTAGCGAAGATACAGAACCTGTAATTTCTTTTTTCGTCGTCGTTCCATAACCGATCACTATCACTTCGTCCAGCATTTTGTTGTCTTCCTCCATTATAATTGACAGCGAAGCACGAGCTCCGATAGCAATTTCTTGCGTGATATAACCTATGCACGAAAATTGCAAAACTGCATTTTGCGGCACGGTTATCGTGAATTTTCCATCTGCATTGGAGATACTTCCATTGGAAGTGCCTTTTTCTGCAATACTGACGCCTGCAAGCGGCTCGCCTTTAGGGTCGGTCACAATCCCATTTACATTTTTCTGCGCAAGAGCAGTGAATGAAAATGTCAAGATGCTCAGCATCCATAAAATCATAACTTTTTTCATAAACATGATATTAAATTAAGTAAATAAAATGTCAAAACTAGCTTGCCAGTTGAAATGACAACGCCAATCTCATTTATCAAAGTGTCCTTATTTTACCTCTATCCCCGCCCAATAGCCGGCCTCCCACGACCAGCCGTTGGCTTTGTTGTCGAGTTCGACGGTGACGGTTTTACCGGCAAAAGGCGTCAGGTCGTAATTCACTTCCATCCAGCCATCTGCGCCGATCGTCTTTTCACCGACCGTAACGGTCTTTTTCACGTCGCCGTTGATGCGGATGACCAATTCCCAGTCACCGCCGTCGTGACAACTGACAAGCGCTTTGAGTACCGTCTTTTTTGCACCCGGCACCTCTATCTCGCGCGCCAGCGTACAGGGCGTTTCTCGGCTTTGGGGATGCGTCATCAAGACATCCTTTTTGCCTCGATAAGATTCGCGGTAGCCGGGGTCCATGTCTTGCCCTACATTGGAGATTTTCCAGCCTTCAAACAGTTTGTCGACCGCCTGCTGTATCTCGCGAAATCCATGAGGGGCGATTGTTGCCAGTTCTTCTTCCGTAAAGCGGCTTCCTTCTTCCGGCAACGGTTCCCAGCTCTTCATTGTAGGCGACAAAACGGGCTTGCGGACGGGTATTACAAAATATTCTTCGCCATCGGAATCTTTTTCTATCCGTCCTCCTTCTTTGACAACTGCCTGACGAGCAAGATTTTCGCATACGTCAAGTAGCATAGGGAAATTGTATTCCGTATGTGAGAACTTGCGCGTCTCGTCCAATTTTTCGCTGAAACGCGGAGGTAATTGTGAAAAACCGAGCGTGGTGAACAGCACTCCGGCAGCATTCGACGGATTGCAGTCGGAATCCTGTCCGCAACGGGTGGAGATGATGATGGTTTGGTCCAAATCGCCTTTGCCGTAAAGCAATCCCATCAGGATATATGCGCCGTTGATCTTCGCATCGATGTTGAAATCGCCCGCATTGCAAGTCACGCGTCGGTAATCCGGATTGTCGTGATATTTTGCTTCGATCTTTTGCCAGGTCGCTTCCCAATCGTCCGGTTCTTCGGTATACCACTGCAGCAGATCGCGCACCATTTCGGCGTATTGCGAATCTTCGGGTATGGCCTCAAGCGCTTTTGTGATGATTTTCACGACGTCCTTCTCAAAGAATGCCTCGGCATACATCGCACCAACAAAGATGCCTGCATATACGCCATCGCCGTAATTCATCAGTCGGCCGAATTTTTCGCCCAGCGCAATGACGGTATTGGGCATCGAGGGCGCTATCAGTCCGGAAAAGTCCGCTTCTATCTGATAATCAATATCGTCTGCATGGACATTGTATTTCGGATGACTGCAATCAGGCGGCGCTATGCCGCTACGCAAGTTGTTGCGTCCTTCGTTGTTGGCGTGCCAGAGCGGATAGCCGCTGTTGGCAAAGTCAATCCCTGCCTGGCGAAGCGACACATCCAACCCATACTGTTCCATCGAACGCAGGAATGTCATCTCCGTGTAGAGGTCATCCTGTCCGAAAGCATCATTGATCATTTCCGGCTTCCACTGCGGCATCTGGTCGGCAGGGATGATTTTCGTCCGCCACCGAAATTCGGTCGGGCCACCCCAACATACGCCTGCAATCTGGCCTATCCAGCCTGCCTTCATCTTGTCGCGGTATTCTTTCACCGAAATTTTTCTGGTTTTTTCTCCGGTGCATCCTGTCAAATTCAACAAGCCTACAGCCAGAATCAATGTAATAATAAATGATTTCATACGTCAATATTATTTTACTATTCTCAATTTACAGAATTTCTTTTCTGTATGGTATCGACGATTGCGCGCCCATGCGGGTGACGGTAATCGCCGCAGCCTTGCACGCCAATTTTACGGCTTCCACCACCGTCATGCCTTCCGACAGACCGACGCACAATGCACCGCAGAAGGTGTCTCCGGCCGCAGTCGTATCAACTGCCGTCACTTTTTCGGCAGCAATCTCATAGAAACTGTCGCCCTCTTTCACCAACGCCCCCTGTGAGCCAAGCGTGATGATTACCGTATTTACGCCTTGCGAGATGATGTCAGCGGCATTGCGCGCCGAAGACCAGTCAGTCACTTTGATTCCGGTGAGCAATTCTGCTTCGGATTTGTTGGGGGTAATGATATAAAGATTTTTCAGCAATTCCCCAGGGAGCGCTTGCGCCGGAGCCGGATTGAGGATTACTTTGACACCTTTGGCGACAGCAATCTGTGTAGCATATTCCACCGTTTTCATCGGGATCTCGAGTTGCATCAGCAAAAGATCGGCGCTTTCAATCTCTTTGCGCGCCTTTTCTATATCATTTACAGACAAAGTCGCATTGGCGCCCGGCGCCACCAAAATACAATTTTCGCCGAAAGTGTCGACCGAGATTAAAGCCACTCCCGACGGCGCACGCATGTCGGAAAAGACATAATCCGTCCCGATGCCTTCCGTATTATATAACTCGATGGATTGTTTGCCGAAAAGATCATTCCCTGTTTTTGTGATAAACGAAACAATCCCGCCCATGCGGGCTACTGCGACTGCCTGATTCGCGCCTTTACCTCCCGGATTCATCATAAACTGTCCGCCGATGATGGTTTCGCCCGGCACAGGCAAGCGATCCGCCTTTATGACCATATCCGTATTGGAACTGCCGATAACTACAATTTTTTTCATAAATCAATTATTTCTTTACTTTTTCATGCATCATTAAATCTTCAATCACTTGCGCCAATTCGTCGGCAGGCATTTTCCATGTCAGATATTCGTGCTGTCCGTCGGGCGTGTTTTCCCAGCTGTTACTGCCGTCGGGATTGACGATGATCCTGCCTTTTGTGGTATTGAAATAGCGGTCTGCGCCGCGCACAGCAACAAGCGCGGTTGCTTCATCCCAGCTCATGCGTCCGTCAAAATCCGCTTGTCGCAGACAGATCGTAAAAACCGTCTTGGCCGGCGTTTCGTCGATGTCGGACGCTACCAGCCGTTTGCCGGTCAATATTTTGTTGCCGATTTCAAAACCGCTGAAGAGAATCGGCGTCGGCCATTCCTCAAAAGCCAGTTTTGAAGCGACAGAATCGCAAAAGACATTCCATTCTCTCCCTGAAGGGAAGCCGCCCGCCATCGACACCAGACGTTTCACTTTTTTGGAAACCAGCTGTTTGCCGTCCAGGGGGCTGTATTCATCCGGGGCGGACGAGAGCAGACCGGCGAGGTTGGTAAGAAACCCGACTGTGACCACTACCACCGAACTGTCGGCTTCCGAAGCCAGAATACGGCGGTAAATCGACACCGCATCAGGTGCATCGACAGTCGTTTTGAGTGTATGTGGATAGTTGGAGACCAAGGCTTCCGTCCATTTTTCAGCATGCCAGTGATCGCCGATGTTAACGCCGGAAGATTTTGGAGCGCCGATAGGGATTTCCGGTCGGCCAAAATACGTATTTATCACATCAATACAAGGAGTGGCCAGCGTGTCGAGGTTACACGAAACAGTCGCTAAAATTTTCACTTCTCCGCTGTCGGCCAGAGCATGCAACAATGTCAGCGCCCCTGCATCGTCGTAATCAGGCCCCATATCCGTATCGAAAATGACGGATACCGGATCGGAGGTCTGTTTGCCGCTTTCTGAATGGCAAGCAGATAACCATAACAACAAACAAATAATGACGAAAAAAGGAATTGTGTTTTTCATATTTTTCGCAATCGGTTTAATTAGATTTGCAGACAAATGTACGCTTGTTTCGCTTAAAATCAAATCAAAAATTCATCAAAAATAATAATTATTTCCTTTCAAATAATATCGCATTGTTTTTATAAATACATGATAAATAATCATTTAGCATATTGATTTTTTTGTTTTTTCGATAATTGTATTACCTTTACCGGCCAACATTTTAACTATCCATGTCTGTTAAATACAGACGCCCTTATGTTATGGTCAACGAGTAGACTACCGCCAAAGTGCATCCCATTTTCGCACAATAGTTAAATAAGCACCGACGACAATGACAGCGTGTATGGGTTAAGAAAGCCCGCAGAGCGAAGATTGGATAAAGAGTTGATAATTTATTTGGGAGGTTTTATTTTCAGCTCTGTAGGAAGCGTGAGCCAAGCACTTCTTGTAGCGGGATTTTGCATAACTCCGATTCCATCCATGCGGTGAAGTCGAAATATTTCAGAATTTGTTTTTCGTAGATATTGTTGCGGATGGTTTGGAGTTCGGGCTCGATTTTTTTCCACATTTTGGCTCTTTGCGCTTTAATCATCCCTTTGATGGGGCTGTTCAGGAAATGTAGCATCAGGCGCTCGACTTGGTAAGCTTTCTCTGTCTTTGTCAGTTCCCGTTTGATGGAGCGACTTTCAAAGCGGATCACGTCTTCGTTCCCGATTTCGTATTGTATGATCAGATTCACCAGCCGGATGGTGCGGTAGAGCGGAAAATCATAAAAGTTTTTCCCTCGTATAATGATGTTTTTCAATGTTTTACGTGCAGATTTGAAATTGCGCAGCCCAATATAGATTAGTGCGACATACAATGCCACTTCCGCTTGACGCACCAGACTCAGTTCGTCGGTTTTTGCGATAACGCTCTCATAATTTTGATTCAATAACTGCTCCGAAAGTTTAAAATCCCCACGATCCAATAGCGGAAACAGTTCGTAAAGGAAAATCAGTGTCTTGACATTGACTTGGAATTGCGAAGAATAATACCCGATATTTTTTAACTGTTCGATAAAGTATCTCGTTTTGTCATAACTTCGGATACTTCGCAAGTTGTCCAGTATTCCTTCCAGCGCATAAAGATAATAAAATGGCGGATTGGCCCAGAGATGTTTGTTTGACTCAAAAAGCTGATTCAATTCATAATATGAATGGATTGCCGATTTGTCATCGCCTATGTGTATCAGGTAGTTCGATTGAAACAGCTGGTGCAGTTTTTTTGTTTCAAAATTATCGATATTGGACGAAGCGATGATGCTCATCTCGCTGATTACCAGATCAGCCAGCGTGTTTTTCTGTACTTCCGACCGGATATTTCCTTTGTAGATGATCCGGTGCTTCAGTAATTCATACAATGACAATTGCTCATTGATTTTTCGGATATTTTTTAATACTTCATTGATTTTGAAATGTTTGTTCAAGAGTTCTACTTCCGAGATATTCGGCAAATTGATAAACAGCAGATATTCCAGTTCAAGCCGTGAAGCATACAGCAGGGCATAATAATTCTCCAGTCGCGCCGCCTCTTCTTTGATCGATTTAAGCATATCAAAAGCCTCTTCATACAAGGCTTTTTCAAACAGGATTTTGGCTTTCAAGATGTTGAGAAACAAAAAATAGTGATTGTCTTGATTTTCCCGTAACGATAACAAGCAATTCAGCAGCAGCTTATACAAATAGGAGACGGCTACATTGAAATTTGCTTTTTTCTGTTGCGCTTCAAATTTCGATTTCAAATCCTGCGATGAGATGTCTTTTTCTTTTTCAATAATGTCGAATAACGCTATGTAAGCGGACATCTTCCTGTTTTTCCGGAAAGTTTTCTTTTCGGTCTTTGAGAGCGAGTTGACCAATAACACAAGGGCATCTGTTTTTAACATACATGGATAGTTAAATTGTTGACCGGTAAAGGTAGTACAATTATCGAAAAAACAAAAAAATAAATATGTTAAATAATTATTTATCGTGTTTTTATAAGAATAACGCGATCTTTTTTGACAGGATATAATTATTATTTTTACGGATGCCGACGGCGTGTTTATACAGGAAGGTATGGCGACTTTCATAAATCTTTTCTGCATTTTTGTCGAGAGTACAGCAAAAAACGCTATCTTTGCTTCAGGAATGATTGACCAGCTAACAGTTGAACGGATTCAGTCGACAGCCAGGATCATGGATGTCGTATCGGATTTTATCTCGTTGCGCAAACGCGGCGTCAACTATGTGGGTCTATGCCCTTTCCACGATGATAAAAACCCGTCGTTTTACGTATCGCCGTCAAAAAATATCTGCAAATGTTTTACTTGCGGCGAAGGCGGCACTCCGGTTCATTTCCTGATGAAACACGAGCAGCTGACGTATGTCGATGCGCTGAAATACCTGGCAAAAAAATACGGCATCGAAGTCAAAGACACCCCCCTGACCGACGAACAGAAGCAAGCCCAGAGCGACCGCGAAAGCATGTTTATCTTGAATGCTTTCGCACAAAAGACGTTCACTTCCAACTTGTTTGACACCCAAGAAGGGAAAACCATCGGGCTGGCTTATTTCAAAGAACGCGGATTTCGCGAAGACATCATCACCAAATTCCAACTCGGTTATGCTTTGGAAGAGCGGGATGTGTTTACGCAGCAAGCCTTAAAAGCCGGTTACAAGAAAACTTACCTTGAGAAAACCGGCCTGACGATCGTTGGGGAAAACAATTACATGGCCGACCGTTTCAGGGGACGGGTCATCTTTCCTGTACAATCGTTGTCGGGAAAGATCGTCGCTTTCGGTGGAAGGATACTGAAAAAGGAAGATAAAACCGCGAAATACCTCAATTCGCCGGAAAGCGAAATTTACCACAAAGGGAACGAACTCTACGGGATCTACTTTGCCCGGCAGGCGATTGTGAAACACGACCGCTGTTTCCTGGTTGAAGGCTATACGGATGTCCTTTCGATGCATCAAGCCGGAATAGAAAACGTGGTTGCCTCCTCCGGAACAGCATTGACCCAAGGACAGATACGGCTTATTCAGCGGTTTACTGCAAACGTGACGATCCTTTACGATGGCGATGCCGCCGGAATTAAAGCGGCGCTACGCGGAATCAACCTCCTCCTGGAAGCAGGGTTAAACATCAAAGTCGTTCTGCTTCCCGCCGGGGAAGACCCCGACTCGTTTTCCAAGCAACAAAACGCAAGTTCGTTTATTGATTATATCAAGACCCACGAAACGGATTTTGTCCGGTTTAAGACTTCACTGCTGATCGAAGAAGCCGGTGCCGACCCGATAAAAAAAGCCCAATTGATCGGCGAAATTGTCGATACAATCAGCGTGATTCCCGAAGAAATCACACGCTCGGTCTACATCAAAGAATGTTCCAAATTGCTGGATACAGACGAGCGCATCCTGATCAATCATATCGTGAAAAAGCGAAAAGAACTCACCGCACAGAAGAAAAAGGTTACGCGCACCCAAGTTAGCGAATACGGCGCAACTCCCGCAGCTGTCATTCCCGATCCCACCGATTCGTACGGAATCAATGAGATCCCGCCGCCACCGCCACCGCCACCGCCGGAAGGAGAAGCCTTCTTGCCCGAAACTAAAACGATCGATTATCCGCTCGATCAATACGAGCAATCACTGTTGTATTTTGTGGTGCGTTACGCCGAGTATCCGCTCTACTACAAAGATCCGGAAACCAAAGAAATACCGGTTGCAGTGATCGATTTTATCATGAATGACTTCAGAACCGACGAGATCAAACTCACCAATCCATTGTACCAACAGATACTGGATGAGGCCTACGCGAAATTCAAAATAGAAGGATTCAAATCCGAATCTTATTTTATTTTGCATCCCGATCCGCAAATCAGCCGATTGGCCGTAGACTTGGCCAGCGATAAATACAGCCTGAGCAAGATTCACTCCAAATTTCAAAAAATAGACATGGAAACGGACAAGTTATTGGAATTGATTCCTTACGAGGTGATGAATTATAAAAGCGCCATGCTCGAAGAACAGATCAACCGACTGAGTCTGCATATCAAACAGGCGCAAGAAACGAATGATACCGAAAAACTACCGGAGTTATTCAAAGAACTGGCCACTTTGAAGGAAATAAAAACCAAACTGTCTAAAAATTTAGGAGAAAGAATCGTCGAAAAGTTATAACACAAATACAAACACCTAATTTGCATCAGCTTCATGTACTTCTTAGAAACAAAAGAAATCACCAAACAGTTTACGGCGCACCTGGCTTTAGACAAAGTCGATATCCGCGTCCCGGAAGCAAAAATCTTCGGATTGCTGGGACCTAACGGCGCAGGGAAAACGACTTTGCTTCGCATCATCAACCGGATCACGGCGCCCGACAGCGGCGAGGTGCTGCTCAACGGTCGTCCGCTGGCCTCTCAGGACATCTTCGATATCGGCTATTTGCCGGAAGAACGCGGCCTTTACAAAAAAATGAAAGTCGGCGATCAGTGTGTCTACCTGGCACGTTTGAAAGGATTGAGCGCCATCGAAGCAAAAAAGCGGCTGACAGGCTGGTTTGAGAAATTCGATATCCTGTCGTGGTGGAACAAAAAACTGGAAGAACTCTCCAAGGGGATGCAGCAAAAAGTGCAATTCGTTGTGACGGTCATCCACGACCCGCAACTGCTGATCTTTGACGAACCGTTCAGCGGCTTTGATCCGGTCAATGCCGAGTTGCTGAAAAATGAAATCATGGAACTCAAGCGGCAAGGCAAGACCATCATTTTCTCTACGCACAACATGGCTTCGGTGGAAGAAATATGCGATGAAATAGCACTTATCAACCATTCCCGCGTCGTATTGGACGGCAATATTAACGAAATCAAATCGCATTACAAAACAAATACATTCAAAGTGCAGGTTGCCAACGATGATTTAGAGCTGGATGCGGAAACAGGGAGCGTGATTTCCAAAGAAAATCATGCTTATGCCCCCTGCTTCAGAATCCAGAAAGCGCAAAGCTTGACCAATTCGGGTTTTCTCTCCGCGCTATTGAAAAACAATGAAATCATCTCTTTTCAAGAAGAGATCCCGTCCATGCACGATATTTTTATTCAAACAGTACAACAACCCTAAATTTTTCGATCAAATGGGCAAAATAGGAATCGTCATTCACCGAGAATACTTCACACGGGTCAGAAAAAAATCATTTATCATCATGACTTTTTTAATGCCGTTGCTTTTCATCGCGCTCATTTTGGGCACTTTTTCGCTTTCATTGATCAAAGACGGGAAAGCCAAAATAGTCGTGGTTGTCGATGAAACCGACCTGTATTTCGATATTTTGAAAAGTTCCGATCAATTCCAATTCATCAAAGCTACAGATGAATTTAAAGATTTCCGGAACCATTCCGACGAATCGATCTACGCGACAGTAGTCATCAGCGACGATTTGTTGGAGAATCCTTCAGCAATCGCGCTGTATTCGCACAAACAAGTCACCAACGACCTGATCCGTACCATAAACAATTGCTTGAATGACTATTTGACCGACCGAAAGATTGCTTCTTACGACATCTCCGGACTCAAACAAATCATCGAAGACAGCAAAGCTTCCATCAATATGCAGACGATTAAACTGGACGAAAGCGGGAAAGAAAACAAATCGTCCGCCGCAATCGCGTCGGTTATTGGATTGATTTTTACCTTCGTCATTTACATGTTTATTTTCATCTACGGCGCCATGGTGATGCAGGGAGTCCTGGAAGAAAAGACGAATCGCATCGTCGAAGTGATGATTTCATCGATAAAACCGTTCGATTTGATGATGGGAAAAATAATCGGAATCGGATTGGTCGGCCTGACTCAATTCTTTCTCTGGGTATTCATGATTCTGTCGGTCTTTATTGTCTGCGGACTGTTTCTCCTGCCTCCGAGCCCACAAGTGCTTTCGGAAGTCGCCGGTCAGCAGGCCGCAAGCGTCGCGGTGGAACCAAGCATGTTTCAAAATGCCTATCAGAGCCTGACGACAATCAACTTCCCGGAAATAATTCTTTGCTTTATCGTATTTTTTATCGGAGGATATATGATTTACGCCTCTTTGTTCGCCGCAATCGGCGCCATGGTAAACAGCCAGGAGGATACACAACAATACATCATGCCCATCACTGTTCTGGTATTATTTGCGCTCTATACGGGGATATACAGCATTGAAAACCCGAATGGGCCGTTGGCCTTCTGGGCTTCCATGATTCCATTCACTTCTCCGATAGTCATGATGACCCGCCTCCCGTTTGATGTGCCTTTCTGGGAGAAACTGCTCTCAATCGTTTTGCTTTATGCTACAACGATCTTGTTGGTAAAATGCTCTTCAAAGATTTACCGTATCGGCATATTGATGTATGGGAAGAAACCATCTGTGAAAGAAATTCTCAAATGGTTGAAATACTGAGTGTATCAGCTCAGTTTGTTGACCCGTAAAGCCAGTTTCGATTTGAGGTTCCCTGCCTTGTTTTTATGGATAACATTTTTCTTTGCCAATTTATCCAGCATGGAACTTACTTTCTTATACAGCTCAACAGCTTCGGCCTTATCCGTTGTCCCACGAAGGGTACGGACTGCATTTCGGGCGGTCTTTGCGTAGTACTTGTTACGCAACCTTTTTGCTAACGATTGTCTGATTCGTTTAACTGATGATTTGTGATTTGCCATCGTGATTGTACTTCTAATTTTTTATTTTTTCTTGTTTCGTAGCCCATAGGGGAATCGAACCCCTCTTTCAAGAATGAAAATCTTGCGTCCTAACCGATAGACGAATGGGCCTTTTTTTCTTAGCGGGTGCAAATATAGCGTTATTTTTTTATCCCACAAAATATTTTAGTTCTTTTCTTGGCAATGTGAAAAATATGTATTCGATATGCCGGATAAAAACACAGGTTGCCGGACAGGAATTTATTCCATCGATAGAAAAACACAGAAATATGCTGAAACTACAACTCGAATTTTTCTAAATAAATCATATTTTTTCCTTGTTATCATCCTGCAATCCTATTAATCTTGTGAAAATCAAGGTTTAGATAAACAAATCCTCCAGCCTTACCTCGCTCTGCACCTCGTTCCAATACGCATTGTGTTTTACGCCAAAAGTGGTAATCAATGTGGTGTGTAACGCTTTTTTCGTGCGGGTTTCCTCAGCAAAAGTCCACACTTTGTTGCGGATATTTTCGTCATCGGTCTTTGAAATGGTAAATTCCTTGCGCGAAAATTTCATCTCACAGATGTTTATCACGTTGTCGGCGCGGTCGATAAGCAGGTCAATCTGCACGTTGTCGCTTTCGGCTTTTTTGCTTCTCCACGAAAAAGTGCAGGTTATCACGCCGCCAATGCCGAGTTTTCGGCGGATTTGCTCAATGTGCGCCAGGCAAAGCAATTCAAAGGCAAAGCCAGTCCAAGCGTTGTGCAAAGGCGTATTGATGGTGTTCGACCAGAAATTTTTATCCGTAATATTCCGGTTTTTGATAAAATGAGTATAAAACAGCGAATAAAAGTCGGTCAGCTGAAAAAGTTTGTTGCTTTTCGGCGTAGAAAAATTGTTGTTGATAGAAATAAATCCGCAAAGTTCCAATTCTTCCAAAATGCTCGTCAAACCACCACCGTCGGGGATTTTCGTCAGTTTTACAATTTCTTCGCGCAGCAGTCCTTTGCGTTTTTGAGATAAAACTTCTATAACTTGCATATATTTTTCGGGCGATTTGAACAGCGAACTGTAAATTTTTGAAAATTCGTCGCGCAAAATGCCGTTTTTCTTAAAAAACAGATTATCAATGTTTTGTTCCAAACTGTAGTGTTTTTCCAACTGTTCCAGATAATACGGAACACCACCCATAATCATATAACATTCAGCGATTTGCAGTCGCGACATTTTTGTTTTTTTTGCCTTTAAAAACTGTTCCGTCTCAGCAAGCGTAAAGGGTTGCAACGCAATTTGTCGTGTAACGCGGTTGTGCAGCCCGCCTCGATTTTTGAAAATTTTCTTTGTAATCCACGACGTAGAAGAGCCGCAAACCACGAGAACAATCTCATTGTTCGATGAGGCGTAAGTATTCCACCAATATTCAAACGCCGACAAAAAGCCCGATTTTGCGTTGTCCAACCAAGGCATCTCGTCGATAAAAATCACTTTCCTGCCCTTTTTCTTTATGTTTTGCAGGTATTCTTTAAGCTGTACAAACGCCTTTTGCCAACTATCGACAAGCGGATACTCCTTGCCGCTGTATTCGCGAAGGGCGATGGCAAAATTAAACAGTTGCGCTTCTTTACTCGCGTTTTCCGCACCTGAAAGATAGAAAGCAAATTTCCCTTTGAAAAACTGCTTTATCAAAAACGTTTTCCCAATTCTTCGGCGACCATAAACCACCAAAAACTCCGCTTTGCCGGAATTTAAAATAGTTTCAAGCTGCTGAATTTCAGTACCTCTGCCAATAATGTTTGTAGTGTCCATCAGAATTATTTCTTTACAATGAATATCGGCTGCGCTCGGCAATGCTCAAACAAGTTTGGCGTCACGCTCGCTTGCACGATATTTTTTGCGGTAAAGGTACAAAAAACATTTGATTCCGCAAAATATCAAAATATTTTTTGCGGAAATAGGCAAAAAACAGGTTGATTCCGCAAATAATCAATAAAAAAGGGGACACTTTCTGAAACGTCCCCTCTCTGATTCAAAAAAAAAGGAAAAATCATTTTTTTGCAGCTTCCAAGGATTTCTTACGAAATTCTTTCGCCAGTTTTTCGATTTCCAACGATACTTTGCGGGCACGGGTGCCTGCAGCTTTGTTCCCTTTTTCAATTTGAAGCTCTGCATCTGTCTTGAATGCAGTGTATGCTTCCTGAATCTTCGCAATTAATGCTTTCATTTTGTAAAATATTTTAGTAATTCATTTAAACTGCAATGGCAAAATTAGTAAAACTATTGAAATAAGAAACGGAATTGCCCTCTTTTTTATAAAAAAAACTTTTTTATCCCTTTTTCGTTCGATTTATCGGATGTTTTATTTTTTTGTTGATAACTTTTTTTTGTTCCATTTTCAGACTGCATATTTTTTAATACCTTTACGGAAAAATACAACAAGAAACATATTAATGTCTGAAAATCAAGAAAATATATCGTATCCATACGTTCATTTACATGTCCACTCGCATTTTTCTTTGCTGGACGGCATGTCAGCGATCCCCGATTTGGTAGATAAAGCCGTAAAAGACGGCATGAACGCGCTCGCCCTCACCGATCATGGCAACATGTTCGGGTGCAAGGAGTTTATCGATTATGTCGCCAGAATCAATAAAGACCGAAACGTGCCGTTCAAAGCCATTGTCGGTGTTGAGGCTTACTGTGCGCACCGAACGCGCTTCGATAAAAAAGAAAAAGAGGACGGCGGCGGATGGCATTTGATCTTGCTTGCTAAAAATAAACAGGGATACCGAAATTTATGTAAACTCGTGTCTACTTCATGGATCGATGGCTTTTATTACCGTCCGCGTATCGATAAAACTTGCCTGGAGCAATACAAAGAGGGATTGATCGTGTGTTCTGCCTGTCTGGGTGGCGAAATCCCCCGAAAAATCCTCAACAGCGACCTGAATGCGGCAGAAGAAGCTGTCGCCTGGTTTAAAACTGTGTTTCACGACGATTTTTATCTGGAATTGCAACGCCACTCAACCAATAAACCGGGAGCAGATACTTCAACGTATGAAAAACAAATCCAGGTAAACCGCGTGTTGCTCGACCTGGCAAAAAAGACCAACACCAAAATTATCGCTTCCAACGATGTGCATTTTGTGGAAGAAGAACATGCCGAAGCGCACGACCGCCTGATCTGCCTGAGTACCGGAAAAGAGTTGTCCGATCCCAACCGGATGCGTTATACCAAACAAGAATGGTTCAAGACACAAGCAGAGATGAATCGGATTTTTCACGATCTTCCCGAAGCATTGACCAACACACAGGAAATTGCCGATAAAGTGGAACTTTACAGCATCGACTCGGAAGCAATCATGCCGGTATTCCCGATTCCGGAAAGTTTCAGTACCGAAACCGCCTACCGAGAACGCTACACGGAAGCGGCGCTCCGTGAGGAATTTAACAAAGAAGACAACGAACGGTTTGACAAATTGGGCGGCTACGACAAAGTGGTCAGAATCAAACTGGAGGCAGACTATCTGCGCGACCTGACCCTGAAGAAGGCCACTGTTCGTTATGGCGATCCCGTCCCGGACGATGTGCTTGAGCGGATTGAATATGAACTGGAGATGGTGAAAACCATGGGTTTCCCGGGTTATTTCCTGATTGTGCAGGACTTGATCCGTGCGGCGCATGAATTGGATGTGGCGGTAGGCCCCGGGCGCGGTTCGGCGGCTGGTTCGGCAGTAGCATATTGTTTGGGGATCACAGATATTGATCCCCTGAAATACGATCTGCTGTTTGAACGATTTCTCAATCCCGACCGGATCTCCATGCCCGATATTGACATCGATTTCGACGACGACGGCCGCAATGCCGTGCTGCGCTGGGTGAAAAACAAATACGGGAAAGAGCGCGTGGCGCATATCATCACTTACGGCACCATGGCGGCCAAAATGTCCATCAAAGACGTGGCGCGCGTGCAGGGCTTGCCGCTGCAAGAAGCCGATCGACTGACAAAACTGATTCCCGATCGCTTGCCGGAAGATAAATCTGGGAAGATGCCGAAGATTTCCATCGCCAACTGCATGCATTATGTCCCTGAATTGCAGGAGGCACGCTCGTCGACCGATCAAAATCTGTCGGATACCCTGAAATATGCGGAGATGTTGGAAGGAACGGTTCGCCAGGTGGGTGTGCATGCTTGCGGCGTCATCATCGGCGCCGACGATCTCACGAACTACGTGCCTCTGAGCACCGCCAAAGAAAAAGGAAACGATGAAGAATTGCTGGTGACCCAATACGAAGGGTCGGTGATCGAATCCATCGGGTTGATAAAAATGGATTTTTTGGGATTGAAAACACTCTCCATCATCAAGGAAGCGTTGTCGAATATCCGCAAATCCAAAGGCGTTGAAATCGATATCTCGCAGATACCGATCGACGACAAAAAGACCTATGAATTGTATAGCAAAGGCCAAACCGTCGGGACATTTCAGTTTGAATCGGCGGGGATGCAGAAATACCTTCGCGACCTGAAGCCGACACAGTTCGAGGACTTGATCGCCATGAACGCGCTCTACCGTCCCGGCCCCATGGCCTACATCCCTGATTTCATCGATCGAAAACACGGACGGAAACCAATTATCTACGATTTTCCGGAGATGGAGCAAAGGCTGAAAGATACATACGGCATCACCGTTTACCAGGAACAAGTGATGCTCTTGAGCCGCGACTTGGCCGGATTTACGCGTGGACAATCGGACGAGCTGCGAAAGGCAATGGGGAAAAAACTCGTCGATAAAATGGAATTGCTGAAAGCAAAATTCCTGGAAGGAGCCGAAAAGAAAGGCTTCGGGCCGAAATCCAAACTGGAGAAAATCTGGACCGATTGGGCAGAATTTGCCAAATATGCTTTCAATAAATCGCACGCTACCTGCTATTCGTGGGTTTCTTACCAGACCGCTTACCTCAAAGCGCATTACCCTGCGGAATTTATGGCAGCCAATTTGACCCGCAACCTGGACGATATCGGCGAAATCACCAAACTCATGGACGATTGCCGCAGCATCGGAATCACCATCAAAGGGCCGGATGTCAATGAATCGGAACGGAATTTTACGGTCAACAAGAAAGGAGATATCCTTTTTGGACTTGGCGGAATCAAAGGCGTCGGCTACTCCGCAGTCGAATCAATTGTCAAAGAAAGAGAAAAAGATGGAGCATTTAAGGATATCTATGATTTCGTGGAACGTGTCAATCTGGCCGATTGTAACCGTAAGGTGCTCGAAGCGCTTTGCCTCTCCGGTGCGTTCGACAACCTCTCTCGCTTCAGTCGAGAAAGTTTTTTCGCCCTGAACAGTAAAGGCGAAGTGTTCGTCGATAGCCTGATCCGTTATGGAAATAAATATAAAATTGACAAACAAGAATCGTCTACTTCGCTTTTTGGCGGCTTTGATTCGATAGAAATCACCAAACCCCAAGCCCCTCCGTATGAACCTTGGACGGATCTCGAACGTTTAAATAAGGAACGTGAACTGGTAGGGATCTATTTGTCGTCACATCCGTTGGACGAGTTTTATATCTTGCTAAACTATGTATGTACCCTGAAAATGAAAGACTGGTCGGAAGATAGAAAAGCTATGTGTAACCGAGAAGTGACAATGGGCGGCATCGTCACCGCTTTCAGGGATGGGCATACCAAACAGGGAAATCCTTACGGCATGGTGAAACTGGAAGATTATAGCGGAAGCGCAGAAATCCCCTTGTTCGGAAATGATTATTTCGAGTTTGCCAATTATTGCCGTCCGAATACTTTTCTGTTCATCAAAGGAGTGTTTCAGCCGCGCCAATACAATGAAAATACCATTGACTTGAAAATCAAATCCGTCAAGCCGTTGAAAGAGATCAACAATCAGATGAACGAAAGACTGACAATCTGCCTGAATCTGAACCAGATCAACGAACAGGTGGTGGCAGAATTGGTGTCGTTGCTGGATGATACACCGGGAAACTGTACGCTGTGTTTCAAGATTTTGGATGAAGGTGCACAAGCTAACCTGACATTTATGGCAGAAAAAGTCAAGTTTACCGTCACTCGAAAATTGGTACGATATTTGGAAGATAATTCAATGTATTTCACAATAAATTAAACTAACAGTACAAATCAAATAATAATTTAATCATGGCACTACAAATTACAGATGCTAATTTCGAAGAATTGCTGAACAGTGAAAAACCTTTAATCGTGGACTTCTGGGCGGAATGGTGCGGCCCTTGCCGGATGATCTCTCCCATCATCGATGAATTGGCAACTGCCTACGGCGAACAGGTGAATATCGGGAAAGTCAATGTGGACGAAAACGACGAGATCGTCGGTCGCTACGGAATCCGAAATATCCCGACAGTCCTTTATTTCAAAAATGGCGCAGTGGCGGATAAATTTGTCGGCGCTGCACAAAAAAGCGTCCTCGAAGACAAACTGAAAGCGCTGTTATAATTCAGGGCAGTTTCATCCTGACGCTCAATAACATTTCCGCCGGACGCAACCGCTATTCCGGAAGGAATTGATATTGTTGATCGCCCTGTCCGCACCGAGTCTAACCGTCGATGCAAGGGCATCGATAGCTCTGCTGTTGCGGAGAGCAATACAGAACAGGCCGCGAAAACATTTCATGATTAATCGTTTAATTCAATCGTTATTCATATCTGAGAGGTTACATATTACTGAATGCATGTAAGATCTCAACGACCGTGCCGATGGCTACGGCGATAACAATTTTCTGCCTTTATCAACCACAAACCCCCGGCGCGCTTCGAGAGCCGGGGGTGAATGATGAAACCGAACTGGTTGCGTCAGCGCAACGCAATCGGGTTAAAGATATTTTGCGAGTGCTTCTACCAGATTTGCACCGCGAAGATTCCGTCCAATGATTTTTCCTTCTTTGTCCAACAGGAAGTTAGACGGAATGGAAGAAACGCCGTAGAGCACGGCGACTTCGTTTTGCCATCCCTTGAGGTCGGAAAGTTGTGTCCACGCCAGATTGTCATTGGCAACGGCTTGCAGCCAAGGGGCACGGTCGAAGTCAAGGGAAATGCCGAGGATGGTAAACCCTTTGTCTTTGAATTTATCGTGGGCGGCTACCACATTCGGGTTTTCGCGGCGACACGGGCCGCACCATGATGCCCAGAAATCAATCAAGACATATTTTCCGCGAAAATCGGCCAGATTTACCACTTTGCCGGTAGAGTCTGTCTGCGAAAATTCCGGCGCCTGTGCGCCAATGGAAGTCGCTTTCCAAGTATTGACTTTCTCTTGTAGTTTGATTTTCGCTGCGGTAGTATCGGGAATAGCGGTAAATAAATCCAGCATTTCCTGCGCTTCGTCGGCATCGGGCGAATAACCGAGGACGCGATTGAACAAAAAGAGCAATCCGTACTGCGAAGCGGGGTTTGCTTTGATAAATTCCTTTGCCAGTTCTTTTTCAACGTTGGAGATGGAATCATTGGTTGCTGTCAAAGATTCATCCTGTGCATCCCTTTCTTCTTCCGACAATGAACGATAATAGGCAGATAACTTGTCACGGGCTTCCTTCAGAGAGGCTGAAAGTTCATTCCACTTGGCGGCATCGTTATTGATTGGAGAAGTGACGACGGCATTTTTCACTGAGTCGGCGCTGATTGCGGTAATGATTCCTGGCTCCAGGAACAAAGATAAAAGATCGTAGCTATAGTTGCCTTCCCTCATTTTCGCAATAATCGAAGCGTAGGAGGCCGACGTGTCGGTGTCCATAAGCAAACTGACCTGTTTCGGATTGTCGATCGTACCGCGAAATTCAAATTTGTTGTTTTTTACAATGACCGAGTCAATGATGTCTCTGCTTTGATAGAGCCATACTTTGGCCAATGGCGTGTTACCAACGGTAAATTTCACCAGATATTCGTTTTCGGCCAACTTTTGACCGCAACGGCTGAACGACAGAATCGTTACGACCGCCAATAAAAATAAACTAACCTTTTTCATTTCTTGTGAATTAAAAATTTGATAATCAATTGAGACTGCAAATATACGAATTTTTTAATTAACAGGTATTTTTCTGCGAATAATCAGAAATAAATGTAACAAATTGATGTCTGCTATTCTGTCGCGGGGATAAATTCCCAATCGAATCGGTTGTCAGGGTAAACCGTCAGCAAGCGGAATCCGAAAGGACGTTTATCGAAATTGATGCTGGTGGTCTCGCCGTTCAGGATGCTGATTGGGCCGAAATCATTCTTGTGAGTGTTGTGCGTATGCCCTGCAAGCCACAGGATTACGCCGTTTTCTACAAAGCGTTGCAGCAGGTTTTTCCGCACGGCGAGGGGGAGGTTAAAATATTCGTCTTTTTCCTCTACTTCTTTCACGAAAGGCGGCACGTGTGTGAGCATAATCACCCGATGCCCTCGCTTTGCTGCCGATGTCAATGCTGCTTGCAGTTGTTTTTCCTGCCTGTCGATTGCTGCTTCCGGCGCTTTCCGCCACAGCTGTGAATTGGCGGAGATGATTGTAATCCCGTCAATCTCGACTGTTTGAAAATCGTCACCGAAGCATTTACGGTATCTGTCCAGACCTGCGTCGGTGACAGGATCCGGCAAATCGTGATTGCCCGGCGTGAAGATGACAGGCACTTTCAGTTTCCCTTTGATTTGGTGGAAAACCGCAATTGCATGTTCGTCAGAGACATCATTGACCATGTCTCCGGCCAGCGCCACGATATCCGGTTTCAGTGCGTTGATTTTTGCTACGGCCTGCTCAAAATGGAGCGAATCGGCGGCAAAAGTCCCTTTATCGAATCCGAGTTGCGGGTCGCAGAGTTGCGCGATTGTCACCGGAAACGCAGTGAAGTTTTTCCCTTCTGCCGGATTGTCGGTGGTGATAAAATCTACTCCAAGTTTCAGCATCTCGAGCATTTCCGCTTTGGTCCGTAGCGTCCAGACATTGACGCTCAGTCCAAGCGCATGCGATTGAGCCACGTATTCGGGATGTGAACGGATAACGCCGATATTGTAATCGATACCGGTGAGATTCAGGTCTTTAATAGCCTGAGGCGTGTAGTCGCCGTTCAGGTATGCCACTTGTGCATCGGGTTGTAACCGAAGCAGTTCCTTGCAGACCTCCATGCTGAAAGCGATGTATTCGACCTGTTCCTGCATCCCGGCCGCAGTTACTTCCGCAACGACCTTCGCTACACAGGCATTGTTTTTTGTTGCCGTGGAATGGGTTTTTATTTCACAGATCAGTTTTACCTCCGGCACAAGTTTTCCCTGATCGAGATAGTCTTGCAGGGAGGGAATTTTTTCTCCATTGCCCAAAGTTTTATCTTTGATTTGTTCGTAAGTGGCATTTTCGATGGTAATGCCGTCGATTACGCCATCGTGATTCAACACAACTTTTCCGTCGGTAGTCATCCAGACATCAAATTCGGAACCATAAACGCCTAGTTCTTGCGCTTTTACCAAAGCGGCGACGGAATTTTGCGCCGAACCTGCGGTATCCCAATAACCCCGATGGGCAATGGTTTTCATGCCCGTCCGGATGGGTCGTTCACTCGCCTGTGCTTGCATCATGTTGATAATTAAGCATGTAGCAAGCGGAATTAAATATTTCAATCGCATATTGTTTGTTGTTTTGTCTTGCAAAAATACGATTTTTATTTGTACATTGCGATTTTCACCTTTTTTACCGTCGTCGCACCGCTTGCCAGCCGTACCCGCACGATGTAGACGCCCTGCGCCGTCGCGGGGAGCTGCATTGTGAACGACTGTTGTCCGATGCCTGTCTGTGATGCGATGCGGATGCCCTGCAATGCCGTCACCGTCACTTCACTGATG
>JAISUK010000004.1 GCA_031272075.1 Dysgonamonadaceae bacterium
AATACCACAGCCGGTTCGGTGGTGTAAGTCTGTAACAATCGTCCGCTTTGCGGGTCAAACAATTCTGAGGCCAACAAGAGCGTTTTCTCTTGAGAGTGAAGACAATAGTTATTATCGAATCCACGGGGCAATGCTTGCATCCGGTCTTTGATGGTTGTCCATTGCCTCAAATCAAATGGAGTCCCTTCCACTGACCGAATAACGCCCGACGGAATATTTTCGTGATCGACGGGAATATTGACGGGAAGGTAAGAATCGGAATAGATCCTAACACGGTGGTTCAGGACATTTTCCTTACATCCTGTAAGATTGAAATAGGCGTGATTGGTCAGATTGAGTACTGTAGATTTATCCGTAGCAGCGGTATAATTCAGGCTTAAACAACCTTCATTATCAAGGGTATAATCCAGATTTACAATTAAATTTCCGGGATAACCCTCTTCCATATCCCGCGAAACATAGGACAATGACAGCGTAGCAGAATCGGAATTTGTGTCTGTGCGCAATACCTTCCAAACTTTCGTTCCGAAATGATGGTTTCCGCCATGGATGTGGTTTTTGCCGCAATTGGCCGACAATGGGTATACTACTCCGTCAAGTGTAAATTTGGCATCGCCTATACGATTGGCAAAGCGTCCAACAATATTTCCAAAACAGGGATGCCCAGACAAATAGGCATCGAGATCGGATAATCCCAAGACGATGTTTTCAAACTTCCCATGATTGTCCGGGACTTTCCAGGAAACGATCGTACAACCATAATTCGTGAGCTGGACTTCCATCCCTGAAGAATTGATCAATGTATATAAAAATACATCTTGCGCGTTGACATTTCCCCATTGTTCTATCGTTATGTGAGGACAATTTTCGGTATTCAACGATTTTTTCAGCTGTTTGTTCATTTAATTTTTTGATTAAAGATGATTGATATTTCATTTCAAACAAATTCCTCTGTCTTTATTTTATTTTGCCAAACCGATTAACTTAGATGGTATAAAAAAAAATCGACCCAGGAAAAAGATCAAAACTCGGTACAAAACTATGAAATATTTTGGATAATATTATTACCAACCAATTTATTTTTACCTTTGTATTGCAAAAAAGAAATAACAGCATGAATCTTAAAAGGCTAAGTCCTTACAAAGGCATTGCACTTTTTTTCGTATTGCTTTTAGGCGCGCATTTCCTGTGGAAGCTTTTCGTTGACGGAGATCTGCACAGCCAGCAAATTGCTATTTTCGGCATGGATGTGACTCCCTGGTTTTACCGTTTATCGCAACAGACGGCAGGGATGATTCATTGGTTTGTATGCTTGTTCCCTAACAAACAACAGTTTATGATCGATGATACACATCTTTATTTTGCCGAAAGCGGGACGATATTGAATATCATCTGGGGATGTACGGGTATCAAACAACTGTATGTCTTCCTGGTCATCATGCTGTTGTACCCCGGCCCATGGAAGAAAAAATGTGTCTTTATCCCGGTGGGATGCATTGTCTTGCAAGCCTACAACATTTTCAGGATCGCTTGCATCGCTTGGCTGACGGAAACCCATCCCGAACGCTTCGATTCGTTGCACGACGGCGTGTTTCGTTACCTCTATTATGGACTGATTTTGCTGATGTGGATCATCTGGGAAGAACGTTTCCGAAGGAAGCCGCAAGCCGAACAATCTGAAACAATTAATACCGATACAATATGACTGTTCCCGAAAAACTCCTGTCGCTCCGTCAATTGATGGTTCATCAAAAAATTGACGCCTGCATCATCCCAAGTGCCGACCCGCACCTGAGCGAATATCCCGCCTCGCACTGGAAATCCAGAGCATGGCTCTCCGGATTCACCGGTTCGGCAGGCACAGTGGTCGTCACAGCTCGGAAAGCGGGATTGTGGACGGATTCGCGTTATTTTATCCAAGCGGAGGCACAACTCGATGGCTCAGGCATCGAACTGTTCAAAGCAGGACTGCCTGAAACACCCGACTACCGAAACTGGCTGCTCGCGGAATTAGCGGAAAACGCCGTGATCGGCATCGACGGGTTTGTCTTTTCCGCCGGAGAAGTCGCCGATCTCACGACTTGTTTTGCAAAAAAAACAATCGCGCTCAAAGCCGATTTCACGCCATTCGACTCGCTGTGGGACGACCGTCCGGTCATCCCCAATGACCCTTTGTTTGTGTTGCCTGAGTCATTTACGGGCGCCGGTGCACACCAGAAAATAAGCCGCACGCTCAAAGCGCTCCACGACGCAGGAGCCAACGCCACAATGTTGGGTTCACTGGATATGATTGCCTGGCTGTTTAACATACGCGGCAACGACGTGGCTTTCAATCCGGTGGCCATCGCTTACGCCTGGGTTTCCGAGAAGGAAACGGTATTGTTTGTCAATCCCAATAAACTGACTCCAGAAACAAAGGACTATCTCTATCAGGAAGGAATCGTCATTGCCGAATACGAGAAAATCCTTTCCTACATCAGCCATTTGACGGACGACAACAAAGTGCTGGTTACTCCGGCAAAAATCAACTCCCGCATCTGCGAAGCCATTCCGAAAAGTTGTGCAACAATCACTGCGGCAGTTCATCCGGTCGATCAGCTGAAAAGCATCAAAAATCCGATAGAAATCGCCGGGTTCAGGAATGCCATGAAAAAAGACGGCATCGCGCTGGTGCGTTTCCAGCGGTGGCTGGAACAAGCGCTGACGGACGGCAAACAAGTAACAGAACTTGATATCTGCACAAAACTGAGGGAATACCGCAGCCTCCAACCCGGCTATGTGGAAGACAGTTTTGAAACCATTGCCGGCTACGGCGCCCACGGCGCCATTGTGCATTACGGCGTCACTCCGGAAAGCAATGCGACACTGCGCCGTGAAGGATTAGTACTCGTCGATTCGGGGGCGCACTACTTTGACGGGACTACCGACATCACCCGCACTTATGCACTTGGGCACATTTCCGAAGCGATGAAACGCGACTACACCCTTACACTGAAGGGACATATCAGCCTGGCGCTCGCCTGTTTCCCAAAAGGCACCGTTGGAACGCAATTAGACATCCTCGCCCGTAAATCGTTGTGGGAAGACGGACTCAATTACCTGCATGGCACCGGTCACGGCATCGGACACGTCCTGAATGTTCACGAAGGTCCGCAGAGTATCCGCATGGATTACAACCCGACAGCCTTGGCGCCAGGAATGATCACTTCCAATGAACCGGGAGTTTACCGCGCCAACGAATACGGCATCCGGATCGAAAATCTCGTACTGACAGTCCCTTACCAGACAACACCGTTCGGTGAGTTTTACAGGTTTGAAACGCTGACGCTCTGCCCTATCGATACCAGGCCAATCATCCACTCACTGCTTTCGGCAGCGGAACTCCGCTGGCTGAATGATTACCACAGGCAGGTCTACGAGCAGTTGTCACCCGAATTAACAACTTCAGAACAAATTTGGTTAAAAGAAAAAACGTATGAACTATAAACTTTTAATACTCAGTGCACTTCTCTTCGGGGCTTCTTTTCTCACAACTTCAGCAGAAGAAGCGGATTCGCTGTTAATTACATTGACTGCGCCCCAGCTGAAAAACCATTTGTTGACACTGAATGCCTATTTCAACGGCAAGATCTACACGGTCGACTCGTTCATTACTTCCGATCAAGGGACAGGCAGTTTTCACAAGCCGATAAATCTGGAAGAAGGATTGTACCTGATCTACATCGACAGCCTGCACTATTTCGATGTGTTGTTGTCCGATAATCAAATCGTTCACCTCACGATCGATACCACCGACATGATCGCCGGGACAAAGGTGGAAGGCGCTCCGCAATCCGTGGCTTTCTCCGAATACGCGCGTTTTATTTCGCTGAAACAAAAAGAACAAGCACAGCTCTTTGAACGTAAACGACTCTTGCAAGCGGAAAACCGAAGTGCCACCGAAACCAATCTACAGATAGACTCTCTCAACCGCGAAGTGAGCGCTTTTCAACAATCGTTTTCCGAAAAATACCGGGATCAGTGGGTAGGCAAATTCTGCGCCGGACTGACACCGGTGGAAGGACCATTCCCCCACCCGACTTCCGAAGAGGAAGCCAGAACGGAATTTTATTTTCTGAAAGACCATTTTTTGGACCATATCGACCTGAAAGATAAACGGTTTTGGTGGACAAACTATTTCCCGTCCAAACTGACCCAGTACTTGAAAACGCAGGTGGAACAAGAACCGGATTCTTTGGCCAAAGTCGCCATCAACCTCGTTGCCGAGACATTGGGCGACTCGGTCTCTACCCGAATGATGCTCACTACCCTGCTGAATTTCTCTACGCAAAGCGAAATCATGGGAATGGAAAATATCTGGGCACGCCTGGCCGAAGAGTATTTCTTCAGAGGCTACGCTCCCTGGGCGGATAGCACCTTCCTGAAAGAGATGGCATCTGAATACAGAAAAATCAGGTTTTGCCGCGTCGGGATGTATGCCCAAAACATCACTTTACAAGACTCTATGCTTCAAAAAGTAAACCTTTACGACGCCAACAACGACTACACGCTACTTTGCTTCTACGAACCGACATGCGGCCACTGCCAGAAGATTATTCCACAGGTATTCAATGATTTATATAAGAAATACAAAGACAGCGGCCTGCGTGTCTATTGCGTCAACATGTTGACCGACCGGAACGATTGGATGCGATTCCTGCGTGAACACGAACTCGACGGCAATCCTGATGGCTGGACTAACCTCTGGGATCCCGACCGTACTTCCCACTATTGGCAATTTTTCGATACCTCCGTCACTCCCGCCCTGTTCTTACTCGACAAAGACAAAAAAATCATCGCCAAACGGCTGAATGTCGAGATGCTGGACAGGATGCTGAAGTATTACACGGGGAAGTAATCGGCACGCACCGTCTCTGATGATAAACCCCACAATCCCCTGTAGAGACGGTGCATTGCGCGGATGTTCATGGGAGACGGTGCATGCACCGTCTCTACATTGCGATTTTTACCTTTTTCACCGTCGTCGCACCGCTTGCCAGCCGTACCTGCACGATGTAGACGCCCTGCGCCGTCGCGGGGAGCTGCATTGTGAACGACT
>JAISUK010000006.1 GCA_031272075.1 Dysgonamonadaceae bacterium
CTGTGGATGTGCATATTACCCGCCTGCGAAAGAAGTTGGGCAAGTATGCGGCGTTGGTTAATCATCGGATTGGGTTTGGATACCGATTGATTGAGAATTATGGGATTCAGACGTAAAATATTTCTCGCTTTTTTGCTGATATTCACGCTTTTCACGGTCGGGATTGTGGTATTGGAACAGTCGCGTGAGAGGCAGCACAAAACGTTTGCACTCGAACAGCGGATGGATGGCTATGCCGAAGTGGTTTACCGGCGGCTGTCGGCGGCGACGCTTGACGGCGAATTGAGCGATGCGGCTGACAGTCTGCTCGTTTTGCTGCCCGAAAATATCCGCCTGACGCTGATAAAAACCGACGGTTCGGTTATTTACGACAACGAGGTAAGCGATTATGCCGCGATGGAAAATCATATTGCCCGCCCCGAAATTGTTACAGCCGATGCGCAGGGCGGCGGCAGCGACATAAGGCTCTCACATACAAACAATTTGCAGTATATTTATTATGCGCGGCGGTTTGGCGATTATTTCGTCCGCCTCGCTTTGCCCTACGATATTGAAGTGCGCTCGTTTTTGAAGCCCGACAACCTGTTTTTGTATTATGTTATTTTGCTGTTTATTATTGTTTTGGCGCTTATTCTCTATGCTTCGGGATGGTTTGAGAAACGGCGGCAACAGGACAGGGGGCAACTCAAACACGAACTGACCGGAAATATCACTCACGAGTTGCGCACGCCCGTAACCGGCATTCGCGGCTGCTTGGAAACGGTTATGGACACGCCTTTGGAGGCGGAAAAACGCGAACATTTTATAAAAACGGCTTACAATCAGACGCTCGCGCTCTCGGAATTGATTCAGGATATGAGTTTGCTGACCAAAATCGACGACGCCCCACATTCGTTTCGTTTCGAGGCGGTCAATATCAGTCAGTTGATTGATGAATTGCGCCGCACGTTCCATAATCGTATGAAAGATAAAAACATAAGATTGGAATGTGCTGTCCCCGTCGCTACCGTTGTGAACGGCAACCGCAATCTGCTTGTTGCAATTTTCGGAAATCTGCTCGACAATGTTATTCGACACGCAGGCAGTAATGTTACCGCGCACATCACGCAAACCAAAGAAAGTCAGAATTTTTACACATTCAAATTTTGGGACGACGGCGTTGGCATCAGCGACCGCCGCCACTTGTCGCGCCTCTTTGAACGCTTTTACCGCGCCGACGAAGGCAGGACGCGAGATGCAGGCGGTTCGGGATTGGGATTGTCGATAGTGAGAAACGCCGTATCGTTTCACGGCGGGACGATAAGTGTGGCGAAGCGAGCGGGCGGCGGGCTGGAGTTTTCGTTTCGGTTGCCGAAATAATTCTTAACTTCTTAACCGATATATTACTTTTTTTTGATATTAATCATCTAAAGCAGATGGTTTTACCTACATATTTTTTTATCGACTGAAAACAAACAACAACAGCCATACGGGGAGGTCGGGGTAGATCCTGGATAGCATTTTTCGCAGATTCGCGAGCGCATTGCGAAGCGTATTTTTACTGGTTGACACGGACACATTCAAACTTTTTGCGATCTCTTCGTGGCTGAATCCTTGCTGTTTGTATAGCACAAACACTTTCTGTTGTTGGGGCGGCAGTTGCCGAATGGCATTGCGGATGTGATCGTTGACTTCTTTGCCTATCAAAATATGTTCAGGATTCATTGTATCCTGGTTCTCATCTTGTTGCAACAGGCTTTCAAGCAGATATCCCCTGGCATTTCGACGCAAAACATCCACCGCCAGGTGCTTTGCCATACTGAACAGATAGGCGTCGAAATTCTCTATTTCAGGCAAATGCGCCCTTTCTTTCCACAATTTCAGGAAAATATCCTGCAACAGATCTGCTGCCTGTTCTTCAGAACGGGTGATTCCATACAGAAATCCATGCAATTTATCTTTATAGGCATAAAAGAGCGAACCGAAAGCCTGCCTGTCCCCGTTTTTTAATCCGGTCAATCCTGCTATGTCTTGCTTTACAGTCATAGTTTGAATCGTGTTAAGTCAACATTCCCGTCATTCGTGATGATAAGGCTCATTATTCAGTATCGTCATCGCGCGGTATAACTGTTCCGCAAAAATCAAACGGATCAATTGGTGCGAGAAAGTCATTTTGGAGAAGGCGATTTTTTCGTTCGCTGCTGCATAGACATCATCTGAAAAGCCGTAAGCGCCGCCAATAATGAATACCAGCCGTTTCGACAAACTGCTTCTTTTCTTCAGATATTCGGCAAATTCCATCGAAGAAAAATCCTGGCCGCGTTCATCCAACAGGATAAGATAATCTGACGGCAGGAGTGTTTTTAAGAGGATATCGCCTTCTTTGCGTTTGATCTGTTCAGCCGAAAGGTGTTTAGTCTCTTTCAATCCCGGCATCACTTTCAACTCAAAAGGAACATAATGTGCCAGCCTCGACAGATATTCGTCTATTCCCTTCCGAATAAAATCTTGTGTTGTTTTTCCGATGACCAGCAGTTGGATTTTCATAAGGCATCGCAGTCACTGCGCCGTTTATAATTGAAGTATTTTGGCTTTCAAGGCTTCAAATTCCTGTTCCGTCAGGACGCCGTTTTGCTTCAGATTGTACAGTTTTTCCAATTCCGAAGAAATAGTGACAGTCTGTGGTTTTTCAGCGCCGAGTATCGAATTGGCCAGTTCTTTGGCCTGTTTCTTAATCTGGTAATTTTTGTATTCTTCCTGCATGCAGGTAATGGTATCACGCAGTTTTTTTGGATTTTCTATGTTGGTGTAGGTAGTAGAACCGATCTCTGCCGCTGTCTGGATTTGAATAGATCCATAACGCAGGATTCGTCCGAGCAAAGATTGATTGTATGACACATTGTTGATTTTGTCGAGCGGGCTTTCTTTCGATTGTTTGGACAAGACGCCCCACTCCACGATGACTCTGAGATTTGTCACCACCCATATCTTGCGGTTGCGTTCAAGCAGTCGGTACAGGAAAAATCCGACTCCTGCTCCGCAGGCCACGTATCCCCATCCGCCACAGACCACGCCGATGACTATGGCTACCAACGACACCAGAAAAGGAACGACGAGCGTCGACCAATGCGGACGGGTCGTCATCGTTATCGTTTCTTCTTCTTTCAAAGGAGTATTCATATCGAAGCATTTAATAATTCTCGGTATTGTGCGGCAGAAGGGACTCGAACCCCCACGCCTTTCGGCACCAGCTCCTAAGGCTGGCGTGGCTACCATTACACCACTGCCGCAAAAATATGAAGCGCAAAAATAACCTTAATTTTTTATTTAACAAAGCATGCCCCGTTTTAATTTATTCTTGTTTGATCAGATCGCGGGCTGCTTCAATCAGTGTATCCAGCTTTTTCATTACGTCATCCGTCTGCAAATCGACTTTGATGTCGGGGAGGATTCCGTATTCTATCTGTTGCATATCCGCATCAAAACTGGGGCAAGCGGAAAAACGCACCGACCAGCCGTTTGGCAATTCGGATGAAAAGGGCAATCCGCTGCCGCCGCCTGTCTGATCGCCCAGGATAATCACCGAGGGGAAATAGCGCATGGCATTCACAAAATCGTTTGTTGCGCTGAAACATTTCCGGTTGGTAAGCACTACGACCCGTTTCTGATAGCGCAGACGTTTGGAAGGCTCGATATACCTCGCGAAAGGTTCGGAGAAATCATTGTGCCCGGTGCCGATTTTGTGCTGGATATATCCTACCAGCACTTTCTCATTGGTAAATCGTGACGCCAGTTTATCGGAGTTGGTCAACAGCCCGCCTCCATTATCGCGGACATCAAGTATAATTCCCTGACACAGTGCCAATTTATTGATGATGTAATCGAGATTCGTCTCTCCCATCCCGGACGAAAAATCACCGTAATACATATATCCGATATTGTCTTCCAGGATTTTATACTTGATTCCGCCCGACATCATATAATCGCTGCCCAGATACTCGTCCGTCAGATGTGAAACGTAATTCGACGGATAATCTTCAAACCATTTCCAGTAACGCCCCACGTCGAATGGGGAATAGAGGTTGACATGCCCGTCTTTCAATTCCTGCAACATCTCGTCGAGCAGATAAAACAAAGCCTCATTGTCCATATAATTGGATATTCGTCGGGAATATTTGTCATAAACAGTATTCCAATCCACATTTTTATAACTGAAAAAACAATAACGTTGGTCCATGATTTTCCACAGCGCATCGAAATTACCGCGGGGCGTATTATCATAATCTTCCATCTGTACGCAGGCGCTGCAAAGCAGACAGAGATTCAATAGTGCAATATGATATTTATTCAAAGACACGTTTATAGTTATCTTTTGGTATTTTCTTTTCCGGCACGCTGAAAAAGTTTTTTGAAAACCCAATATAAAATGAATTGGAATGAACACGCGTTTGCAGCGCATTCACGTCCGTCTCGTAAATGTTATTCCGGTATGCCAGACGAAGCGTCAGGGCATTGAAAGGAATTTCTACCGACAGCAGGTTTCGCATCGAGAGGTGGTTGTGCAACGACGCAAAATCGATCAATCCGTCCGAATCGCCCAGGCTTATTTCGTAATACGATTGTCCGTAATGTGGGGAGAACAATATTCCGGCCACAGGGATGCTGGTCTGGAAACGAAGTCTGAACGGCTGTGACTTGATCGAAACGGTATGCGCTACAATTGCGGAGAGGTTGGCATTGAGATGCACTTTGCCTGTCGCAGGATTGTTGCCGTTGCGCGAATTATAGATAAATCCGAGCATCCCGTTGGCCTGCATGCCGGCAAACAAAGATGTCCTTTTCAAAGGAGTGAATTTGTAAAGCAATCCATAGCTGTATTCGATAAATCCCGCATAATCGGAGGCTGTTTCCGTGTCATTGTGCGAATGAGAAAAATCGAGGTTGAGCAAGTGTTGAACCGCAACTTTCCCATTCATAATCCCAGTCATTTTGCTCTGTTCCAGCATCATGCCGAACGAATTTCCGTCGTAATTCAAGGGCGAAAGATAGGTGTCGTATACCGAAGTTTTGCCGACGCCCATCATTACCGATTGGTAAATCAGATTCACGGGCTGCTCTTCCTGCGCCGACAGAAAACGGACGGAAATCAAAAACAAAAGAAACAAAACAGACCTGCGCATCACCATCCTTTAAAATATTTTCATTTGACCGGTAATCTCATCCAACACATCCGAAGCGCTTTTTTCTTCTTCCGGTTCTATCTCTATCGGCTGCACCTCCTGTTGCGTTTCTTCCGATTCGGGTACCGGGAAACGCGTCGATTCCAGTTTGTTAATCGCCTCGATCGTATAGGTAGTGATTCGTTTCCCTTTGGCTTTGAAACTTTTCACGCCGATAAAGTCTTCCACATCTATCACAAGCGGCTCCCTGAAATGATCTGCACCGCCGAAAACCACTTCGATACGGGGATAGGCGACATCCGACAGGAAGATCAATTTCGATTCGGGATTTTCTCCCAGGAAGCTTTGTTTTTTCGCATTCGGCTCAAAAGCGAAACGCTTCAAGTAGGGTTTTCCTTGCTGATCAGCGTCGTACAATGCTGCCGACCATATTTTCTCCGGATTAAACTTCTGGATGATCAGGATATTATCGTCATAATGGTTGCTTGAATCAAAATTAGTGGCGTAAAATTCGCCGTTTTGTTGTACCACCAAGATCAAATCATCCGCAAAAAATTCTCCCAGGTAATCACCTCTGCCGTCGTAATTGACGCGCAGGATATCCCTGTCGAACCACACCCGGCGACCGCCTAAAGTAGAGGCGCCCTTTTGTTTCAATGTGATTTTATGCACCTCCGCTTTGGTCAGGAGATTCCCCATGGATTGACGTCCCTTGATTGCGATATCGCTAAAATTCTTGTCGAATACCAGCAATTTTTGTCGGGGTTTGGGTTTGAGGATCACTTTGAGGGTTTCCGCTTCCCCATTCGGATTGGCGGAAAAATACACGATCCTGCTGCCGGGGGTTCCGCGTGTCAAATCGTATTCCTTATCGCGTGTGATTCCCGTCACGGCAAAGCGTTTAAGATAATAAGGCGCGATTTTCCCATCGCGGTAAACCACATTGTAAATGGTACGGTTGTCATTCCGTTTGAAGACATTCAGATAGAGGACATTCTTTCCGACGAACATTTTCTCACTGATCTTCACAATCTTATATTTCCCGTCTTTGAAGAAAAGAATGACATCGTCGATATCCGAGCAATTGCAGATAAATTCGTCTTTTTTCAATCCGTAACCGATAAAGCCTTCTTCGCGATTGATATACAATTTTTCGTTGGCTTCGATCACTTTCACTGCTTCGATCGTATCAAAACTGCGCAGTTCAGACTTTCGCGGATATGCTTTCCCGTATTTTTCTTTCAGACTTTCAAACCAACCGACAGTATAGTCGACAATATGCTTCAGGTGGTGTTCTTTTTCATGGATCTGTTGCTTATAACTGCCGATTTGTTCTTCCGCCTTGTCCTTGTTGAATTTGAGGATTCGTCCCATTTTTATCTCCAACAGACGAAGGATATCGTCTCTTACAACCTCCCGGATGAAAGTCGATTTGAAAGGTTCCAGACGGCTATCAATATGTAAAATTGCATCTTCGATATTTTTCGCATTCTCAAATTCCTTGTCTTTATAGATGCGTTCTTCAATAAATATTTTTTCCAACGAAGCGAAAAACAGGCTCTCTTCCAGTTCCTGTTTTTGGATTTCGAGTTCTTGTGTTAACAACGACAATGTGTTATCGGTTGTATGTCGCAAGACATCCGATACGCACAAGAAGCGCGGTTTCTCATGCTCGATCACACAGCAATTGGGTGAGATGCTGACCTCGCAATCGGTAAAAGCGTAAAGGGCGTCGATGGTTTTGTCGGGAGAAACTCCAGCGGCGAGATGAATCAGGATTTCCACATTTTTTGCCGTCATGTCATCGACTTTCCGAATCTTGATCTTACCTTTATCATTGGCTTTCAATATCGATTCTGTCAATGTCGCCGTGGTTTTCCCATAAGGGATTTCAGTGATCGCCAACGTTTTGTTGTCAACTTTGTTGATCTTGGCGCGCACCTTGATTGATCCGCCTCTTTCGCCATCGTTGTATTTACCGACATCAATAAATCCTCCTGTCTGGAAATCCGGATACAATTTGAACTCCTCGTTCCTGAGGTAAGCGATGGCGGCATCCAACAATTCATTAAAATTGTGCGGAAGGATGCGGCAAGAAAGTCCTACGGCAATTCCTTCTACGCCTTGAGCCAGCAGTAACGGGAACTTCACAGGCAGCGTGACGGGTTCTTTATTTCGTCCGTCGTAAGATGATTTCCATTCGGTTGTTTTCGGATTGAATACCACGTCCTGTGCAAATTTCGACAGGCGCGCTTCGATGTAACGGGGAGCTGCCGCGCCGTCGCCCGTAAGGATATTTCCCCAATTTCCCTGGCAATCGATAAGCAACTCTTTCTGCCCCAGCTGCACCAAAGCCTCACCGATTGAGGCATCGCCATGGGGATGAAACTTCATGGTATCGCCCACGATGTTGGCGACTTTATTGAAGCGGCCGTCTTCCAATCGCCTCATGGTATGCAAGATACGCCGCTGAACCGGTTTTAGTCCATCGTTGATGTGCGGAATCGCCCGTTCCAGAATAACATAAGAAGCATAATCCAGGAACCAATTCTGATACATGCCCGACAGGTGATGCTTGGAAGCACCTCTTAACTGTACGGGCACTTTATAATCCGAATGATCTCCTTCGACAGGATCCGTCAATTCATTTTCGGGATTTTCCGGTATAATCTCTTTTTCGTCCATATATCTTTTAAAGCTTGGGTGCAAAAGTACATGATTAAATCCAAAAATCCTAGCGCCACCTTCATCACAAAAAGGAAGTTTGATTTGCAAATCTGAAATTTTTATTATAGATTTGCAAATAATAACCAATCTTTATATATCATGAAAACCACAGGACACGTTGTTATTATTCTGTTGTTGGTTCCGGTTTTTCATTTTTGCGATGAAAACCGAAATCATCACTTCATTGATTACATGGAAGATTTAATTGAAGAAGATCCGGCTAAAGCCCTGGAAGTATTGACCTCCGATTACCCGCAGGAGGAGTTTGATTTAGACTTTTATATGCACAACCTCTTGTATAAACTCAAATCGAAAGATAAAAACGACGTAGATATTTCGGAAGATACGATTATCATGCTTGCTGGAACCTATTTCAAAGAAAAAAGGATGAAAGAAAAGACCGCCCTCGCTTACTATTATTCCGCCAGGGTATTCCTGGAAAAGAAAAATTTCGAAAAATCCATGGTATATTTGCTGAAAGCGGAAGATTGTTTGACAAAAACGACCAATCCCGACAACATCCTGATGGGTTTGATTTTTTATTATCAGGGATATTTATTTGTAGAACAGGCAAATTACGACAAAGCAATACAGTGTTACTTATCATCAGCGCATTTTTTTCAAAAAGCCCGTGACGCACGCAACGAGAACTACGCCGATATCGCCCTTGCCTCCATCTATTTGCTTATTAACGATTTCAAGAATGCGTTGTATCATTCGTCAAAAACGCTTCAATTTGCCCGAAAAAATCACGATTCTTTATGCCTGTCTGAATCGTTAAAGCGCACTGGATCAATCTACAAACATACCGAATCTCCCCAAGTGGCAAAGCTGCTATTTTTGGAAGCGTTGACGATCCGCACGTCCGTCGAAGACATGATATTGAAATGTTTATTCCTCAGCGAAACCTATTTGGCATTGGATCAACCTGACTCTGCCGTTTATTATATCAGTCTGTTCCAGGACGATATCAATGGCTGCAAAGACTTCATCATCAAAGCCAAGTATTATGAATACCTCGAACAACAATTTCAACTGTGGGGTGATGATACATCGGCATTGTCGAACGCCCGTTTAGTCCATTTATATCTCGATTCGGCGATGATGGGAGCAAAAAATAATTCCATCACCGAAATGACGGAAAAATATCATGCTGCGAAAAACCAACTATTGCCCCAATTGCTGACAATCCAACATGGCGTTCTGATAATCTTGATTATGCTGCTATTTCTGATGGCCGTATTACTATTTCTTACAACCGTCTTCGAATCGAAAAGAAAAAAGAAAACGTGGGTTATCGTTGAAAGACAGGAAATCGATCTGCCCCATAACAAAGAAAAGGTGCGCGACATTTTGTACCAGCGCTTCGAAATAGCAAAAAAACTCGTGCTGATCCAATCCAATCCCGGCAACAATGACAGGAAACTGATATCGAAGATAAATGAAATCTTCTATGGATCAAACGATCTGAATTATAATTGGGATGAGTTTTATACCCTATTCAACGAGTTTAACAATAACATGTCGATCAAACTGGGACAGTCTTATTCCCAATTAACTCCCGAAGAAGTCCATCTTTGTTGTTTGATCAAGTCCGGATACACTACCAAAAATATCTGCGCCATCTTGAATTATGCCCCAATCACAATCCGAATGAGAGAAACCAATATCCGCAAAAAATTAGGAATAAGCGGCAAAGGAAGCCTAATCTCTTTCCTCGAAGATCTCTGTAATAATCACGCTTAAAAATAAACCCATTTTTACCCTTAATTTTATATAATTGCGCTGCGAAGTTGAAGCCTTACAAACAGCATTTGCACAATAATTCCAGATAATCAAACAATTTTTCATAAATAATTACTTAAATATCAAATTTAATATCTACATTTGTCCTATACAAAATGAATATCTTTTAATATAATACGCAGATGTTTTCTCAAAGATTCATCAAAATAATCGAAGAAAAAGGAATTAGCAGGTATAAAATATCGAAAGATACGAAAATAACTGAGGCTACCTTATCGAATTATTGTAACGGGAAAGTGAATCCAAATCCATCAATTGTGAAACAACTTGCCGATTACCTGTCCGTGGATTTTAACTGGCTGTTGACCGGAACCACTTCCAACGTCCAGGATACGCCCATCACAGCCGATTCAACTTCTTCTTACAGAAAACGTAAAAAGGGCTTCACCAAAAGTAACCTAAAAAGTATACTCGATCATTTTGAAACACAAATCAAAGTGAAAGACGAAATCATCAAAAACAACAATATCGAACTGCGAAAGCAGCTCTCGCATATTGAGAATAAAATTGATTTACTGATCCAGACGCAGAAAAAATAGGAAAGAAATAAAATTTTCCTTATTTTTGCTTCTTCATTCTAACGATGGATCACGATGGATAACCGTTTATTTCTTTTTAATACGCTGAATCGGGAGAAGCAACGTTTCGAACCTTTGCATCCGCCTTTCGTAGGACTTTACGTTTGCGGACCCACTGTATATGGAGCACCTCATTTGGGACATGCGCGGCCTGCAATCACTTTCGACATCTTATACCGATACCTCACGCACCTCGATTATAAGGTACGCTATGTTAGAAACATCACCGATGTCGGTCATCTGGAAAACGATTCCGACGACGGGGAAGACAAGATAGTCAAAAAAGCACGCTTAGAGCAATTGGAACCGATGGAAGTCGTCCAGTATTACCTGAATTGCTATCATAAAGCGATGGATGCGTTGAATGTGCTGCCGCCAAGCATAGAACCCCACGCCAGCGGTCATATCATCGAACAAATCCGCTTGATCAGCGCCATTCTCGAGAATGGTTACGCTTATGAAAGCAATGGCTCCGTTTATTTCGACGTGGTGAAATATCACAACAAATACCATTACGGCATACTGTCGGGACGCAATATCGATGAATTATACAACACGACACGCGAACTCGACGGACAACAAGAAAAACGAAACAGTGTGGATTTTGCGCTGTGGAAAAAAGCTACAGCCGGACACATCATGCATTGGCCTGCCCCATGGAGCGAAGGCTATCCGGGTTGGCACCTGGAATGTACAGCAATGAGTAAGAAATATTTAGGTGAAGTGTTTGATATTCACGGCGGTGGAATTGACTTGATTTTTCCTCATCATGAGTGTGAAATTGCTCAGTCGGTCGCTGCTACCGGAGAAGCGGGTGTGCGCTATTGGATTCACAACAACATGGTCACCATCAACGGACAGAAAATGGGAAAATCATTGGGAAATTTTATCACGCTGGAAGAATTTTTCTCCGGAAAACATGCGATGCTCACCCAGGCTTACAGTCCGATGACAATCCGTTTCTTCATCCTGCAGGCGCATTACCGCAGCACCCTGGATTTCAGTAACGATGCGTTGCTGTCGTCCGAGAAAGGACTCGCCAGGCTGACGGAAACCTACGGCGCGTTGCTCAAATTACAACCAACTTCCGCCACCTCGTCGATCGATGTGGAGACTTTGAAAAAGAAATGCTACGAAGCGATGGACGACGATTTGAATACGCCGATCGTCATTTCACAACTCTTTGAGGCATCGCGTATCGTCAATTCTGCGGCTACCGGACAGATTTCGGTTTCGGAAGATGAGCTTGCCGGACTCAAGCAATTGTTCGATCTTTTTCTTTTCGACTTGCTCGGCATCCGCAATGAAGCGACCAATTCGGATCTGTCGTACGAACCATTTATCAAAGCGATGGACATTTTACTCAATATCAGGCTGCAAGCCAAACAAAATAAAGACTGGAAAACGGTGGACGAAATCCGGGACCAATTAAACGCTCTGGGATTTGAAATAAAAGACACTAAAGAAGGATCTGTATGGAAACTGAAAAAATAAGAAAAATTAAAGACTTTTTCCTCGACGATCGTTATGCCGTCCTTTCGGGAATAGAATTGATTGATGTAACACCCGGTTGGGCGAAGACAAAAATGGAGATTAGAACGATGCACCTCAACGCCGGTAATGTGGTGCAGGGAGGCGCCATATTTACCCTGGCCGACCTGGCATTTGCCGCGGCGGTCAACGCCTACGGAAATCTGGCATTAGGGATTCAAACGAATATCAATTATTTCAAGAGCGCATCGGAAGGCACACTCTTTGCCGAAGCCCGCATTGTGAACCTGCACCGGAAACTGGCCTATTTTCAAGTGGACATCACCAACGACAAAGACGAACTGATTGCCGTATTTACCGCCACCGCTTACCGCAAAGAAATCCCTTTGCCTTTCAATGAGTGATCCGCAGCTGCAAATCACCGCCGACGGCTCTCACACGCTTTACATTCCCGCGTTGGACGAACATTACCATTCCATTCACGGTGCAATTCGCGAATCGGAACATGTATTCATTCGCGAAGGACTGAAACAATGCACCAAAAAGGAAATCCATGTATTGGAGCTGGGGTTCGGCACAGGATTAAACGGCTTGCTGACTTGCCTGGAAGCGATGAAGGACGGCCGCACAATCCATTATACCGCTCTTGAAAAATATCCTTTATCTGAAGAGTTGATCAATCGGCTGAATTACGGCGAGATGCTAGGCCGAAAAGACCTTTACCAAGCGATCCATTCCGCAGCATGGGAAATAATACAATGGATAACCCCGGAGTTTTGCTTGCGTAAAGTGCAGACGGATTTTTCCCAATTCGATTATTCCGCGCATTTTGATGTCGTCTATTACGATGCTTTTGCGCCTGAAAAACAGCCGTCGGCGTGGTCGTTGGCATTGTTCGAGAAAATACATCACGCCATGAACGACGGCGGGATTCTAACCACCTATTGCGCCAAAGGGAGCGTGCGCCGCATGTTGCAGCAGGCAGGGTTTGACGTTGTCAGGATCCCCGGCCCGCCGGGAAAAAGGCAGATGATTCGCGCCGTCAACTCTTTTTCAACTCATTTGCCCGTTTCAATTTCAACTTTAACATTTCAAAAGAATATCAAATGACTTCGAATCATACCTAAACATAGTATCTGCGCCATGTTGCGGGCGATGACTTTCAGAGTTTCTATTTCCACTGCCACAAATACAATCCCAGAAAAAATACAAAATTAAGAATCAAAATCCAGCCCACAATTTTTCTTCGCGAAAGCGTATAGCAATATGCCAGCAACAACGACATCGGAACATACAAAGCCATCGCCCAGTTGGTTTTCGATTTGCTTTGAAGCATCAAAAGCACAAAAACCACAACGGACAAAAAATACAAATAATGCAAAAACGTACTGGTGCGCACCTTTTCCGTATGATTGATGATATACAGGCTAAAGCCGGAAACAAAAAACATGATGACAAAATAAAAACACAACGCCCATTCCCGGGAAGTCAAAAGCAAAGGCTGTAGCATCAGTAAATCTTGCTTTTGAGGCAGAAAATTCAGGAAATCCATCGGCCTGTCGATATAGACCATCCAGGTGAAAATAAACAAATAAACCGTGAGAACACCGATGATTGTAGCAAAAAATGTCTTGTAATTCAAACAACGCAACCGATAGAACCCATACCACACCAACGGAAAGAAAAACAAGGCCTGTTGCCACATCAAACTACACAATGTCAATAACAGCGAGATGTTGAGTGCATCTTTTTGCGAATCGGGATTTTGATACGAACGAAACAACAAATGCAAACAGATAAGACAGCATAAAGAGATGGCTGTGGCCTCCGGATTGAGGTACGACGTCGAATCGATCCCTGTCAGCAACAAATAAAACACCGCAGGAAGCATTGTCTTTTCGCGGATAATGAGGTAATTATTGCTGAATTGCAACAAAAACAAAGCGATCCCGATTTGCAACGCCAGTACGAACCAGAAAACGGGATCATCCACCAGCTCCACTCCCGTCAGCAGACGCATAACGACGATAAATAGAATCGTTACAATCAACTCACGACATCCGGAGGCAAATACACTATGGATCTTGGAGATATTCATCTCAGTTATAAATCATACCCGATGTCGGTACGGAAATATTTTCCCTCATAATCAATTTTCGCGACATTGGAATAGGACAGCGCCAGCGCCTCGTCTTTGGTGTTCCCATAAGCGCTGACAGCAACCACTCGCCCGCCATTGGTGACCACTTTCTCATTTTCCGCTTTTGTTCCCGCATGAAAAACGAGGCAGTCGCTCACTTCGTTCAGTCCATCGATGGGTTTCCCCTTCTCATAATGTTCGGGATAACCTCCCGAAACCATGACCACCGTAGTCACGTAGCGATCGTCGATGACAAGCGTACGCGTCTCCAGGTCGCCTTTGGCAATCCCTTCGAGCAAATCCACGAGATCGGACTGAATGCGCGGCATGACGACCTCTGTTTCCGGATCTCCCATGCGGCAATTGTATTCAATCACCAGCGGATCGTTGTTCACGTTTATCAAGCCGATAAAAATAAAGCCTTTATAGTTGATCCCTTCTTCGCGAAGTCCTTCAACAGTAGGGATCACGATTTGTTGCTCCACTTTGTGCATAAAAGTTTCGTCGGCGAAAGCAACAGGCGATACAGCGCCCATTCCGCCCGTATTCAGACCTTTATCTCCCTCTCCGATCCGTTTGTAATCTTTCGCCACAGGCAAAATTTTATACGACTTCCCATCAGTCATCACAAAGACCGAACATTCGATCCCGGAAAGAAATTCTTCAATCACAACGGTGCTGCTGGCTTTGCCGAAACTCCCGTCGAGCATAGCGCTTAACTCCCGTTCAGCCTCCGACAGATCGTTGATGATCAATACGCCTTTCCCGGCAGCCAATCCATCGGCTTTCAGTACGTACGGCGGTTCCAGCGACTGCAGAAACGCCAACCCTTCTTGAAGCGAATCCTTGGTGACACTGACATGGTTGGCGGTAGGAATCCAGTGACGCGACATAAACGCTTTCGCAAAATTTTTGCTTCCCTCCAACTGAGCGCCTGCTTTCGATGGACCGATGACTGCAATATGGGTGAGGTCAGGATCATTCTTAAAAAAATCGTACACTCCGTTGACCAGCGGTTCTTCAGGCCCTACGACGATCATATCGATCGCATTTTCCAACGCAAAAGCTTTCTGCGCCTGGAAATCGTTCACAGCAATGGGCACATTGACGCCGACGTCGGCCGTACCTGCATTTCCCGGCAAAATATACAGTTTATTTGTTTTCGGACTTTGCGCTATTTTCCAGGCCAACGCATGCTCTCTTCCTCCGGATCCAATCAAAGCAATATTGTATTTAGCGAATGGGAATTTTGTTTTTAGATAATCGTTATGTCGAAATTCGACGCGCTTTCCGCTAAAGATGGAATATTTCCGGAATTCGCAATCGATCGAACCATTGATCAGTTTTTCCTTATGCGTAGCTTTCAGCCCAATTTTATCAAAGCCTATTTTGCTGGCCGACAAGATCCAAACATCATATCCGGTGAAGACATGCTTGATGCGCTCGCCCATCATTTCGTACAAAGCCGCCAGGTCGCCGTTCGACTGTATCCGCTCTCCATACGGTGGGTTCGTAATCATGATCCCGGGCAGCGGCGCTTCGGTATAATCGCGAAACGACATCACTTTCAATTCCACAAAGTTAGAAAGTCCGGCATTCCGGATATTTTTATTCGCGAGCGCAATCGCCTTGGGCGAAATATCCGACCCGAAAATTTTATAGTGAAACTCCCGTTCATTGCTGTCGTCCGTACTGATTTCGCGAAACAACTCTTCATCAAAATCATCCCATCGTTCAAAGGCATATTCCTTGCGGTAGATGCCGGGCGGGATGTTACGTGCAATCAACAGCGCTTCGACTAGCAAGGTGCCCGATCCGCACATCGGATCTACAAAATTGGATTCGCCTTTCCAGCCGGTTTTCAAGATCATTCCGGCAGCCAACACCTCATTCAGCGGCGCCTCTCCTCCGCTGAGACGGTATCCCCTTTTGTACAAAGCATCGCCCGAACTGTCCAGGGAAATCGTACACTCTTTGTGCGAGATGTGAATATGCAGCTGTAGGTCGGGGTTGTTGAGCCTGACAGAAGGACGGTCTTTCCCTTTTTCAACGAAATAATCGACAATGGCATCCTTCATCCTGTAAGCCACGAACTTGGAATGATTAAACACTTCGGAATAAACGACCGCATCGATGGCAAAAGTTTTTTTTCCGTAGAGGTAGTTCTCCCAAGGGATCTGTTTCACGTTTTCATACACTTCGTCGGGGTTGCCTGCCTGGAATGTCTTAATCGTTTTCAATATACGCAAAGCCGTGCGGCAATGGAAATTCGCTTTATACAACAGGGCTTTGTCGCCTTCGAACGAAACCATGCGTCGGCCTATCTGTACATTATTGGCGTTCAACGCGATAAGTTCACCGGCCAAGACATCTTCCAGGCCATATAACGTTTTCGCCACCATTTCGAACGTATTGCTCATATTTAGTTTATATTGTGCATTTTATATAATTCTGGTTCCTTTGCCGGAATGAATCTCGGAAGCCTGTGTAATCACGACTTCTTTCACTCCCGAACGGATCGCGTCGAAGGCATTTTCCAATTTCGGGATCATCCCGCCGCGAATAATTCCCTGCGAAACGAATGTTTCAAACGACGACCGTGTGATTTCAGCGATCACGCTCTCATCATCCGATTCATTCCTCAACACGCCTTTCTTTTCAAAACAGAAAATCAGGCGGACATCAAAAGAACGAGCCAGCGACTTGGCGATTTCGCCTGCAATCGTATCGGCATTGGTATTCAAGAGCATCCCTTTGCCGTCGTGTGTGAGCGGAGCCAGCACCGGCACGATCTGTCGGCGGATCAGGTCGCTCAACAGGGAGACATCGATACGCTTTATGTCTCCCACAAAACCATAATCGATGGTTGCTACCGGACGTTTTTCCGATAAAATAATGTTCATGTCCGCGCCCGTCAATCCCAGCGCATTGAGGTGGAGCGCCTGCAATTGGGCGACAATGGTCTTATTCACCAGACCGGCGTAGACCATTGTCACGACTTTCAAGGTTTCGGAATCCGTGATCCGTCGCCCGTCGATGATTCGACTTTGTATTTGCAGTTTTTCCGCCAATTGGGTAGCCGATCGCCCACCGCCATGAACAAGCAATTTTGGACCGTCGATCTTAGAAAAATCGGCCAATAACCGTTGCAGGGAGTCGTGTTCTTCCACAATCCGCCCACCTACTTTCACTATTGTCAGTTGTTCCATTCAGTATAATTGAGTGATCTCGCTACAAATATAATAAAAATCATCATTCAAAATTCCGAATCTTGCGTGGCGGAGGCGTATCTTCTTTTTTTCTGTGCTTTTTGATGAATATATCGCTCTTGTCCACGGGACGTAAATAATCATAATTATAAAAATCTTTCAGGAATTTCGATTCCGGAGTGAGGTCGGGCAACGGCAACGAAGTGCCGGAAGACGACGGCCAGATCACAATCTTTACCGGCTCCCGATTCTCTACAGTGACGGAAAAGAAACTGCTTTCCGTTTTGTTGCGCGCGATAAAGACGCCCGGCGCATCCACCGGATAATAAATAGTTTCCGCATTTCCGTCCACATCCACGCGGTAGAGTTCTCCTCCATCGAAATAAGCATACAAGAGTTTCCCTTTCAATTGATTGAAATAGGTTGAATCCACCTGTTCGGTAGCAAAAGCATGGTTGATGACATGCACCCTGTCGATGGTGCTGTCGTTGAAAAACAGCACAATCGTGTCGCCGGTTATCTGATAATCGGTATTCCACAACACAGGATCTTGAATCAGGTACAACAACGAATCCCTGGTATTGAACTGCATAGAATCGCATATCCCCTGCAAATCTGTACGGTAGAAGCGCACACCGTAGAAAGCCTTGATTTCGCGGTCATTCTCGCCGACGGTCAGCAGCAACAAGGTGTCGCCATGCAAAAACAAAGAATCTTTTTGCGAATATTCGATGAATTGTGCCGAATCGGTTACAAATGCAAAATCGGTTTTCTCGTTGAAATAGCTGTAATTTCCCGTCAAAATAAATTTCTTCGCGGTATCGTTGATGAGGATATTGCTGAAGGCCTCACCATCGCCCGACAGCCGATTGAAATACATCGAATCGGCGGTGACGAATTTGTTTTTGTCTTCGCTGACCACCGTCGAACGGTCGTACAATTTCGATTCCTCCGTTTCGGTATTATACCAACCCAGACTGGAATAGATCCATCCGTCGTCCGATTCAATGATCGACGGTCCGGTAATGGTCGCGATTTTGGTATTGGTATCATAATTCAGTGTGTCGGAAGTCAAGACGAAATTGGGGTTGTTTAACCGCACATTTTCCTGAAAGCAGGCCAATTTCGTATTCAATTCATATTGACCGTAATTGGAAGAGAGTTCATTCAGCGAATCAATCAGAATCCCGCCTTCCAGGTAGTAGACGATGTCTTTATTCCTGTCGTAATTAAAACTGTCGGTGAGCAAGGTGACATCATTGTTTTCCATACGGACATTGTAGCGCAATTCGGCAATCGCAGTATTCCCGTGATAATTCAGGTAGTCGCCGTAGATAAACAGGGTATCTCCCTGTTCGATCCTGACATTGTCGAACGCTTCCAATGAATTGACCTTGTCGTAGAGGTAGGCGCTGTCGCAATACATGAAAGTGCTGTCGTGACGAAACACAACATTTCCCCTCAACACATAAATATCGGGGTTAAAATCTTTTTCAAATTCGGTGGAATCCGAGTGTTCGATGTGAATTTTTTTTTGTGTCGGAGCGGATTGTCCCATTCCGACCATTGTAGATAAAAAAGAGCAAAACAATAAGATAAAGAAATGTTTATTCTTTAATCCAACCATCCCTTTCAAAATCACAATTCTTCCAATTATCATTGATGCGAATATAGGTCTCTTTTTGCTTTTGTGCAATCCACTTATTCAGAATCTCTTCACTTTTCTGCTGTTCCACCAGCATCTTCAATGCCTGATAATCGTCTGCGATATTCGCTTTATGCCCAGGTATTCTGGACTTGAGTTTGACGATCGCGATGACCTCTTTTTGATTCTTGTTGATCATCTTGAACGGTTCGGAGATGTCTCCGATTTCCATTTTATCTACCACTTTGGAGATCTCGGCCGGGAGTTCTTCCATTTGAAAATGGGAAGTGCCGCTTCGTTCGCTCACCATGTCTTCGCGCGGCTGATTGACCATCAGTCCTTTATTGTAGCGTGTATCTTTGTCGAACGACAGGTAGAGCGCTGCTTCTTCGAAAGTGTATTTCTTTTCGAGGATGTTGGCCCTGACGGTATCGAGTCTGGCGGAAGCTTCGGCCAATTCCGATTCCGAGACTTTCGGTTTCAGCAGTATATGCCTGACATTGATTCGGTCGCCGCGTTTTTCTATCAACTGAATGATATGGAAACCATATTCCGTTTCCACAATCCGGGAGATCCTTTTGGGGTCGTTCAGGTCGAAAGCCACGGCAGCAAATTCCGGGAGGAAAGTGCCTTTACCGAGGAAGCCCAATTCTCCGCCCCGCTTGGCGGATTCCGTATCTTCCGAATACATGCGGGCAAGCGTAGAAAATTCGCGTTCGCCCTTATTCACCTGGTCGGTAAATTCCCGCAGCCTTCCTTTCACTTCGTCGATTTCCGCGAGCGAGATAGTGGGTTGCATGGTGATGATTTGCACCTCGACGGTCGTCTGCATATACGGCAAGCTGTCCTGCGGAATTCGGCTGTAATATTTACGGATATCCGAAGGAGTCACTTTGATGGTTCCGATCAAATTGCGGCGTACTTCCTGCACCAGTTGGTTGTTTCGGACATTTTCACGAAGTTCTTCCCTATATTCGGGGATTGTTTTGGAAATATATTCTTCGAGTTTTTCTTTCGACCCGACCTGGTTGATCGCGTCATTGATTCGCATTTCTACATATTGCATCACTTGCGATTCGTTCACCGTCAAGCTATCGAGCGCCGCCTGGTGGAGGAACAACTTCTGTATGGCGATCTGTTCGGGGATAAAGCAATATGGATCGCCGTTGAAGCGTTGTCCCATCATTTGCATTTCCATCCGCACACTTTCCACGTCTGAGCGAAGAATGGCCTCATCGCCGATCACCCAGATCACTTCATCTATCACATTTTTTTGTGCGTGAAGCGGGGAAAAAAACCAAAGCAATGTCATTGAAAGCGTCCAAAAAAGATATTTGTTTCTCATAACTGATCCTGTTTCCTGATTATTGTACCGATTGTTGTGAACTATTCATTATAATACTGTATCTGACCCTTATTCAAAGCGGAATTATATAAATCATCTTCTATGCGCCTCAGAAATTCCATTCGCCGCCGATTCATCAGCAATTCCTTGATGGTGGATTGGGCATACTCGAATGGCGCATTATCGCCGGGCAACAGAAAATCTTCAATATGCAAAAAATAGTAATAGCTGCTGTCCTGTAATTCAATATTTTTATTGTTTTTTATCACGACTGTATGATTCACTTGAGGGATTGGCATATTCTCCATCAATTCGTTAAAATCCACCCATTTATCGTAGAAATAATCGTAGATTGCGGCATTTTGGACGCTGTATTTCTCGATATTTCCCAACGATGCCTGGGTTGAAGATTTATACCATTTCCTGACTTCGTCGATCTGCGGAGCTTCCACCGGAATTTTCAGAAAGAGCCCTTTAATCAGCGTTTTGTCCAACACAAACTTGTCGCTGTATTCTTGATAATACTGTTTCATTTCCGTTTCGCCGATTTCTTTTGACAATTTCTCATTAATCAATTGTTCCTGATATTGATAGATGATCAGCGACCGTCGGTAATTTTCCACCAATTGCTTGATTTCCTCGCGATCGCCCAGGTTTTTCACCGCAATATCATACAGCAGATTGTCTTTGATCCATAAGCGCACGAATTTTTCCGCGAGCACCATACTGTCCTCCGTACTCAAGCCTTTGGAGATATTTTTCTCCAGTTCCGACTTGCTAAGCGACTTATTTCCAACCCTTACGATCACATCTTCATTTGTCCCGTCAACTTTTTTCTGACAAGTTACAGCGAACAAAGATAGGATGAGTAAAGGAAAAATATACCGCATAAAAAGTTAAAGTTTGTCATTTAATGGTATTTATCACGTCTGTAAAGATTTCTACTTTGTGTTTTTTATTCAGCATTTCTACCCATTTGTCTTCCAAATATTGTTGATAATCCGTTATTACAAGGCCTTTAACGTCGGTATAATCGTCCGGAATGTCCGTCAGCAGTTTCCCCAATACAAAGTAGTCGGCAAATTCTTCGGGGCATTGCACTTTCCCTGATTTGAACACCGCTTCATCCACATAGATATTATCCCCTTTGGTGAACAATCCTTTTTCTACTTTTACATACGACACATCGCCCACGCGGTAGTTTTTGAGCAAAAAATTGACAGCGGAATCAGGTTCCATTTTCTGCACTTCCTTCAACATCTTCTTTTTTGTTTTAGTATCTTTACACAGGACGACATATCCTTTATAACGAGGCTCATCCCAGGCATATTTGGTTTTGTTCTGATCGAAGAAGGATTTCAATCCCAGGGTGTCTTTCGCCGCTTTGTCCCATACTTCCCTGTTACTGATGTCAAAAAGGAGGATTCCGTCGCGGTATTCATGGATCAGGTTCCGGAACTCAGGATATTTCTTTTCGAGCATCCTGTCTTCTTCTTTGAGCAGGCAATCCGATTCAAAAGCGTTCAAGCGTTCGGTTAAAAAGTCGGTGGAAACCACCAGCTGGTTGGAAGCGGAATTATTCTCCAGAAATGCAATAAACTGTGTGACCGTATAGGGATGATCGTTGGCGATAAAAAGGACATCTTCGTTGGTGCCGAATTGCGCCAGGAACACGCTATCCGTCGGATAGACCGTATTGGCCAGTTTGTATAATTCGGTATATGATTTTTCATTCTTTGAAAAGCCGTTCTCTTCTTTGAGTTTATTGATACCCGGCAAGTTTAATATCATCTCCGTGCCGGGATTTTGTTTCAGCACATTCCGAATGTCCATCTGCCTGGCTTCATACGGCGGGAACGGCTTGCGGTCGAGTAGCTTGATGAGATGAAAACCGAACTGCGTGCGCACGGGCTTGGTCACCTCTCCTGTGTCTTTCAGACTGAAGGCGGCCGCCTGAAATTCGGGAACCATCGCCCCAAAACCGAACCACGAGAGGTCGCCGCCATTGACGGCAGAAGCCTTGTCGTCGGACATTTTTTTCGCCAATTCGCCGAAATCTTCGCCGCCGATCACTTGTTCGTAGATGGCATTGATTTTGTTTTCCGCATCGCTCACTTGCACGGTATCGGCATTGGCAGGACACAGAATCAGGATATGTGCCGCCTTGATTTGTCCGGGATCAGGTTGCCGACTATTCACTTTGATCAGGTGGTAACCGAAAGAAGTGCGCACCGGCGCGCTGACTTGACCGACAGGTGTATTGTACGCAGCATCTTCCATGGCCGGAATCAATCGCATTGCCGTAAACCATCCGAGATATCCGGGCTTGTCGCCTTGCAACGAACGCAAATCATTGGATACCTCTTTGGCTACTTTTTCAAAACTTTCGCCTTTGGCCAGGCGTTTCTGTATCTGCAAGATTTTTTTGTATGCTGCAAGCGTATCCGCTTGGAATACATGCTTGGCAGCTCCGGATTGCGTAAGGTCAACACCGGAATAAGTTACCAGAATGTGGCTGATTTCCACGTCTTCTTTCGATCGGTCGTATTCCCGTTTGATCAGCTCTTCATTCACCGGAAGGTTGGCCAGATATGGTTTCGACAGTTGGTTGCGGTATCCTTCCAGTTCTTCCCGAAAAGCGGCGGTCGTATCCAGTCCCTGTTCTTCCGCCTCAATCACCTTCAATTTGAAATTCTTAAAAAGCGTGATGTATTCATCCAGATTTTTTTTATCGATTGTTTCATTATTATTTTTGCGGTAGATGTACTCAAATTCGGACTTTGGAATCGCTTTTCCATCAATCTTCATAATCACCGGATCAGTCGCCCCGACAGCAAGGCAAGCGGACGATAACGCCAAAACAACAGATAATATTTGCTTCTTCATACGTAATTATAATTTTAATAACTCCAATAAAACGTATTTCATGAATCAATTATTGTATCAACGAAACATCGTTTTTGTATTTTTCCAATTAGCGTGTTCAAAACCATCACCCCCGATTGTAGCTGTAGTTAGGCGCTTCCTGCGTAATCGTCACATCGTGCGGATGACTCTCTTGCATGCCCGCATTGGTGATTCGCGTAAACTTCGCCCGATGCAACGATTCGATATCTTTGGCGCCGCAATATCCCATTCCGGCTCTCAGACCGCCCACCATCTGGTAGATGACTTCATACAGGGTGCCTTTGTAAGGCACGCGGGCAGCGATTCCTTCCGGCACCAATTTCCGGATATCGTCTTCCGTATCCTGAAAATAGCGGTCTTTCGACCCTTTTTGCATCGCATCAATCGACCCCATGCCACGGTAAGACTTAAATTTCCGCCCGTTGTAAATGATTGTTTCTCCGGGCGATTCTTCTACACCGGCCAACAACGAACCCATCATGACAGAACTTCCTCCCGCCGCCAATGCTTTGACGATGTCTCCCGAATAGCGCAGCCCACCATCGGCAATCAGTGGAATCTGCGTCCCTTTCAATGCTTTGGCGACTTCGTATATCGCCGACAGTTGCGGGACGCCGACGCCGGCAATGATGCGGGTGGTACAGATGGAACCGGGGCCGATCCCTACTTTCAACGCGTCGGCGCCTGCCTTGATCAACAGCTGGGCGGCTTCGTAGGTAGCGATATTTCCTACAACCACATCCACGTCGGTAAAGTGCTTTTTGACTTTCTTCAAAGTATCCACTACTCCTTTGGAATGTCCATGCGCGGTATCTATCACGATCGCATCCACTCCCGCTTCCACCAGGGCGGCTATCCGCTCAAGGGTATCGGAAGTGACTCCCACGCCCGCAGCAACACGCAGTCGCCCGTTTTCGTCCTTGCAGGCCATCGGTTTGTCTTTCGCTTTTGTAATGTCTTTGTAGGTGATCAGTCCGATCAGTTTGTTTTTTGTATCCACCACAGGCAGTTTTTCAATCTTGTATTGCTGAAGGATGTCTGCGGCAGCCTCCAAATCGGTAGATTGACGGGTGGTGATCAGGTTTTCCGAAGTCATGACTTCTTCCACCAGCAGTTGCATGTTTTTTTGGAAGCGCAGATCGCGATTGGTGACGATGCCCACCAGGGTATTGTCGTCATTCACTACCGGAATGCCGCCGATCTTGTATTCTGCCATCAAAGCCAGCGCATCGCCCACCGTCTTGCCGCGCTTGATGCTCACGGGGTTCGAGATCATCCCGTTTTCGGCCCGCTTCACCGACCGGATTTGCTTTGCCTGTTCTTCGATACCCATATTCTTGTGTATTACCCCGATTCCACCTTCGCGTGCAATGGCGATCGCCAATTTTGCTTCCGTCACCGTATCCATCGCCGCCGAGACAATCGGGATATTCAACTTGATATTTCTCGAAAAATGGGTTGTAAGATCCACATTACGCGGCAAAACTTCGGAATAAGCGGGGATTAACAATACATCGTCAAATGTTAATCCGTCCATAATCACTTTCTCTGCAATAAATGACATATCTGGGAGGGTTAGAATTTATTGCATGCAAAGGTAGCATAAAATTTTTAATTACATACAAACGAATAATGAATAATAAACACAAAGACGCAAAGTTGTTGTTTCACTTTGCGTCTTTGTGAGGGAAAAATAAATTAATAAATGTTTAATCTTTGTACACCTGAGTTGTTACGTCCACCGTCCAAGCCGGATCAGGCGTGCCATCTGAATTAAAATGGTTTTTCGGACATACTTTGAAGGTAAGCTTAGTGCCTTCGGGAGCGTCTTTGGCGGCATCGGTCAACTGCACCTGATAAAATCCTACATAATCCGCTGCATTTGTGGATGTATTTGTTGCGGCAGCAGGATTGGCTTTAAGCACACTTCCGTTTCGTGCGGCGGCGGTGCTTAGAACCGGCTCAAGAGCGGGACTGCCGTTATAAGTATTCCAACTGTCGGCAATGACTTGCAAACTTGCGGTGGCGGTCGCACCTCCGCCTTCTGTCGCGGTATAAGGAGCAATAGTACCGTCGCTCAACTTAATCCGTGCATAAAAATTACCTTGTACGGCAGCCTTGACTCCTGTTCTGAAGCGACGTGCAGTTGCTCCGAGAAGATAAGAATCATCGGGGTTTGGCACAATTCCCGACACGGAAGCGGTACGAACGGTTAATTTCAGCGTTCTCCAATCGTCTTTGCTTGTCTCATACGGATATACATAGATGTAGCCCTCGTCGCCAACTTGCGGATTCACCGC
>JAISUK010000019.1 GCA_031272075.1 Dysgonamonadaceae bacterium
CGGGAAATTGAATATCGCATCCCCTTATCCACCTCAAATGAAAGGTCTACCGGGCAGCGATGAACTGACACTGCAAGCTCTAAACGAAGGCATTACGCCTAACGATATCTTGAATAAAGCGCTGGTGCCTGCCATGAACAAAGTAGGACAAAGTTTCAGCGAACACAAGATTTTTGTCCCGCAAATGTTGCTTTCCGCAAGAGCCATGTTGGCTTCAATGAACCACTTGAAACCTTTTTTTCAGAGTGGAGAGGTGAAACGAAAAGGGTCTTTTATTATGGGAACGGTCTTTGGTGATTTACACGATATAGGCAAAAATCTTTGCTCAATGATGGTTGAAGGCGCAGGCTGGGAAGTGACTGATTTGGGCGTAGATATAAAATCCGAACGCTTTATCGAAGCATTAGACATACAGCACGATGCGGTCGTTGGTATTTCAGCGCTTCTCACCACCACGATGGTCAATATGGAAGTAGTCATTGCCGAAATTCGGAAAAAGTACCCCGATGCGAAAATTATCGTCGGTGGGGCGCCGGTAAATTACGAATTTGCGCATCAGATCGGCGCTGACGCTTATGGGAAAGACCCACAGGCGCTAATTGCATGGTTGAATACAATATCAGCTTGAACACAAATAGATCATTGCGAGCTTGGAGCATTTCTATGAAACGAGCAAGATTTTCAACACCAAGTTGATGACAATAATGAAATAATTGACGTATGAATATAAATAGATAAAATGACCTTTAACTATTTTCAACCAGCTTTATCTCAACTAGATGTAACGGTTGATGAGATTTCGGAATTGTTGCACATTGTAGACAAATCGGAAGAAAATCCCATTTTCTGCGAAGTGCTATGGGTGTATCGTCTTTTGCCCGAAATAGTCGAAATCAGAGGAGGCTATACAATTTTTGAAAATATTGAAATTGTCAAAGACGAAGGTCGAATTTTATTTCATGACGAAGAATCGCAATCCCTTGTTACAGGTAAAAATGTCTGTAATTATCTGAAAAATGCACAAAAAATAGCTGTTTTTATTTGTTCGGCAGGTGAACGGTTTTCTGTGCTTTCAAAAAAAGCAAACTACGAAAATAATTACTTAAAAGGTTATATAATTGATACTTTCGGATCGTTGATAGCTGAAAAATCAGCGGATTTCATCCAGAAAGAAATCCAAAAAGTGGCTGAAAAACAGCATTTGAAAATCACCAATCGTTATAGTCCGGGCTATTGCAACTGGCAATTGTCCAATCAAAAAGCGCTTTTTGCGCTATTTCCTGAAAATCCGTGCCTTATTTCGCTTACAGAAAGCAACTTGATGCTCCCGATAAAATCCGTTAGCGGAATAATCGGTATAGGAAACAATGTAAACCATTTCGCTTATAAGTGTAGGACTTGCAGCGATAAGGATTGTACTTACAGGCGTTTGGTTGTTCACCGCTGACATTTAACCCTTTTTATTAACAGATATTCCATTTCTCGAAGAAATGGAATATCTTTGCACGAAAAAAGTGAATATTGTCATTGATCAAGGAAACACCTCCGCCAAGGCGGCGTTTTTTGACAAAAACAAATTGCTGGCCTCATTTATTTTCAAGCCGTTGCGTTTGGAAAAGTTGAACCGGTTGCTGAATGAATTTTCGCCCTCTAACGGGATTTTGAGTATGGTTGCGGACGTCAATCCGGCGATCATTATGTTGTTGAGGGAAAGACTTAACAAATTCGTGCTGCTGGATGAACATACGCCCTTGCCGATCCGGGTGGAATACCGAACGCCCGAAACGCTGGGCAGAGACCGCATCGCAGCGGCAGTCGGCGCCAACGCGAAGCATCCCTATGCAAATCTCCTGGTCATTGATGCCGGGACAGCCATCACATACGATCTGATTACCGACGGCGTCTATCGTGGCGGGACGATTTCTCCGGGTATGACCCTTCGGTTCAAAGCATTGCATGCCTATACCAGGCAACTGCCCATGCTGGACGAACGTGGAGATATTCCCGATTTGGGGTACGATACCGCCACCGCAATCCGTTCAGGGGTAGTGAATGGAATTGTCAAAGAAATGGCAGCCTATATTGAGGCATATAAGCATAAATATCCAGGCCTTTTGGTTTTTTTAACAGGCGGTCACTCATTTTATTTTGAAACACGGTTAAAAAGCGGCATCTTTGCAGACGGAAATTTAGTCTTGACTGGATTGAATGAAATTTTGAATTATCAATATGAATAAATGTAAACTAGTTTTATTGATTGTAAGCGCCCTTTTCGTGCAGATTGCAATAAATGCCCAAAACAATACCAACTCGCCCTATGCGCGTTACGGATATGGCGTCCTGGCTGACCAGGCATTCGGCAACCAGCGAGCGATGGGCGGTATCGGCTATGGCTTTCGCGATCCGAAAACCATCAACCCACTGAATCCCGCTTCGTTTTCAGGCGTCGATTCCATGACGTTCATGTTCGACATGGGTGTTTCGGGCGTTATGGGATGGTTTAATGAACAAGGCAATAAAGACAGTAAATTTAACGGCGGACTGGAATATGTAGCGATGCAGTTCCCGCTCTACAAAGACTTGGGAGTGGGACTCGGTTTCAAACCGGTGTCATACGTGGGGTATGAATACCAGTCTACCTACTCCGATCCGGATGTCTATACACAGATTTATTCCGGTTCGGGTGGCGTCAATCAGCTGTATGCGGCCCTTTCGTATAATTTCTTCAAGCGTTTTTCCGTCGGGATCAACGCAGGGTATATGTTTGGCGACGTCGCGCACGTCCGTTCTACGGTCTACAGCGATGCAACCAGCTATAATACCATTTTGGCAGACACACTGCGGACGTCCGGTTTGCTGGTTGACTTCGGATTCCAGTACGTCCATCCGTTGAATAAAACTACGCGCATCATTGTCGGAGGGGTGTATACGCCTAAAACCAAACTGAATGAAAAGGTGATGGAGACGGCGTTGGTATACATCGACAATTCGGTGCAAAACATCAGTCGAACGGCCTCCCACGATTATGATTTCGAGATGCCGCAATCCATCGGTTTGGGCGTGTCGTACGCCAAATTAAACAAATTTACCATCGGGACGGATGTGCTGATGCAAAAATGGTCGGATGCTTCATTTTACAGTAAAAAAGACACCTTGGCCGATCGGATGAGATTGAGCATCGGTGGCGATTTTGTCATCAATCCGATGAGCCGTAATTATCTGCAACGGATGCACTTCCGTGCAGGAGGCCATTATTCCGATTCGTATATCCGAATCAAGGGAAGCGAATATAAAGAATATGGTGTAAGTCTTGGAATCGGTATCCCAATGATTGACAACCGCTCCTATCTGAACTTGTCGTTTGAATACATGGCGTTGAATCCGGGTGCGGCGCCGGTCGGTACAACGCTGATCAATGAAAAGTATTTCAAATTTACACTGAGTTATACATTCAATGAATGGTGGTTTTTCAAACGAAAAGTGCAGTAATCGCCTGTTTGTTTATCGGTTTTCTCATGGTCGCGTGCAGCAACCGAAAATCGTCTTTTGAGGTCATTGCCGTGGATACAAAAATCGCTCCGATGGTTCATACTGAAGATGTCAATTCGTTGATTTCCGATTCGGGCATCACCCGTTACCGTGTGAAAGCCAAGGTATGGAACAACTATTCCGACAATGTGGAAGAAAACTATTCGCATTTCCCTGAAAAGATTTATGTAGAGAAATTCGATTCGCTGTTTAATGTCGAAGCCAGTATCCTTGCCGATACTGCCTATTTCTACGAGAAAAGAAATCTGTGGAAAGCCATCGGAAACGTCAAAGTGAAAAACCTGCAGGGTGAAGAATTTGATACTTCGGAACTCTACTGGGATCAGAAATCCGGCACGATCTATTCAGACAAGTTTGTCCGCGTCACGCGCAAAGACGGTCGGATTTTCACGGGAATTGGGTTTCATTCCAATCAGGAAATGACACACTGGGTGTTTTTTAACAACCAGGGAGAATTAATCTTAAACGAGTCGGATTCCACCGCATTGGCATCCGATACAGCAACAATTGCTGCCACGCTATGACGATCGAACATTTGGTAATATTGATTTTGTTGTTCCTGCTACTCGCTTTTTTCTCTACTGCCGAAATTGCTTTCGTGTCTTCCAGCAAGTTGGTTTTCGAGATGGAGAAGAGAAAAGATAGTTTTTCGGTTGGCATCCTGGATGTCTTCCGCAAAAATCCTACGATGTTTATTTCCGCCATGCGAACGGGTTATAATGTGGCGTTGGTGGTCTTCGGATTGTGCTTGGTCGGCTTGTTGATTTTTCCGTTGCAGCAGGCGATGGGCGCAGACGTGGCAATCCTCCTCTGCCTGTCGCTGACGGCAGTCGTGTTTGTCTTCATTGCCGGAAAACTCCTTCCGGGAATCGTCGCGCGCAGCAATCCGAACGTTTTTCTGCGTTTTTTTTCTGTCCCACTGTTGATCGCTTACCTCATCCTGTATCCGATCGCCAAATTATTTTCGGGTCTGGTTGGCTTGTTGATGAAACTTTTCAGGGTGAAACCTTCCGCAGAAACTCCAACAAGGCAATATGGACGGGATGACCTGGATTACCTGATCCACAAAACGATCGAAGAATCGCCCCAAAATACGGAATTGGACAAAGAGATCATGTTTTTCAGAAACGCATTGGAATTTTCTACCGTTAAAGTGCGTGACTGCATTGTCCCTCGGACAGAGATCGTGGCGTTGGACGTCGGCGCTTCGTTGGAGACCTTGTTGGCGACATTTATCGAAACCGGATTATCGAAGATATTGATATACAAGGAAGACATTGACAACATCATCGGCTACATTCATTCATCCGAAATGTTTACCAAGCCTGATGACTGGACAACCAAAATCAACGAATTGTCGTTCATACCCGAAAACATGACCGCTAATAAGTTGATGAAATCCATGTTGGAAGAGAAAAAAAACATCGCAGTTGTCGTGGATGAGTTCGGCGGCACTTGTGGCGTTATTACCCTCGAAGATTTGGTGGAAGAAATATTCGGAGAGATTGAAGATGAGCACGATACGAAAACCAGTGTCGCAAAAAAATTGGGCGCTGATGAATATATTTTATCCGGAAGAATGGAAATCGACCAGGTGAACGAACGATTTCAGCTGAGTCTTCCCGAGTCGGACGAATACCAAACGGTGGCAGGATACATCCTGAATTTTTATCGCAATTTTCCGAAAGTCAACGAACAGATCGTGATTGATCGTTATACATTCAGAATCATTAAGATGACGAATACCAAAATTGAGTTGGTTAAGTTAAAGGTGAATAAATAACAAATTTTCTTCCAAAAACGATCGAAATAAAACAATTTTTCGTATCTTCGTGCCCGATTTCTGTAAACCAGTTAAAATAATTTAATTAATAGATAATTTCAATGGCGACATTACAAAAAATTAGAAATAAAGCAGGCTTGTTGGTCGTATTTGTAGGTCTTGCTTTGTTTGCTTTTATCATTGGCGACTTCATGCAGTCGGGGTCCACATTTTTTCATCAGTCAAAAGAAAAAGTGGCCGTAGTGGACGGCACCTCCATTTCCATACAGGAATTTCAGTCCAAAGAAGCGGAAATGGCTGAAGTATATAAAAGAAGGAGTGGCAACGCATCGCTTTCGGAAGATGCGCAAACCCAAGTTCGGGAAACGGTGTATAACAATTTGGTTAGCCAAATCATACTCGGAAAAGAAACCGAAAAAATCGGCATGGCAGTCGGAAAAGACGAACTTTCCGATATGATCATCGGCGACAATATCTCGCAGGTGATTCTCCAGATGCCGGATTTTCAGAATCCGCAGACAGGACGTTTCGACAAAACGGCACTGCTGCAATTCCTTCAGACGATTGAAAATGACGATCTGAGTGGTTATTCCCCCGACGTACAAGAACAAATTCTGTCTGCCAAAAAATATTGGTTGTTTTGGGAACAGATGATCAAACAACAAAAATTGGAAAGCAAATATTCTACATTGCTGTCAAATGCCATCGGCGTCAATTCCATCGAAGCCCAAGCGGCTTATGAAGAAAACAAGGTGAAAGTCGATTTCGACTATGTTATGCAGGATTACAATTCTGTTGCAGATAGCTTGGTAAAAGTTTCCGATTCGGAAATCGAACGGTTGTACAGTCAACGAAAAGAATTGTACAAACAGGAAGCAGGCAAAGTGATCGATTTCATTTCTGTGCCGATCAGTGCCAGCCAGGAAGATCAGGACGCAATTCAGAAAACGCTCTCCGACCTGCTGCCCGAATTTGCCGAAGCCACAGGTTCGGATATCGCCGACCTTGTAAACTACAATTCCGATGTTGACTCCAAGTATGTGGATGCCTATTATTCGCTCGCTGCCATCAGGGAATTGTATCCTTTCATGCTGACATATATCGAAACTGCCAATTTGAACGATGTGGAAGGTCCTGTCATCGACAATGCCTCCAACTCGTATCACTTGTATAAATTGGTGGCGAAAACCGTCGCTCCCGATTCCATACGTGTCAATCAGTTGATGCTGCCGAATTTCAATGACGAAGCGCGCCTGAAAGTCTTTGCCGACAGCCTGATTGCTATCGTTGACGGAGGTAAATCGTTTAACGACATGGCCAGCGAAGCCTCTTCCGGCCAGACGGACGGGAATATGGGCTGGGTGACGGAAGCGGGGCTTGTCGCCGGTTCGGATACGAATTTCAAAGACGAAGTGTTCGCAGCGCCGTTGAATAAAGTCATTACCCTCAAATCGACCTACGGTACGCACTTGGTGCAGGTGGTGGAAAAGACCAAACCGGTGCAAAAATACAAAATTGCAGATATCCGGATTGCCATCACGCCAAGCACAGAAACGTATAACAAGTTGTATAATGATCTGAGTCTATATATTTCAAACAATTCTACGCTTGAAACCTTTAAGACGGCGGCAACGGAAAGCGGCTATGCGCTCCAGTCAGACGTGTCGCTCTCGCAAAACCAGCCGATGTTGGGCGCCATCCGCTCATCACGTCAGGCCATCCGTTGGGCTTTTGAACACAAACGCGGCGATATTTCCGACATTTTCGAATGTCAGGATTATTTCGTTGTGGTTGCAGTGGAAGGTAGCCTGAAAAAAGGATACCGTTCGCTCAAGTCGGTATCGGATCTCCTCAAACGCGAATTGCTCAATGACAAGAAGGCGGAAAAAATTATCGAAGACCTCAAGTCGAAAGCATTTGTCAACCTGGATCAATACATAGAATCCATGTCGGCCATCCCGCAGTCGGTTAAATTTGTTTCGTTTGCTACGCCCTCCATTTCAGGGATCGGCGCCGAGCCGGCAATCAATGCCATCGCACCGGATGTGAAGACAGGCCAAATGGTCGGACCGTTGAAAGGTAAAAACGGCGTTTATGTATTGTCAATTTCCGAAAGAAACGAAGACTCCGCACCCTACAACGAGGCGAACCAAAAGCAGACGTTGCAATCAGGCAATACGTACCGTACATATAATTTTATGAATGTCCTGATTGACAAATCGGATGTCCAGGATAACCGTATCCGCTTTTATTAATAACGGATTTTTTTTATACCATATATAATATATATTACGGGCATGGCCGTGACAGGGAAAAAAACATTGCTCGGTAAAACATTGCCTGAACTCAAACAGATTGCATGTGAATTGGGTATGCCTGCCTATACTGCCGGGCAAATCGCCGATTGGCTGTATAAAAAGCGGGTTGTAGGCATCGATGAGATGACCAACCTCTCGCTCGATAACCGCAACCGGCTGAAAGAAACGTTTACGGTAGGCAGCGCCCCGCCTGTACAACATCTGCCATCGCAGGACGGTACGGTAAAGTATTTGTTTGCTACTTCCGGAGGTCATTTTGTCGAGTCGGTCTTTATCCCCGAAGAAAATCGGGCGACGCTTTGCGTGTCTTCCCAATGCGGATGCAAAATGAATTGCCTGTTTTGCATGACAGGAAAACAGGGATTCCTGGAAAATCTCTCCGCTCAGGATATCATGAATCAGATACAATCGGTTCCGGAAAGTCCGCAGTTGACCAACCTCGTGTTTATGGGCATGGGCGAACCGATAGACAATGTGGAGGAAGTGCTTAAAGTGCTGGAAATCCTGACTGCCGACTACGGTTACTCCTGGAGTCCGAAACGGATTACTGTCTCTACCGTAGGTCTGCTGCCTGGACTCAGACAGGTGATCGAACGGAGCCAATGCCATCTGGCCGTCAGCATCCATTCGCCTTTCGCCTACCAGCGGGAAGCATTGATGCCTGTAGAAAAAGCCTACCCGATCGCCAAAATATTGGAACTGATACGGGAATACGATTTTTCAGGCCAGCGGCGAATCTCTTTTGAATACATCCTTTTCAAAAACCTGAACGACGACATTCGTCATGCCAAACGATTGGTGCGCCTGCTTGCAGGAATCCCTTGCCGTGTCAACCTGATCAAATACCATGCAATCCCCACAGTAGACTTGGAGAGTCCGGACATCCTTTCCTTACAGGCTTTCAGGGATTATTTGACCTCCAAAGGAGTGACTTGTACGATTCGTTCTTCGCGTGGAGAAGATATTTTAGCAGCTTGCGGTATGCTTTCCACAAAAGAAAATCGTATATTTGCTTCCAAAAAACAAGAATATTAAACCACCAAAATAGATAATTCTTATGATCAAGATTGGCATAACGCACGGAGATATCAATGGAGTTTCGTATGAACTGATCTTAAAAGCTTTTTCCGACAGCCGTATCCTGGAGCTTTTTACTCCGGTGATCTACGGATCGCCCAAAGTGGCGGCGTATCATCGCAAAACCCTGGAATTGCAACAGATCAACATGCACCAGATTGATCGCGCAGAGGAAATTGCAGCCGGACGAATCAACATGATCAATTGCCTGGCCGACGAAATAAAGGTTGAATTAGGCAAGCCGACCCCCGAATCGACCGAGGCTGCTTTCATTTCCTGCGAGCGTGCAATGGCCGACATCCAGCAAGCGAAGATTGACGCATTGGTGACATTACCGACAAACATCGGCGCTCTCCAGCGCAACGGTCAGGTCTTCACCCGTCATTCCGATTTTCTGGAAGCACGGCTGGGAAAAATAAAAGAATCCCTGTCCATCCTTGTCAATGGTTCGCTGCGGATAGCGCTCGCTACGGACGAAATGCCGCTGTCGACTGTCGCTTCAACCCTGTCATCCGATCTGATCTATAAAAAACTCCTCATTTTCAGGAATAGCCTGATACGCGATTTCGCTATCACCATGCCGCGAATCGCCGTGCTTGCGTTTAATCCGAATGTCGATTCCAAATCCTTGGGACACGAGGAGAAAGAGATGATTGTTCCGGCCATTGAGCGCGCTTCCAAAGACAATGTTTATGCTTTAGGTCCTTTTGCTGCCGACACATTTTTCGGTTCGGACAGCTATACCAAGTACGATGGCATCATGGCAATGTATTACGATCAAGGGATGCTCCCCTTCAAGACCCTTTCGGTTGAAGATGGCGTATGCTTCTCTGCCGGGTTGCCGGTCATTCACACCATGCCCAACCATGGCCCTTTCTTCGATCTCGTCGGGAAAAATACAGCTTCGTATGCAGCTTTCCTCAGCGCTACCTACCTGGCCATTGATGTGTACAACAATCGGAAAATTCATCGAGAAATCACCGCAAACCCTTTGCGGAAGCAGTATGTAGAAAAAGGTTCGGACAACGAAAAACTGGATCTGACAAGCGATAATATCTCGTTATAGCGCATTATTACCGAACATTTTAACCAAAACGACCGTTTAAGTTTTTTTAACTGTGATTTTTTTGCGAAAATCAATAATCGCTCATCTTCAATTTGCGAAAATTGCAAAAAATCGGAATCTGTCGGAATACTTTTTGCAATTTTTGCAAATTTTGAACCCTGTCCGAACGAAAAGTTGCAAAAAATGCGGAAAATGCCAAAATACCCATTTGCACACAAAAAAAACTCCCTTTACATTTGCATAGTTGAAAGTCGAAAATGGAATACTGACCATTCAGCGTTCAGTTCTCCGCTTTCAACTAAATATAGAAGATTAACTTTTTATGTCACTATTAAAATGATGTTGGATTATTATTTTACGAAACGAAATGCCTGCCATTACATGGCGGATGAGTGTGCTTCTGCTACCATTATATATAATGGTCTTCTTTCAGGCAGAGATTGTATGGGTTATCGCTTGAACCGGGATTCTGAACAAGCAGAATCCCCGGCTTTGGCATCCCTGAAGAAATCAATTCGATTTCCTAGTAACGAGATTAAAATGGTAATTATTGATAATCAAATTACCAAAAGTAACTAATTTATGTCAAGAGTTCTATGTAGTTTAAAAATTAAAATTAAAAAAGAATTATTTACTTTTCCGGAAGTGTCGGAAAAAGAAATAGCTATTTAGTGTCAATAAATTAAATTTTTGTAGTATGAAAACCAAGTGTTTTATTCTATTATGTGTTAGCGCGATGTTATTTTTCCCATCCCGCGCTCAAGTATTGAAAGCGCCTGCAGCCAGTTTGTCCGGCGCGTTGGTGATAACCGGTTCAAACGATAAGAACTGGAAAAAAATCTCCAAGATTCAAGTGGTATTTGGGGCTAGTTTTTCTTCCCCTTATGGAAAAAACATCATACAGATGTTTGCCAATGACAACGAGTCGCAGTACAATCCACAATTATATACGGTGGATTCGAAAGATCAGAAAAACACAGTGCAGTATGAACTTACCGGTGATTATGTGATTGAGGTCCCTCTGGGGATAAAAATCATGTCCTCGTCGGATTATTACGGCACCTATTTGCTCACTTTCGAGAATACATTGAAACTGGGGTTGGAATCGTTGTATCTGATCGACAAAGTAAACGGAAACGCTTACATCGATCTGTTTAAAAATTCGGAATACACTTTCGAGCACAAGGACGGCAACCTGAGCAACCGTTTTATCCTGCTGGCAGGGAAACAACTGGCGATGCCCGACTACCTCATGGCGGATGCAGGCGTGCAGAATACCATCGATGTGGTGGCCAACGACCACATCGGGAGTTGTACGGCCGACAGTCCGGGTTCTCTCACCATCAAGGAGTCGCCGACACATGGTTCTGCTGTCGTGCAGGGCGGTACGATACTGAAATACACCCCGTTGGCGGGATGGTATGGTCTCGACAGTCTGTCGTATCAGCTGGAGAGTTGTGACGGATCGGTCGGATCCGCCAAGGCGTATATCTTGACCCATAAGCCATTGGAAGCACAGTATACCGCTTGTCCGGGATCAGATGCTACCCTGGGCTTTAATCACCTCGCCAATGTAGAATATTTCTGGTACGATGCCAGTACGGGCGGCTCGCCGGTGAAATTCACCTCTTCCGACACCTTGCATATTGTGAAAGGAGATCCGCAGGATATCGGCGTTTGGTGGGCTGAAGCCGTCGCAGACGGCATGACTTTCGCACGTGTCCCCGTAACGCTGGAAGCGAGCGATGAATGTGTCACAGCATTGTATTGGAATCCGGCGGCAACCGACAATAATTGGAACAATCCGGCTAACTGGTTGGATGATTCAGGATTGCCTGCTATGAAAGTGCCGGATTCATTCACTACGGTGCATATTCCGGGCAATGCTTCCGCATTTCCGTCATTGGATTACAGTAGCGCTGCGACCTGCGACAATATCATATTCCATTTCGGGGCGGAACTTGCCAAACCGCAATACCTGCATTACAACAAGGCGTTTGTGCAATACAATTTCGGTTACTACGATGCCGGACATAACTTGCAATCGTCGTTCGACCCGTATTCGTCAGCACCGATGAAACGTCAACAGTGGTATGCACTTTCGGCGCCGTTGAAAAAGATCGTTACGGGCGACTTCGCCTTCGGAGGTTATCCCTATACCTGGCAACGCGGATTCCGCTCGTCACGCGATCGCGGTAGCGACGTGAGCGGCGGATGGTATGATCCGGAAGCGAATGTGGCGCTGGAAATCGGCGCCCGTCAAAATTACGCCATCAGCCTGTATGTGCCGCGCTATGACGCTGGAACGACCGGACTGAACGACCAGCGCTATTTGGACAATCTGCATGGAATCATCGAATTGCCATATTTCCAAAATGCGGATGTTGCAGCTGATCACCCGATGCAAACTTATAGCGACGGTATAAGCAAGATTCATTATTATGATGCTGCTTTCAATATACTTCCAGATCATTACGACGAGATCGCTCGTGGAGATGAGGCGTATCGTTTCATCTTTGAAGATAACAACAATAATCCTCAAACGGAATTTTATATCACAGTACCCGTTGTCGACAACGACGGCGATGGACAACCCGACGAAGTAATGGTGGCCAACCCGTTTGTCTCCAGTTTCGATTTCATCTCTTTCTTTGAAGCCAACAGCGACAAATTAGAAAATTACTACCGGCTCTACAGCGGCGGATCGTTCAATGTGTTTATACCAAGTATCGAAAATGCACCGATCGCACCGTTGCAGGCATTTTTCATCAAACCGTCGGGCGCAATCGGCTCGGATGTCCAGTTGTTGTTCAATGCGGACGAACAATCCATCACCCGCACCGGCGAGAACCAGTTGAAGTCGACCGGTACTGTTGAAACGCAACTTCCGAAGGGTGTCGTGAAGATCACTGCCGACAATGGCAGCGGAAGTTCCTGGATATTCATGGATTTTATTCGTCCGACAACCAACAATATTGACCGGATGTTCGCTACCGACGACGAGGGCGTTCCTCAACTCTATTCGGTGGATGGACTGAACTTTAAGAACACATTGCAATTTGCGCCTAACGGTTCTGAAGTGCGGCTGGGCATTCGCGCCGATGTTGCAGGTCGGTATCGACTGAGTTTTGAGAATGCACTGAACAGCGGAGTGGAAGCGTTGTATCTGCTCGACAGACAGAATCCGGATGCATTGATCAATTTGTTTGAAACTGAAACTTACACTTTCGATCATGTACAGGGCGAAGACCTGGCCGACCGTTTCACATTGCTCATCGGAAAACAGGTATCGGGCGTCGAACAACTCGTTGACGACAGCGACCAAGTTCAGGTTTACGCCGTCGACGATATGTTAAGCGTCGTCTCCAACCAATTGATCGATGCGGTCGACATCTTGAGTATACAAGGAGTGCGTGTCGCTTCGGCGGAAGCGGTCAATGCGACGCATTTGGAAAAACAATTGACAGTAAAAACAGGCGTTTACCTCGTGAAGGTAACACTCGCTGATGGGAAAACATTTGTAGAGAAAATCATCGTAAAATGATCCAATAAAACAGTTGTTTTCATAAGGTTCAATCCGGCGGCACCTCGTTTGTGTCGTCGGATTGTTTTTTTTGTCCAGCTAAGCGCATTTTACGACCGGCTCGCATGGAAAAGCATAGAAATACACAAAATTTAATAAATAATTTGATAGTATGGTGAAGATTAAATAAAAATTTTGTACCTTTGAACGAAAATATAGATGTATGAAAACGAAGAGGTTTATTCTTTTGTGTATTGGCACGGTTTTGTTTCTCTCATCGCGTGCTCAAGTATTGAAAGCGCCTGCAGATTTGGCTTATGGCATCATGTCAATTATTGGCGAGAACGACTACGATTGGGATAAAAATTCTAAGATATTTCTCGATTTTATTCACCCCAACTATAAGAACATCAACCAGTTGTTTGCGAACGACAATTCCAGCCAGCGTGTGCCGCAATTGTATACCGTGGATGAAACCGATCAAAAAAATGCAATGCATTATGTACGTATCGGAGATTATCTGACGCAAATTCCATTGGGTATTAAGACGATGATCGATTATTTTGGCACTTATCGCCTCACTTTCGATAACGCGCGGAATCTCGGACTCGAATCATTTTATCTTATCGACCAAACAACCGGCATTTCTACCGACTTGTTTCTCAATACGACCTACACCTTCGAATATACCGGCGGCGATTTGGGCGCCCGCTTCATCTTGCTGATAGGAAAGCAGATGGTGATGGCCGATTCGCTCACTGTGGCTGCCGATACACCGAATATCGTGGATGTGCTGGCCAACGATCACCTGGGCACTTGCACTGCCGACAATCCGGGAACTGTTACCATTGAAAATTCTCCGTTGCACGGTACAGTTACGGTGCTGGCTGACGCTACCCTGAAATATACTCCCAATACGGGTTGGCGCGGTGTCGACAGCCTGGTTTACAAATTGCAAAATTGCCTTGGGATGGCAGGTTCGGCCAAGGTATATCTCTTGACGCACAAACCATTGGTGAAACGGAATGTGGCTTGTCCGGGCGCGGATGTCACGCTTGGGTTTGAAACCATCTCCGGTGTAGAATATTACTGGTACGATGCCCAAACGGGCGGCACGAAGGTAAAAACTACGGCCTCCGATACCTTGCACATCGTGAAAGGCAGTTCGCAGGACATCGGTGTGTGGTGGGTGGAAGCAGTTGCAGGCGACATCACATTCTCACGCGACCCCATCGCACTGGAAGCGAGTGACGATTGTGGGGCTACTGCTCCTACGGGATGCGCCGCCACTGGCACCTTGCTCTTCCGTGAAGATTTCGGCGGTAATGAAACGACCGATCCGATTGTATCTTCTACTCCTTATCCCAATAATTCGTATTCTTTCTGTAGTCAAGGCACTTTCACCGATGTGCAATCCTGCGTGAAGGGGAGCAACCATTACGGCATCAGCAAACTCTCGTTTAATTTCGGAAACGATGCAACCGGCATTTGGTATAGCGATATCGACGATCATACCTATCCATCCGACGATTCACGCGGCTATTTCATGTTTATCAATGCACGAAACGATGCCTTGCAAATATTCCAGAAACAAATAGATAACCTCTGCGGCGGTACGGAATTGACATTCTCGGCCTGGATGGTTTCGGCTGTAAAAACAAAAGTTCAATGGGTCGATGTCTCCAGACTCGTATTCCAACTCGAAGACCTGTCGGGAAATGTGTTAGCGAAATTTTATACCGGTGTGATTCCGGATAGTGATCCGGCTTGGAAACAATACGGGTTCAAATTCACTGTGCCGGATGGCACCAGTTCTGTAATATGCAGGGTAATCAATGATTGCACGGGCGTTTCGGGTGCGGATTTCATGATTGACGATATCGAAGTCCGTTTCTGCGCTCCTGCTGTCGATGTTACGCCGGTGACAGGCAATTTCTTCTGTCCTGGAGATAACATCGTTTTAACAGCCGACTACACCGATGACGGCACGTTCGCGGCTGGTTATGTCGTGAAATGGCTGTACAGCGCTAGTGGTTCGTTGACATCGTTCGATTCCTGGTCAATCATCGCTTCCGGCGATCGGCTGGAAACTCCAGGTACGACCGGTTATTACCGCGCGATTGTAGGCACGGAAGACAATTTGTCCGCTCGCCGTTTCAACTGTTGTGCGATTTCCGATCCTATCTATCTGGCCTCTTCCAATAAGGCTTTGTATTGGAATCCTGCAGCGACCAATAACAACTGGAATGATCCGGACAATTGGTTGGATGCTTCAGGTCAACCGGCTCATCTCGTGCCCGGTTCTTGCAGCACGGCGCATATTCCGGGTAATGCCGCTACTTTCCCCGCACTGGACGAGAGCAGTTCGCCGCGAGGCGTTTACGGCGATCCTACTTGCGATACCATCGTCTTTCATTTCGGGGCTGAAATCGCCAAACCACAATATCTGCATTATGACAAAGCCCTTGTACAATACAATTTCGGCTACTACAACGATGCACATGTGTTGCAAACCACGTATGATGCACATTCGGCAATCCCGATGAAACGTCAGCAGTGGTATGCGCTGGCTGCACCGCTGAAGAAAATCGTTACGGGCGACTTCTCTTTCGGAGGCTATCCCTACACCTGGCAGCGTGGATTCAAAACGTCGCGCGACCGTTCGAGCGACTTGAGCGGCAGTTGGTATGATCCTGAAGCAAACGTGGCATTGGAAATCGGTGCACGCCAGAATTATGCCATCAGCCTGTATATTCCGGAATACAACGCAGCGACCACCGGAGTGAACGACCATCACCATCTGGACAACTTACATGGAATCATCGAATTGCCCTATTTTGAAAATGCACGCATTGCCGCTGACCATCCGATGCACAGTTATAGCGGCGGTGTAAGCCGGATTCATTATTATGACATCAACTTCCAGAAGATAGAAGATATGTTCGACAATATTACACGAGGGAATGAAGCATATCGGTTTATCTTTGAAAATGAATCCAACCAGCCTCAGACAAATTTTCAGGTCACGATTCCTGTGGTAGACGATGGTAACGGCGATCCCCAAGAAGTGATGGTTGCCAACCCGTTTATCTCCAGTTTCGATTTCGCGGCTTTCTATGCAGCCAACAGCAGCAAGGTGGAAGAATGGTACCGCTTATACAGTAATGGGGCGTTTAATACGTATATTCCTTCGATTGACCCAGCCCCGATTGCTCCGATGCAAGCATTTTTCATCAAACCCAAAGGTACTCTCGGCTCAGACATTCAGCTGACGTTCAATGCCGATAATCAGTCCGTCAACCGTACTATTCCGTTACAGTTGAAATCTACCTGTGAGACGGGAGCATTGCCGAAAGGCGTCCTGAAAATTTGTGCAAGCAACAATGATGGAAGCACTTGGATTATTATGGATTTTGTCCGTCCTGCAACCGCCAATATCAATCGAATGTTTGCTACGGATAAAGAAAATGCGCCTCGTGTTCCGCAACTCTATTCGGTAGATGAACTGAACTATAAGAATACACTGCAATTTGCCCCGAACGGGTCGGAAGTGCCGCTGGGCATTCGCACCGGTTCTGCCGGTCATTTTCAGTTGAGTTTCGAAAATGCCCTGAATAGCGGGGTAGAATCGTTGTACCTGCGCGATAAAAGGAATCCGCAGACTTTGGTCAACTTGTTTACGACCGATACCTATCGTTTCGATTGCGATGATGCCGAAGATTTGGCTGACCGCTTTACGTTGCTTGTAGGTAAACAGGCGGTGGGTGTCGATCAACTTGCCGAGACCGGTGATCTTCGTGTTTATCTGGCAGGAAATATGCTGAGCGTCGTGTCCAATCAATTGATCGGTTCGGTCGGCATCTTGAGCATACATGGTGTGCAAGTGATTGCTGCCGAAACGGTCAATGCTTCGCATTTTGAAAAGCAACTCACCTTGCCCAAAGGCGTGTATCTCGTGAAAGTGAAACTTGCCGATGGAAAAACATTTGTAGAAAAGATCATCGTAAGGTGATCTTTGCCGGTCATCCTCAACTTTTCGTCAAGTCTGTCTGAATCAGCTTTTTGTACGCTTGTCCGAGTTGACGGATGATGTCGCCTGCAATCATGCTCTCTTCCGATTCCATTTCTGCAGCCAAGTCTCCGGCCAAGCCATGTAGGTATACACCGAGTATTGCCGTTTCGAACGACGTGTAGCGCTGTGCCATCAATCCCAACAAAATGCCGGTCAATACATCGCCGCTGCCGGCGGTAGCCATGCCCGGATTGCCTGTGGAATTGAAGAAGCAGGTTTGTCCCGGTGTGATGACAGCGGTGAAAGCGCCTTTTAAGATGATATAACAATTGATTTTTTCCGCCAGCTCCATGGCTTTTTGCATGCGTTGGAAGGAAGTCTCCGATTTCCCTGCCAGTCGGTCAAATTCTTTCGGGTGAGGCGTCAGTATGCTTCGGGCCGGAATAGATTCCAGTAGTGAGGGGTTGTCGGCGATGATATTGAGTGCATCAGCGTCGAGAATCACCGGCTTATGTTGACTTTCGATCAGATTCCGGACGACCTGTGCGGTCTCATCCCGACAACCGATGCCGGGTCCGATGCCGACGCTGTTGAATGAAGCAGTTTCAGGAAGTTCGGTAATGCAATCCTGCTGCCGATCGGGGTGTGTCATTGCTTCCGGAACACTGGTCTGCAGAATATCGTTTCCGCAAGTCGGGATATGACAGGTCAACATCCCCGTGCCGCTACGCAAGCATGCTTCCGCTGCCAATACCGCCGCTCCGATTTTCCCCTTGCTCCCAGCTATCAGGAGTGCATGACCGAATTCCCCTTTGTGTGCAAAGCGCGAACGCTGTTTGAGTATATCGGAAATGATTTGCGGTTCCGTATAATAATAGGAGGTCGGGAGTTCTTTGATGATTTTTGGATGCAGCCTGATATCTAAGAGACTCCATTTCCCGACGTATTGTTCATTTTCGGAAAAGAAGAATGACAATTTTGGCATCTGGAAAGAGAAAGTTTGGGTAGCCCGCACAATGGTGTCCGCCTTGTTCAGCGCATTATCCTCTACCAGTAGCCCCGAAGGGAGGTCAATCGCATATACCTCAGCGCCTGTCATATTGATGAATTGGACTGCCGTAGCAAAAATGCCCGACAATGGTTTATTCAATCCATATCCGAAAATGCCGTCGATGATGATATCGTCACGTTTGATTGGCGGAGGCAAAAACATCTCATTGATTTCTGCAAATTTCCCCTTGTTCAACGATAAGAATCGTTTCTTTTTCATTTTACAGTCCTCCGAGATTTTATTTTCCGGATTCAGCAAGTAAACCTGGATGTCGTATTCGGAATACGATGAAAGGATGCGGGCGATTGTCAGGGCGTCCGCTCCATTATTCCCAGGTCCGGCAAAAATAAAGATTTGCTTTCCGTAGGGAATAACTTTCCTGAAAGCATCGGTAAATTGCAACGCAGCCCGCTCTATCAGATCGAAAGAACTAACCGGCTCATTTTTGATCGTGTATTGGTCGATCGTTTTGAGTTGTGCAGAAGTAAAAAGTTTCATTGTCTATAAATTATAATAAAGTTTACAAATATAGTCAATTTGGAGAAAAAAACGGCATGTCTTGAATGAAAAAGCATTTTTTGACGATTGTGTTTCATATTTTTTACTTATTTTTGTCCTGGATTGTTAATGATTCGAATATGGAAATAATTGAGGTTAGAGACAAACAATTTGAGCTGTTTATTTCGGAAGAGGTTGTCTTGAAAGAGATTCAACGAGTTGCAGATGAGTTGACTAATGACTTCAAAGGAAAAGAGCCGTTATTTATTTGCGTTCTTAACGGAGCGTTTATGTTTGCCTCCGATTTGATTAAGCAACTGGATTTTCCCTGCGAAATTACTTTCGTTCGATTGAAATCTTATCAAGGCACACATACCGACGGGCAGGTCAAAAAGATACAAGGTCTGCTGGAGCCGGTGGCGGGAAGAAATGTGGTGATTATTGAAGACATCATCGATACCGGGCATACCATTGCCGGGCTGCTACGCGATATCTCCAAAGAAAGTCCCGCTTCATTGAAGATTGCCACGTTGTTGTTCAAGCCTGACGCGTTGCAGACAGATGTTGCTCCGGATTATGTGGCAATCGAAATTCCGCCCGATTTTATCGTGGGTTACGGAATGGATTACATCGGTCATGGGCGTAATCTGAGAGCGATTTATAAGATTAAAAAATAATACATAACATTGTTATGGTTTTAGCCCTTTCATATTTCATTGAAACTAATTTGATACGATGATGTTAAACGTTGTGATTTTCGGACCTCCCGGATCTGGGAAAGGAACTCAGAGTGAGTTGATAAGCCAGAAATATGCACTGCACCATATTTCTACGGGCGAGATTTTGCGCAAAGAAATTGAAGAACAGACGGAACGTGGCGTGATGGTACACGAACATATTTCCAAGGGTCATCTTATTCCGGATGGCATCATTATCGATATGTTGGAATCCCTTCTGGACGAACACCGCAATCAGAATGGGTTTATTTTCGATGGATTCCCGCGCACGCTAATGCAGGCTGAGGCGCTCGACCGACTGCTGAAAGACCGCGATGCCAGTATTGCGGTGATTCTGGATCTGGACGTGCAAAACGAGGTGTTGATCGAACGCCTGCTGAAACGCGGAAAGATCTTTGGTCGTTCGGACGACAATCCGGAAACGATTTTTCACCGTTTGAGCGTTTATCAACAACAAACCGAGCCGTTGAAGAAATATTATAAAAAACAAGGCAAGCTATTTACTCTCAAAGGAATAGACACGATCGAAGAGGTTTTCGATAAAATAACCGTTATTCTGGACAAGATCGTGTTGGAATTACGATAAATTAAAAATCAAATATCAAGTGGCGGAATCAAATTTTGTTGATTATGTAAAGATTTATTGCCGGTCGGGTAAGGGGGGGAGAGGTTCCGTTCATTTTCGAAGAGAAAAATACATCCCTCGCGGCGGTCCCGACGGCGGCGACGGCGGCAAGGGGGGCGACGTGATTATCAGATGCAACCGAAATTATTGGACTTTGATTCATCTGAAATACGAACGTCACGTCATGGCTGAGGATGGCGAAGCGGGTTCCGGACGCCTCTGTCATGGCAAGAACGGACAAAGCAGAGTGATCGAAGTCCCATGCGGGACGGTCGTGTTTGACGGCGAAACCGGTGAATATGTCTGCGATGTAACCTACGATGGGCAAGAAATCGTTCTCTTGAAAGGAGGATGCGGCGGGATGGGAAACAATCATTTCAAATCGCCCACCAATCAGGCTCCGAAATATGCGCAGTCGGGTGAGCCTTTTCAAGAGAAATATTTTGTTTTTCAACTGAAATTATTGGCGGATGTTGGTCTGGTCGGATTCCCGAATGCAGGGAAATCAACCTTGTTGTCGGTCGTTTCTGCCGCCAAACCGAAAATAGCGGATTATCCCTTTACTACCCTGGAACCCAACTTGGGGATCGTTTCCATCAGCGATAACCGCTCGTTTGTCATGGCCGATATCCCCGGAATCATCGAGGGCGCCAGCGAAGGCAAAGGTCTCGGATTGCGATTTTTGCGCCATATCGAACGCAATTCGCTCCTTTTATTTGTCATCCCCGCCGATGCAAAACATATTGCAACAGAATATGAAGTGTTGCTCAATGAATTGCGTACGTATAACCCTGAATTGCTCAATAAAAAACGGTTGCTTGCCGTGACCAAATCCGACCTGATCGACGATGATCTGGAAGCTGCATTGCGAAAGGAGTTGCCGTCGATCCCCTGTCGGTTCGTTTCGTCTGTGACGCAAACAGGTATCCCGCAGTTGAAAGAATGGCTCTGGAAAGAATTGAATGAATGGGATCAGCCGGACGGAAATATCGAACAACTGGTGCAGCGTCCGATTGATGTCGGTTTCTTTGACGAGCCGTGAGTTAGAATGAGCGATATATAATATGGAGTAAAAATATTTTTCAACTTTCATCTGAACATGAGTGAATCCATCGATTTTGAACGATTCTTCAAAGAACACTATCACCGGTTTTACTTCTTCACCCTTCACCTGGTCAACGACGAAGAAGTAAGCAAGGATATTGTGTCCGATGCATTCGAATATGTTTGGAATAATCACCGTTCTCTTCAGGTGGCTAACTGGAAAACATACATGTACTCCTATCTGAAAAATAAATGTGTCGATCATTTTCGACACGAAGAAGTGCGGAACCGCTATGCGGAATTTTGCCGACAAGTGGCTACAGTTGATTCGCCCGATGCGATTGAAGATCAGGACGAACGGCTCGATGCTATCCGCAAAGCGTTGACTATGCTCACGCCTCAAACCCGGCTGGTGCTCCAGGAATGTTTTATCAACCGGAAAAAATACAAAGAAGTGGCAGAAGAGTTAAATATCAGTGTCAGCGCTGTTAGGAAACACATTGTTAAGGCTTTGCGTAAAATCAGAGAAAGATTGTTAATAATATAAAAATAGAGGTGCCTGATTTATAAATAAAACCGTCTAATATTAAACACCCGAATGATGGATAGAGAAGACATAGATATTAATGACATAGACATTGAAGGATCGATGGATCAAATCCTCGACCTGATGGAAAGTCCTGACTGTCTGACGGAAAACGAACTCCGGATGTTGATCGAAGATAGCGAATGTTTGAAGGTTTGCAATGAAATGTTCGAATGTAAACGCGCTGTCCTGGAAGAATTTTCATTCCGAACTCCCCATGTGAATAAGGAATGGAATAAATTCCGCGAGAAAACTTCCCATCGCCCGAAAACCTTTTGGCTGACAGTGGGTGGCCTCACCGGAATTGCTGCTTCTTTTCTACTTTTCTTACTGTTTTCGTGGGTGAAAAATGAATGGTTTGATACAAATGATGCCGCTATTGTCTTCCAGGCGTCCGACCGGCAGCAGGAAGTCACCCTGAAGACAGTCGGCGGCGGGATACTGACATTAGACGATGCCATACAAAACGCGACGTTGCAAAATCTGGGCGCTACCCTCGAACACGGCGATTCGACCATGCTTGTCTACAACAAGGTCGGCAAAGTCTCTGCCCGTGTGGAAACGCATGTTCTCACCACGCCTCGTGGTCAGGATTTCAAAGTGACGCTTTCCGACGGCTCGCAGGTGTGGATGAATGCCGAAAGTCAATTGGAATACCCCTCGCAGTTCGTGGGCGGGAAGCGTGTTGTCCGTCTGCATGGGGAAGCCTATTTCCAAGTAGCGAAAGACGAGGCGCATCCGTTTATTGTCGAAGCCGACGGATTGCAGACGGCAGTGGTCGGAACGGAATTTAACATCCGGAATTATTCTACTGATAATTCACATGTCACGTTGATCAATGGAAGTGTCGAAGTGCGAAGCAATAAGCAGGGCGCGCTCCCCATCCGCATCAGTCCGGGCGAAAATGCCCGCCTGCAATCCAATGGTACGTTTATGCTCGAAGAAGTGGATATAGATCCGTATATTTACTGGAAAGAAGGCTATTTCTATTTCGATAATATTTCGCTGAAAGAAATCATGCAGGAGATCGGACGATGGTATAATGTGAATATTGTTTTCGAAAACCGGCAGGTGCTGGAATATAAGCTGCATTATTTTTGCGCTCGCAACAGCGGATTGGATTACGCCATGATCCTGCTGAATCGTATGAAAAAATTCCATGTATGGAAAGATGGAAATACGGTTTATGTCAAATAGGGTGGTGAGAGATTCGTATGGTAAAGAAATTGTTCATATTCTTGTCAGCCGGCGGGAAATTCACGAAAACGGAGTGAATTAACAAACTCTTCCCTGCATGCATTATACTCCTCTACCAGCCGATGTATTACCTGCGCGGCGGAAGGAATGTCGTCGATGAGCGAAACGACCTGTCCGATTTCGAGCTCGCCCTCGTTCAATTCGCCCTCAAAGATGCCTTTCTTCGCGCGACCTTTCCCAAGCAGTTCACGGAACGATTCGACATCGGCGCCGGAATCTTCAAGCAGCGCCACGCACTTGTAGAAATCATTTTTTAGCAGACGGGTGGGTGCGAGCTTTTTGAGGGTCAATACCGTATCGCCTTCTTGGGCTTGGAGGCAATATTGCTTGAATGAGTCGGATGCAGAACTTTCCGCTGTCAGTGCAAAACGACTGCCGACCTGTACGCCTTCAGCCCCCAGCGCCATCACGGAAGCGATCGCCCTGCCGGTGGCAATTCCTCCGGCGGCTATCAGCGGAATGGAGACGCTTTTCCTGACTTGGGGAATCAGTACAAGCGTGGTCGTTTCTTCCCTCCCGTTGTGCCCTCCGGCTTCAAAACCTTCCGCCACAATCGCGTCGACGCCTGCTTCTTCGCATTTGACGGCAAACTTGGAACTGGAGACGACATGCACAACGGTCATTCCATCCGCTTTCAACCGCGACGTCCAGGTTTTTGGGTTTCCTGCCGAAGTGAAGATGATTTTTACCCCTTCTTCCACCACAATCTGCATGATGGTTTCTATTTCAGGATAGAGTAGGGGCACGTTAACGCCAAAAGGTAGCTCGCCGCAGGCTTGGCGGCATTTCCGAATGTGTTCGCGCAAAGTGTCGGGATGCATCGACCCGGCGCCGATAAGTCCCAATCCCCCCGCATTGCTGACGGCGGAAGCCAGGCGCCAACCGCTACACCATACCATCCCGCCTTGGATGATAGGATATTGGATTTGAAATAAAGCAGTGATTCGATTGTCCATGATTGTCATGTTTTTATCTGCGAAGATAATAATATTAGTTGAAACATTCAACAAATTGTAGTATCTTTGTCCAATACAATGAATTAAAAAATGTATAGATCCTTTATTAAACGAGTGATGGATGTAATAGGCGCATTTTGCGGTTTGGTGATTTTATCTCCTTTATTATTAGGCATTACTTTGTACCTGTTTTTTACGATGGAAATGAAACCCTTCTTCTTCCAGCGACGCACGGGGATTCATGGAAAATATTTTACATTGATAAAATTCAAAACAATGAAGGATGATTCGGGCAACGACGGAGGAATGACCAATAAAGATCGTATCACGAAGTTTGGGGCTTTTCTGAGAAACACTTCTATCGACGAATTTCCTCAATTACTCCATGTCGTCAAGGGCGATATGAGCTTGGTGGGGCCGCGCCCGCTGTTACCTGAGTACCTGCCGCTGTATTCCGAAACGCAACGCCGTCGCTTTGAGGTGCTTCCGGGTATCACCGGTTGGGCGCAGATCAACGGAAGGAACACGATCACCTGGGCACAGAAATTTACTTACGATGTCTGGTATGTGGATCATCTCGGTTTTTTATTGGATATGAAAATTCTCTTCACGACTATTTTCAAGATGTTTTCCGGACAGGACATCAACAATTCGGAACAGCAGACGATGCCCAAATTCAATGGTTCTAACTGAAATATGAAAATAACACGACAATATCACATTCCACTTTCCAATCCGCATGCGAGCGGGAAAGAATCAGATTACGTCCGCGAAGCGATTGATTCGGGATGGATCACGACCCTCGGTCCGCAGGTAGACCGGTTCGAAAATCGGTTGGCATTTTATTTACAGACTTCCGGAGAAGTGGTCGCTGTGAATTCCGGAACGGCGGCGATCCACCTTGCCTTGAGAAGACTGGGCGTTGGGGTGGACGACGAAGTGATCTGTCAGGATTTCACGTTTGTCGCCAGCGTAAACCCGGTTGTCTATCTGGGCGCCACGCCTGTACTGGTTGACAGCGAGAAAGACACCTGGAATATGTCGCCTGCACTCTTGAAGATAGCGATCGAAGATCGGTTGCGTAAAACAGGGCAGTATCCGAAAGCCATCATTCCGGTCAACCTCTATGGGATGCCTGCCAATTTGGAAGCCATCAACCGAATAGCCGCGAAATACGGAATCCCGGTTTTGGAAGACGCCGCCGAATCGTTAGGCTCCTATATATATAAAGGAAGCGAAAAACATTTTTGCGGGACGCTGGGGAAATATGCTTGCCTGTCGTTCAATGGAAATAAGATCATCACCACTTCCGGCGGCGGGGCATTGGTCTGTCCCGATTTTGCCGAAGCGGAAGCGGTGCGGTTCCTGGCGACACAAGCACGCGACGAAGCGCCTCACTATCAACATTCGCAAATGGGATACAATTACCGTTTAAGCAATGTCTGCGCTGCCGTTGGCCTCGCACAGTTGGAGGTATTGCAGTCGCGGATCAACCGCAGGCGGGCAATTCATTTCCTCTACAAGAAAGCATTGCAGGGATTGAATCTTATTTTTCAGGACGAACCGGCAGGCTTTTTTTCTAATTACTGGCTGACATGCGTGCTTTTTGCCGGAAAAGTCAGCCGCGAACGTGTCCGTCAACACCTGGAAGCAGCAGGCGTGGAAAGTCGTCCGTTATGGAAACCGATGCATCTGCAGCCGCTGTATGAAAAAACACCGTTTTATGGCGACGGCACCGACAAGTCTCTGTTCGATTGCGGGCTCTGCCTGCCGTCCGGTTCTGCAATGACCGACGAAGAAGTTCATTTTGTTTGCAATGCAATAAAAGAGGCATTGGGGGAGTTATATAATAATGAAAAAAGAAAAATGAAGAATGAAAAATGAAAAATGAAAAAATAATAATTAAGAAGACAGATAATAAATAATGGGATATGAAACGAGAGGATAAGATATTTGTTGCCGGGCATAATGGGCTGGTTGGATCGGCGATATCGAAGAACCTGCGAGCGAAGGGGTATTCCAGGCTGATTTTACGCAGTCATGCGGAATTGGATTTGATGGATACCGCCGCAGTGATGGCGTTTTTCGCCGCCGAACAGCCGGATTATGTTTTCCTGGCTGCCGCCAAAGTGGGAGGGATCATTGCAAACAATACCTACCGCGCCGATTTTATTTATCAGAATCTGATGATTCAAAACAATGTGATTCATGCAGCGTATCGCTATCAGGTCAAGAAATTGCTGTTTCTGGGTTCTACCTGCATCTATCCGAAAGACATCGCCGAACCCATCACAGAAGATCGTTTGCTCACCGGTCCGCTGGAATATACGAACGAACCCTACGCCATTGCCAAGATAGCCGGAATAAAAACCTGCGAGAGTTATAATTTACAATATGGCACCAATTTTATTTCGGTCATGCCTACCAACCTCTACGGTCGCAATGATAATTTCAACCTGGAGACCTCGCATGTGTTGCCGGCATTGCTGCGGAAAATCTTCTTGGCGAAACAATTGCACGAAAACAACTGGCAGGCGATTCGCGCCGATTTGGATAAACGCCCCGTCGAAACCATTTCCGGAAAATCGACACAGGAGGAAATCAAAGCGATGTTGCTCCGCTACGGAATCGGTGATAATACGGTGGAAATCTGGGGAACCGGTACGCCGATGCGGGAGTTTCTTTGGAGTGAAGACATGGCGGATGCCTGCGTCTTTGTGATGGAACAGGTGGATTTCGCCGATCTGATTTCTTCCGAAAAAGAGAAGCGCAATACACATATTAATATAGGTACGGGGAAAGAAATTTCCATCCAAGCGCTGGCGTCACTGATCGCTTCGATTGTCGGCTTCTCAGGCACTTTCCGCTTCAATACGGAAAAACCCGACGGAACGATGCGGAAACTGACAGATGTCACAAAACTGAATCAATTGGGATGGCGACACAGCATGGAACTGCCCGAAGGGGTGAAAGCGCTTTATGCGTGGTACTTGAGCAATTAAGAATTATAATTTTCAACTTTTAACTCAAAATATTATGGGAAAAGTAGCACTGATCACAGGGATCACGGGACAAGACGGGGCATATATCGCCGAGTATCTGATCAAAAAAGGGTACGTGGTGCACGGAATAAAACGACGGTCTTCGTCGTTCAATACCAGCCGGATCGATCATCTTTACCAGGATCCGCATGAAAATCACCGTAATCTGGTTTTGCATTACGGCGACCTCACCGATTCCATGAACCTGACTCGCATCATCGGCGAAATCAAACCGGACGAGATCTACAACCTGGCGGCAATGAGCCATGTGAAAGTCAGTTTCGATACACCCGAATATACCGCCAACGTGGATGCGTTGGGCACTCTGCGGATACTGGAAGCGGTACGGTTGTTGGGATTGGTGTCGCATACCCGAATCTATCAGGCATCGACTTCCGAACTCTACGGCTTGGTACAGGAGATTCCGCAAAAAGAAACCACCCCGTTCTACCCGCGAAGTCCCTACGCTGTGGCAAAAATGTATGCCTACTGGATCACTGTCAACTACCGAGAAGCTTATGGGATGCATGCCAGCAACGGAATCTTGTTTAATCACGAATCGCCGTTGCGTGGAGAGACTTTCGTCACGCGGAAAGTCACCCGCGCTGTCTCGAAAATCGCCCTGGGAATGCAGAAAGAAATGTACATGGGCAATCTCTCCAGCAAACGCGACTGGGGTCATGCCAAAGATTATGTGAAAGCCATGTATCTGATTCTGCAACAGGATCGCCCCGATGATTATGTCATCGCTTCCGGAATCACGACTTCCATCCGCGATTTTATTCGGATGACATTCAACGAGATCGGTGTGGAAGTCGCTTTCAAAGGAAACGGCCTGGAAGAAACGGGGTTTATCGCCGCAGTCGACAAACAGGCGTTTGCTCTCAAAGTGGGCGCGGAGTATTACGATGCTTTCGCTAAACGAATCGGTGAAACCGTGGTCAATGTCGATCCGCGCTATTTCAGACCAACTGAGGTGGATTTGCTGATTGGCGACGCTTCCAAAGCAAAAAAACAACTGGGATGGGAACCATATTATTCCTTGCCCCTGCTGATCGAAGAAATGGTAACAAATGACGTGAAAGAAGCAAAAAAAGAAGCCTATTTGAAGCAAGGCGGATATAAAATTTTAAATTATTTTGAATAGAACTCAAAATCCCATAAACAATTACGGTCGTTTTATTGTTATTATACAAGTTATGTACAAAATATAACCGTTTTTGTTAAAATTTTTGCGTTTTTTTTTGGAGATCAATTATTTGTTGTTAACTTTGAACCGTATTGCATGGTTTTTGTTATACAAAAAATGAGTGAGAAATAGTAGAATATTAAATAAATTAAATTTTTTTACTTATGAAAACAAAATTCTTAGTTAGCGCTTTATTATTGAGTATTAGCGTGATTATGTACGCTCAAGAAACTCAGACAAAGGTTGAAAGCCAGGAAGCGGGTTATAAAACGGCTTTTAAAAGAAACAAGGCCGGAGATAACTGGTTTATCCATTTTGGAGCTGGGGCACAAACCTATTTTGGAGATTTTGACACGGATGCCGATCTCACAAATCGCATCACTGTAGCACCGACAATTTCATTGGGGAAATGGTTTAGCCCGTATTGGGGCTTGCGTCTGAAAGCACAAGGCGGCGCCATCCACGGATTTGAAAATGCTGGCGATTTCATGCAACGCAACAGGTACTACAACCTCCATCTGGACGCTTTGTGGAATCTTTCCAACTATTGGGGAAAATATAGCGAAACGCGGGTATTCAATTTCACCCCTTACGTTGGGCTTGGATTTGCTCACCGTTTCGATAACACCCAATCTCTGCCGGCTACAATGACCAACAATGCGCCATTCCCGACCGACTACGCTCGTTATTCCAATGCAATCTCAGTGAATACGGGTTTGATGTTCGGATTCCGTTTGAGCAAACGTGTCAATCTCGATTTTGATCTGGGGGCTGCTGTCGTTCCCGATTATTTCGACAGAATCGTCCGCAAGGCTGAAAATGAAATCATTTTTACCGCTACCACAGGATTTACCATCAATCTGGGTAAGACAAACTTTGAAGTTGTTGAACCGATGGATTATGCGTTGATTAACGACTTGAACGGGAAAATCAATGCACTGCGCAGCGAACGCGACAACCTGGCCGCTCAATTGCCATGCCCGAAATGTCCTGAAGTAAAACCTGTCGCTCCGGTGGAAGAAATCAATTATGTTCCAAATGTGGTATTCTTCCGTCTGAATAGCGCTAAGATTGATGCTAACCAACAGATTAGCGTTTACAATACCGCTCAGTTCATGAAGAACACCGGCGAAAAGATCAAAGTTGTAGGATATGCCGATAAGAAGACCGGTACTTCTTCATACAATTTGGGACTTTCCGAAAAACGTGCTAAAGCCGTCGCTAAAGAATTGACGACAAAATACAATATTCCATCACAAAATATTGTCGTTGAATGGAAAGGCTCCGAAGAACAACCTTATCCGGAAAATAACTGGAATCGTGTCGTTATCATGAGCGCTCAGTAATTTACGATTATTGAGACGCTTAATTATTTTTTAAAATTAAATTCTATTTTTTGTAAAGGGGATATGTCTTTTATAAAGGCTATCCCCTTTATTTTATGATGATGACATTATCAATTGTCGTTCAGGAACGGCATGTATATAATTCAACCCTTACAACATATTATTGACGTATGAAACGAGCATGATTTTCAAACATCCAAGTTGATAACAATAACGACATGCGAGTTCCATACGACCTTAAAAAAACAAATTATTGACGTATGAAAAAAGTATTCTTTATCTTTTTATTCGCCGCGGCGACGACAACGGCCATGTTCGCCCAAAAAGGCGGAAAAGAAATCGGCGGCAGCTTGGGATACCTCGGCAGCTGGGCGAAAAAACCGTCGCTTGGCGTGAAATTCAATTATGGAATCTCTGAAGCCATTCGGTTATCGCCGTCGTTCAACTATTATCTGGTGAGCGCCGGAAGCGCTTGGGATTTGAATGCAGATGTGCACTACATGTTTGCCGTCTCACCCAAAATGTGGGTTTATCCGTTAGGAGGTGTGGCTGTCGCCGCGGTGTCAGGCGGATCTAGCGCTGCCGCCGCAGCCGGTGGCGGTGGCGGTGGTGGCGGCGGAGCGGCTGCCGCTGCATCCGGTAGTGGTTCTGCAGCCGCAGCAGCTGGAGGTGGAGGTGGAGGCGGCGGTGGCGCCGCAGCAGCTGCCTCGTCTTCGGGCAGTAGCTCCAGTTTTGGCATCAACCTTGGCTGCGGTCTCGCTTGCCTGTTGACTAACAGCCTCTCGCTCGGCTTTGAGATGAAATACGGCATCGAAACCTGGGATATGTTTGTTCCCTCAGTCTGCTTGACTTACAAATTTTGATTACTCGTTAGTGGTTGGTGCTTAGTGGTTAGTGGCTCGTGACTCGTGACTGGTGGTAAGAAGTCAGTTGTTTCCTACTAACCACTAACCACCATTTTATTTTGTGTTTTCCCGAAAAAAAGTTAAATTTGTGACCTTATTTCGAATCTGAAGAAGAATGAAACACAGCAGAGGATATAGCTTTTTAATCAAATGGCTTGTACTATTGGGAGATATCGTCGTTATCAACGTACTGTTTATAACGCTTGTCTACAATTGGACGGCTTCCCAGGATTTACAGGAACTGGCTTCGAGTTTCAAAATGATTATTTTGCTGCTCAATTTCTGCTATTTTTTTGCGGTTTATTGTATCCCCATCAAAATTGATTCCCCCGTTTTTTATACCGATAAGGTTGTGCAGCGTTCGTTGCTGCTGGTGGCCATGCACGGGGTGACTTTTATCACCTGCCTCGCGTTTTTGGATACGGTGATGGATGGTTTTGCCACACAATTTCTGACGGCATATTACATGATTCTGCTGGTGGCATTCCCCGTATGGCGGATTATCGCTCGCGAATCGCTGAAGTATTACCGTCGCAAAGGCCGCAATTTCAAACGAGTAATCATTGTCGGCGCCGGAAAAAACGGCATGGACCTGTATGTCGAATTGAAACGGAACACTTCGTATGGTTTTTATGTGTTGGGATTTTTTGACGACAACCTCCTGCTGAAAAATTCGCTGCCGAATTATCTCGGAATGACCCATGAGATAGATAGTTATGTGCTCGAAAATGATGTAGATGAAATCTATTGCACCTTGCCGAGCTCGCAAGACGAGAAAATCCTTCGGTTATTGAATTTCTCGGAAAAAAACATGATCCGCTTCTATCTCGTCCCGGAATTTTACCGCTACCTGAAGAAAAAGATGACCCTCGAAAGTATCGAGTCTTTGCCGATCATGACGATGCGCGAAGAGCCGCTGCAATATATGCACAACCGGATGATCAAGCGCTTTTTCGATGTATTGTTCTCTATGATTTTTCTGGTTGGTATCTTCCCAATCTGTTATGTGCTCTTCGGAATATTGATAAAAATGTCCTCTCCGGGGCCTGTCATCTTCAAACAACGCCGCACCGGAATCTATGGAAAAGAATTTTATTGTTATAAATTCCGGTCAATGCGAATCAATGAAGATTCCGATGAAAAACAAGCGGAAAAAGATGACCCGCGCAAAACGAAAATCGGGGAATTTCTACGCAAGACCAACCTCGACGAGATTCCGCAATTCTACAACGTGCTGAAGGGCGATATGAGTGTTGTCGGGCCGCGCCCGCACATGCTGAAGCATACGGAACTGTATTCGACATTGATAGACAAATACATGGTGCGCCATCTGATCAAACCCGGCATCACCGGTTGGGCGCAGGTTAACGGTTATCGCGGTGAGACCAAGACGGTTGAGCAAATGGAAAAACGGGTCAAAATGGATGTATGGTACTTGGAAAACTGGTCTTTCATACTCGACTTCAAGATTGTCGTGGTCACCATCATCAATATGTTCAGGGGAGAGAAAAATGCGTATTAATTTACACCACAGCGATGGATTTTCGGGTTATTCCGGTCACTGAATCGGCTGAATGGAACGAAGTGTTGACGAAAGTCGATCATTTTGATTGTTACCATACCCCGTCTTATTCGCTGCTGGACACCTCCGGCGAACCGCGTCTGCTTGTCTTTGAAGCGGATGGACAGCTACAGGCAATTCCATTCATTTTTCGCACCATCCCGAATACTGACTTGCGGGACGTCACTTCCGTCTATGGCTATGCCGGATGGATTCGTCATGGTCGGGAAGCGCTTCCCGACATCGATCGGGTGTTGACAGCCTATTTTAAAGAAGAAAAAGTGGTGAGCGCTTTCTCTCGGATTCATCCGCTGATTCCCGGCGCCGATCGGTTCGGCTCGGGAACAGTCGTAGATCTGAATACCACGCTGGCCATCGACCTCCACAGCGACCCGCAAGCGCAATGGACGGCATACAGCGAATCGGTGCGGAGAGCCATCAAACGACTGCGTCGCATCAATCCCACGATTCGTTTGGCAACCCACGATTCAGATGTATTGACCTTTGCCTCCGTCTACCGCGAGGCGATGCGTTTGCTGAAGGCTGATCCGTATTATTTTTTCTCCGACGACTATTTCCTGCGGCTGGCGCATGCCCCCGACTATGAAGCATTGTTCCTTTTCGCCGAATGGGAAGGACAAATATTAGGTAGCGCATTGTTTCTCGTTTGTAACGAATTTATGCAATATCATTTGGGAGCCGTGGCGGCGCCCTATCGTTCGCTTTCCCCGCTGAAATGGCTGATAGACGAAGCTCGACTGATAGCTAATGATCGTAAATTGAACTACTTACACCTCGGTGGCGGGCTGGGAGGACAAAATGACGACCTTTATGTTTTCAAGTCTCGTATGGCTCCTTTGAAGTTACAGTTCAAGGTTTGGAAATGGATCGTGGATGCAAAAAATTATGCTTTTTTATCGAACGGCAAACCGGAATCGTCTTATTTTCCGTTATATCGGTGCGATGAATACAAAAAATGACTACCTTTGCTTTCCGTCATGGGAAGAATTGTAGCAATCGATTACGGACGTAAACGGACGGGACTGGCGGTCTCCGACACGATGAAGCTGATAGCGGGCGGTTTGACGACGCTTCCCGGACCGCAGGTGATTGACTTCCTGAAGCAGTATTCGGTAAATGAAAATATCGAATTGTTTTTGTTGGGCGAACCCAAGCAGATGAATTATCAACCTTCGGAAAACATGCGGTGGGTGAAAGCTTTTCGCCGACACTTGCAAGCGGCTTTCCCTACCATAAGGATCGAAATGGTGGATGAACGGTTTACCTCCGTGCTGGCGCAAAAAACAATGCTGGAAGGCGGCCTGAAGAAAAAAGACCGCAGAAACAAAGAATTAATTGACGAGTTGAGTGCAACCATCATGTTGCAGAGTTATTTAGAAAAGATTAGAATATGATTTTACCGATATATCTGTACGGTCAACCGATCTTGCGAAAAGTATGCCGCGATATTCCACTGGATTATCCGGGACTGGATCAATTGATCAGCGATATGTTTGAAACAATGTATCATGCCGATGGGGTGGGGTTGGCCGCACCGCAAATTGGACTGGAATACCGCCTGATTGTGGTCGACCTGGACCCACTGAAAAAAGACGATCCGACGTTCGCCGGATTCAAAAAAGTCTTCATCAATGCCTATATCACGGAAAAAGACGGAGAAGAAGCGAGTGTGGAAGAAGGTTGCCTGTCGGTGCCCGACGTGCACGAAAAAGTTCCCCGCAACAACCGGATTCGTATCCGCTACCTGGACGAAAACCTGGTTGCCCATGATGAAATTTACGAAGGCTACAAGGCGCGCGTGATTCAACATGAATACGACCATATAGAAGGAGTCCTCTTCGTAGATCTCATCTCCGGAATCCGTAAACAGTTGATTAAATCCAAGTTGAACAACATGCTGAAAGGTGTTGTGAAATGTAAATACAAAGTGAAGGCGGTCGGAAAGCGATAGCCGAAACAATACAAATTATTAACGTATGAACTATTTTTTCAGGTTGTTTGTCCCGTTACTTTTGACGGCAATTTGCGTGCCTGTCAATGCGCAGCTCAATACCGACAGGGTTTTGGCTAACGGGAGAAATGCACTGTATTTCGAAGATTACCTGCTCTCGATTCAGTATTTCAACCAGGTAATCCGCTCTAAACCCTACCTGGCTGAGCCGTATTTATACCGCGCGATTGCCAAATTTAACCTCGAAGACTACAAAGGCGCCGAAAACGATATCACTTTGTGCCTCGAACGCAATCCGTTTCTGGTATACGCTTACCAATGCCGGGGTGCCGCACGTCAAAATCTTAACAATTTCAAAGGCGCCATCGAAGATTATGATAAAGGATTGAGTTTCAAGCCGGAAGACAAACAGCTGCTGATCAACAAAGGCATGGCCTATCTGCTGTTGAAAGATTATGACAATGCGATAGAAACGTTGGATCTTTTGGCAAAATACCAACCCCGCCTCTCACAGGTTTACTTGACGCGCGGAGCGGTATACGTGGAAAAAGGCGATACCGCGAAAGCATTCGAAGACTACAACAAGGCCATCGAACTGGATAAATATTTCGCACCGACCTATGGGCAACGCGGAATCCTCTATTTCCAGAAGGAAATGTATAAGGAAGCGCTCGCTGACCTCGATGAGGCCATCCGTTTCGATTCAAGGAATGTCGGCTATTATATCAATCGTGGACTCATTCGCTACTATATGAACGATTTGCGCGGATCGATGGCGGATTACGATGCGGTGTTGATCATGGAGCCGAACAACCTGATAGCGCATTTCAACCGCGGACTGCTGAGCGCTCAGGTAGGCGATTCGCGTCGTGCGATAGCGGATTTTGACGAGGTGATCAAAGCCGAGCCGGACAACTTCATGGCCATCTACAACCGCGCCATTTTGCGGGATGAGATCGGAAACCTCGCCGGATCGGTAGAAGACTTGACCAGCGTATTGAACGAATATCCCAATTTTGTGCCCGGATATTATTTCCGTTCGGAAGTGAAACGGAAAATGTACGACACCAAAGGCGCGGATGCGGATTATTGGTATGCTTACGAACTCGAACAGAAACTGCGGAAAGAACGCGAGAAAGGCAAACGAGTGACGGGGAAAGAAATCCTGGATGCAGAAACCGCCGAGAACGAAACGACTGAAAAAGACGAAAAAACGCGCGAAAAGTCGGACAAAAGTATCGAAAAATTCAACCGCCTCGTGATCTACGACAAGGAAGAACAACAGGAATCGCGCTATAAGAGCGAACTGCGAGGGAAAATTCAGGACAAGCAGGTGAAAGTGGATCTCGAACCGCAGTTTGTCATCACTTACTACGAACGCATCGAAGAATTGCGCAATATCTCCCGCTTCGACAAGATGATTTCCGATTATAACCGGCTGATGCTGTTGAAAGTACAACTGCGAATCACCAATAAAGAAGTGGCCTTGACCGACGACCAGGCGGAATTTCATTTCAAGTCGATCGACGACTATTCTTTGAAGATCGACCAGAATCCGGCAGACATGAATGCCTATTTCGGTCGAGCGATCGATTTTATGGTACTGCAGGATTTGTCGGAAGCTGTCGACGATTTGGATAAAGTCGTCGAACTGAATCCGGAGTTCGCACCTGCGTATTTTATCCGTGCGGTAATCCGCTACAAACAGATCGAACTGGAGAATTATAGCGCCGACAACAAGGCAGAAGAAGAACTGTCGTTAAACATCCGAACGAATCAATCAAGTCGCGTCGCAGGCAATGAATATGTGAGCGCCCCCATTCAGAAGAACAGCGGCTCGCTGCCGAAAGACTCGAAACGCGCGTATGAATATGAACAGATTATTCGAGATTACGAAACGGTATTGCGGATTAATCCGGATTTTGTTTATGCCTACTTCAATCGCGGCAACATGCGCTGCATTCAGAAAGATTTCCGCGCAGCCATTCAGGATTACGACGAAGCCATCAAACGTGAACCCGACTTTGCAGAAGCATATTTCAACCGCGGGTTGACACGTTTGTCCATCGGCGACATGCAACGCGGCATCAGCGACCTCAGTAAGGCCGGCGAATTGGGACTGCCGAATGCGTACAGCATTATCAAGCGAATGTCGGGAGAATAGGGGCAATTAACAATTAATAATAGATGGAAAATAAACGGCGAAAGCAATTAATGATCAAAATATATATGATGCGCAATTATTATAATATGGTGTTACCGGGTGTTGTGGGTTTGATGATGATGTGTGGGTGTAAACCCAAAACGGAACATCCGGCAAACGGCAATGACAGCGAAGTGAAATTGATTACACTGGATCCGGGGCATTTCCATGCCGCCCTGGTGCAGAAAAAATCTTATCCGCAGGTTTCCAACGAGGTGTATGTCTACGCGCCCGAAGGAAACGACCTGAATGAACACCTCGCGCGGATCGAGGCTTTCAACGCCCGTCCCGACGATCCGACCCACTGGAATGAAATTGTCTACACCGGTGAGGATTTCCTCGAACGCATGTTGTCGGAACGGAAAGGCAATGTCATGATCACCGCCGGTAATAACGGGAAAAAGACGGAATATATCCTGAAGACCCTTCAGGCAGGAATCAATGTGCTTGCAGACAAGCCGATGGCGATCGAGCCTGAACAGTTCGAGCTGCTGAAACAATGCTTCGCAACAGCAGAAGAAAAAGATGTATTGTTGTATGACATCATGACCGAACGCTATGAGATAACGACGATGCTGCAACGGGCGCTGTCGCGCTGCCCGGAAATTTTCGGACAACTGCAGCAAGGCACTCCGGAGTGTCCGGCGGTTACCAAAGAAAGCGTTCACCATTTCTTCAAGACGGTGTCGGGCAATCCGCTGCGACGTCCGGCATGGTACTTCGACGTTACTCAGCAAGGTGAAGGCATCGTGGATGTGACGACACATCTGGTCGATTTGGTACAGTGGGAATGTTTCCCGGAACAAATCCTCAACTATCAGACGGATATAGAAATACTGGCGGCAAAGCATTGGACTACTGCCGTCGATCAGGCGCAGTTCCGGCAAGTGACCGGTCTGGAATCCTATCCGGAATTTCTGAAACCGTCGTTGGTGAATGATACCCTGCAGGTGTATGCCAATGGCGAGATCGACTATAAACTGAAAGGCGTTTGCGTGAAAATCTCCGTCGTATGGGATTTCGAAGCGCCCGCTGGTACAGGCGATACGCATTTTTCGGTGATGCGCGGCACAAAAGCCGATCTTTTCATCCGTCAAGGGGCGGAACAAAATTATATTCCGGAATTGTATCTCGAACTTCCTCCCGGCAAACCGGACGCTTCCTACCTGTCAGATTTGGAAACAAAGTTCGCCGAAATCACGAAATCCTATCCCGGCATCGCTCTCCAACAATTGTCAGACAACGCTTGGAAAATCGTCATTCCTGAAACCTACCGCAATGGCCACGAAGCGCATTTCGGCCAGGTAACGGAAAAATACCTCGATTTTCTCCATGCCCGCAACATGCCGGAATGGGAAATCCCAAACATGATTGCCAAATATTTTACCACCACCGAAGCGCTGAGGGTGGCGCGGGGGAGTTAATTGAGCACTTTGCTCAATTTTTTTTCAAAAAAAAAGCGATTGTCGATGGTATGGCAGTCGCTTTTTTGTGTTATAAAAGAAAAATAACCGTTATGTTGCGTGAAAATTTTATCATAGCAGACTCGATTTTCCTCTATTTACAGGGGAAACTCCCCGAAGCGGAGCGGAAAACTTTGGAAGCATGGCTGAAGCAATCCGATGCACATCAGGAATTGTTTGCCGCCTTGAGTTCATCAAAATCCTTCCGTGACAAGCGCGAGCTGTACGAGCGTTTTGCTCGTTACCACGATTTCAGTGCAGTAAGCCGTCGTATTCGGAAAAGAAAGGTATATCGCATCGGGCGCTTCATGGCGATTGCAGCGAGCATCCTGCTCCCGCTTGCCATCCTGACAGGGATCTGGACTTTCCAGATCCGGACACACGAGCCGTCGAATGACCGGACACTGCTGGGTCCGGGCAGGCCTTTTGCCATGTTGAAACTCTCCGATGGAGAGGTGAAGCAACTCGATACTCAAGACTTTAACCTGACTGATGCCGGCAACCTGATTGTGAATGAGCAACACAAATTATCTTATATTTCCGATCCCGAAACAGTGGCGGATACGGCGGAAGAATACAACGAAATCGTCATCCCTCGCGGGGCGGAATACCAAGTGACGCTCTCCGACGGCACCCAAATCTGGTTAAATTCGGAGAGTTCCATGCGCTTCCCCGTTCGCTTTACCCGCAATGAAAGAAGGATTCAGGTGTCGGGCGAGATTTTTATTTGCGTAGCAAAAGACAGCCTGCGTCCCTTCATCGTGAGTACCCCGGATTTGGGCGACATTCGGGTGTTGGGGACCACGTTCGGCATCCGCGATTACAAAGATGAGACATTGGCGCTCGCCACACTGGTGGAAGGACGAATAGCGGTAGAAGGAAAAGAAAACACCATCTTGAATCTCAACCCCTCCGAACAACTCGTTGTTGACAGGACTTCCGGCAAAGAACTTGTCCGGACAGTGGATGTGGCCTCTTTCGTCTCTTGGAAGGATGGCGTCTATGTATTCCATTCCCAGCGACTTGAAGACATCATGCGGGTGATCGCTAAATGGTATGACGTGGAGGTGTCTTTCAGCAATGAAGCCCTGCGCGACGTCGTCTTCTCAGGGCGCCTAAAACGCTACGAGCATGCGACTGCCTTATTGAACGCCTTCGAGAAAATTGGAGGGATTCGCTTTGTCGTACACAACCGGATAGTGGAAGTAGAAACAGAATGAAAAAAAAAGCAGAAAAGAGCGGCAACTCCTTTCTGCACGTTACGATATAGACCGGATGGTGCCGGTCGTTAATTGTTGAATTAATTACATAACAGTGCAAATGTATGAAAAAAAAACAAAACAATGATCCCTACGCTTTGGGGATAAGAAAAATTGGTTTAATTATGAAGTTAATGGCCTTACTTCTTTTCTGTACCGGTATCCAATTGTCGGCTGCCGTACGTGCTCAGGAAGTTACGTTCACCTTTGACTTGAAAAATGCTACTTTTGATGAGTTGATGAAAGAAATTCGCCGCAACAGCGATTATTATTTTGTCTACAAGGATAGTGAAGTAGTGGGCGTAAACAAACTGACCAAACATTTTAAGTCTGCCCGGATCACGGAGATATTGCAGGAATGTCTGGAGGACACCGATCTGTCCTATTCATTGGAAGACAACCTGATCGTGATCAAACGCAAAGGACAGGAGGCTGCTCCCGCGCGTCAGCAACAAAAACCCGCAGGGAAGATTTCCGGCCGTGTCACCGACGAGTCGGGAGAACCATTGCCCGGTGTCACGGTCATCGTGAAGGGTACTACCAAGGGAGTAATCACCGACGTAGAAGGCAACTTCCAACTGGAAGGCCTGTCGGGGAACGAACTGACGCTCCGTATCTCATATGTGGGCATGGAGACGCAGGAGCTGACGGCGAACGTCAATTCCAACATTACCGTCCGGATGAAAGACGATGTGAATCAGATCGGACAAGTGGTGGTGACAGGATACCAGAAGATTGAACGCAGGGCGTTGACTTCCTCCATTACGACAATCAACATGAACGATCTGCAAACGATCAACCAACCCAATATCGACAAATTACTGCAAGGACAAGTGGCAGGGATGACCATCATGAGCACCTCCGGAGCGCCGGGCTCTGTGCCTCAGATCCGCATCCGCGGTACGTCTACCTTGAGCGGTAACCTGCAACCCCTGTGGGTGGTCGATGGCGTCATCCTCGACGACCCGGTCAATTCTTCTGTCGACGACATCTTGAATAACCGCAACCTGATTGCTTCCGGCATCGGCGGCATCAATGTGAATGACATCGAAGACATCAATGTATTGAAAGACGCTTCCGCAACCGCGCTCTATGGCACGCGGGCAGCCAATGGCGTCATCGTCATCACATCCAAAAAAGGAAACGCCGGCAAAACCCGTATCAACTACAACGGCGGTGTCACCGTAGGCGTACGCCCACAACTGAAAGACGGCTATATGATGAATTCCAAGGAGCGGATTGCCGTGAATATGGAAATGATTCAAAATGGCACTTTCTCGGCGACATCTTCTTCTGTCGGTCAATACGGCACAGTTTCCGACTTTGAACGCTACTGGATTGATGTGCAAGATCGTAAGATGACTTACGAAGAGTTTGAAAACAAAGTGAAACAGTTGGAAACGGTGAATACCGATTGGTTTAAATACCTTTTCCGCAATTCGGTAACCCATCGCCACAGCCTCAGCATCTCCGGCGGGAACGAAAAGACGACTTTCTATCTTTCGGGCAGCTACATGGATGATCAGGCTACCGCCAAAGAAGTGGCGCAGAAAACATATACTTCGACCGTGAAAGTTTATACCCGATTGCGCGACAACCTGCGTGTAGGCGGAACCATCGACATCAATAACCGAAGCAACGAAAGTTTCTTTGCCGCAGATTCGCGAATGAATCCTTACGAATGGGCAATCTATGCCACCCGCGCTCATAATGTATATGACGAAAATGGCGATTACAATTATATGTATCTGAATAATATCAAATACAATTATCTGGAAGACCGCGATAAGAGTTGGCGAAAATCCAATAGCTTTGGGTTTAAGGGCACGGTGGATCTGGAATGGAAAATCTTGCCCGACCTGGACTATAACATGCTGTTCTCTTATTCCAAGGGACATACTTCCGACGAGGATGTGGCCAAAGACGACAGCTACTTCGTACGCTCTATCCGGAATAATTATTATACCGTTGTCAATAGCACTGCCGTCTATCTTTGGAAAGAAGGCGGCTACCGTAAGACCCGGAGTACCGATAATTCCTCGCTTACCTTCCGAAACCAATTGAATTGGAGACCGGCGTTCGGCGAACATCGGTTGGATCTCATGGCCGGGCAGGAAATCCGGACTTCCAAATACGAAGACGAAACGACCACGATCTATGGTTATGTGCATGACCAGGGACGACAGATGCTCTTACAGACCGACCTGATAGCAAGCATGGGTGTGCCCTACTGGGTGATGTCGCTGAATGAATCGGCTGCCCTCTCATGGTACGGAAGCGCCGGGTATACTTACAAAAACCGCTATACCGCCAGCCTGAACGGTCGCGTCGATGGAAGTAACCGTTTCGGAATCAAAACGAACAAACTCTTCAACCCGCTCTGGTCGTTCGGCGTGAATTACCAGTTGAAAGAGGAAGATTTCCTGAAAGATGTGGATTGGGTAAGCTATCTGACCATGCGCGCTTCGTATGGAAGTCAGGGGAATTTGGCTTCACAAGCTTATTCCGATTTGGTGGCTACCACCGGTACGATTGATCAGGTAAAGAAAGAAAATTACCTGAATATCACCGCTCCGAAGAACCCCAACCTGAAATGGGAGAAAAACTATACGAAAGACATCGCGCTCGAATTTGGCTTCTTCAAACGGCGGCTGACGGGCGTCGTCGAATATTACTATAAGAAAGCGGTGGATTTGCTGGGTAACAAGCAAGTATCGCAAGTGTCGGGTTTCAGTGTGTTACAAGTGAACTGGGCGTCGATGATGAACAGAGGATGGGAAGCGACGTTAAATGCCATCCTCATCGACAGCAAGTCGCCGTCGGGATTCCGTTGGTCGACGAGTTTTAATATGGGACACAATACCAACGAAGTGCTGGACGTTTACACCACGCCTACCTATACCGATTTGACCAATGCGCGACGTACCAATTATGCTTCGTCGGCAGTCGTAGGCAAACCCATCGACGGCCTGTGGTCGTACCGCTATGCCGGATTGAACAGCGATGGACGCGCCACTTTCTATAACGGACAGATGGTGACGGATGACGATGGAAATGAAACCGAAAAGACTGTCCTCTACGGTGTGCGCGATATCGATGCCTTGGAATATTCCGGCACCACCATGCCAATCGTACAAAGCGGGTGGACGAATACTTTCTATTTCAAAAAATTCACCCTTTCGGCTTTGTTGGTAGGAAGCTTCGGAAATGTAATCAGGCTGCGTAACCTCAATGCTTCTTCTTTCGATTTCGCTTATCCCGACCCATTGTCAAACATGCCCAGGGAGTTCGTCTATCGCTGGATGCAGGCGGGTGATGAAGCGTATACCGACATTCCCAGATTGGAAATAGACCCGTACGATTACGCACTTTCGTACACCACCCCCTACAATGCAACCATGTATAACAACAGCAATCTCAGAACAGTGAAAGGCGATTATGTCCGCCTGCAAAACCTGTCGCTGAGCTACGACTGGTTTAGCGAGAAAATGCGTGCAAAAGGCATCCAAAATATCCGACTGATGATACAGGGAAATAACCTGCATGCCTGGCATACTTCCAAACTGAAAGGTCAAGATCCCGAAGCAACGGGCGCACTGATGAAATATGCCGCTACCAACTCGGCCAACGTCACTTTCGGAAATACGTTCCTGCCGCTGTCGCAATCCTGGTCATTTACTGTAAATGTTCAATTTTAAACCGTGAGAAAGATGAAAAAGACATTTTATATCATTCCGCTCCTTTTCGCTTTGACAGTGACAAGTTGCAACCTGCTCGACATACAGCCGATCAACAGTATGATTCCGCAAACCGTTGAGCAGTTCGAATCCATTCTTTTGGGTGGTTATCCCCGAACAGAATTTTTTATGCGTACCGAATTGGCGACCGACAATATCTATGCCAACCTCAATTCCGGTCGTACGCCCGAAACGGCCTACGAGCCGTGGTATACCTGGGCGGGGAGTCACATGCTGCCTGATGCCACCGACACTTATTGGCAGAACTTGTATAAATCCATTTATTATGCCAATACGGTATTGGATGAATTTGCCGGACGGACTCCTGCGCCTGAAGAACAGACGCTTTTCGAACAGGTACGCGGCGAAGCTTATGCACTGCGGGCTTATTGCTATTTCTACCTGGTTAATCTGTATGCAGAACCTTATTCGGAAGAAAATCTGACAAAACTCGGCGTGCCGATGCCTTTGAGCGCTTCGGATGTCAATCTGTATACGCAAGATAACGACCGAGGAACCGTCGGCGCTGTCTATGATCAAATCGTCATCGACCTGGAAAATGCCGCCACGGATCTGGCAGGAAAAGAAAGCACCTCGCTCTACCGTTTCAATCAGGTTTCGGTGGAAGCGCTGAAAGCCCGCGTATATCTCTTTATGGGTCGCTATACGGATGCAATTGCTTCCGCTTCGACCGTGATCGCTTCCAAGTCTTTGTACGACATGAACAAGATGCAGGATTATATTGACGACAAAGGCAACAAATATGCTTTTTCTTACGATTTCGGTTTTATCGATACCGATTATAAGAATGAGGTGCTCTTTTTTGTAGGCGGCAATGCGCTGAACAATATGTATTATTATTCAACGTATGTCTTCAAACCCGCACCGGAATTATTGACGGATATTTCTTACAAGTATGCGCCGCATCGTGAAGATTATCGTCACTATATTTTTGAGCCATATAATGCTACATTAAACGATTCGGTAACGATTGGCCCTACCGTCTATCACATGTTTGCTACACAAACCAGACTGTGCTACTACGTCGGACTGAAGTTGAGCGAAGCCTATGTGACGCGCGCTGAGGCCTACGCCCGTACCGGAAATAAACAGGCAGCCGTACAGGATATCAACCGCTTGTTGGTGAACCGCTACAAAACCGGCACCTTCACAGATTTGCAGGCGAGCGACTATACCGATGCTACCCTGTTGAGCCGAATATTGGACGAACGCCGTCTGGAATTGGCGCTCGAAGGCGGTATGCGCTGGTTCGATTTGAGGAGATTGGGTAAACCCAGATTAACCCATGCTTATAAAAACGGTCTGGAATATGTGTTGGAACAAGGCGATTTACGCTATGTACTGCAAATTCCTGACAGCGAGATTGCTAACAGTCCAAATATGCCGTTAAACCCCAGATAAATAAACGAGTAAAACAAATTATTGACCTATGAATAAGATTATATATTGTGGAATTGCCGTGTTGTCCCTGCTGATCGGCGGAAGCTGTTCGGAAGAGGAAGCGCTGGCTCCATCGGATGATTTAGAATTAGCTGAATTGTTTATGCCTGAAGAAGACGCAGACGCTCGTGTGAAAACGATGTATGCCGACTATGGCGTATGGGTGCGTACCCATTTCAACAGTGTAAAGGAATTAACCAATTCTTTTCTGGCAACCAATTCGATTGTTGCCAGCCGCGGCGCTGTCAACTTGGAAGAGGCATGTGTAAACGAGGTGATTATCTATTCGCAGACCTTGCTTTCGAATGTCTCCAAGCAATTTACCAACGCTTTTTTTCCATGGGAATTGTATTTTGTGAAACAATACGGCGCCAGTTACTGGATATATCAGTTTGAAAGCTTAGGACGAAGCCGGTTGATCATGATGTGGCCGAATCAAACTTCGGGCACGCTTCCGGCCACCAATTCCACAACAGGATTCACACTTGCAGATCCGGAAAATCATTATTACAACGACGAGGTGCTGACCACCAATGTCTGGCGTTATCTCGCCAACATGATTTGCGCCCGGATGGCTGACCCCATCACGGAATTTGTCGCTGCCGGAAAAGCTTACGATAGCGGCGCTGCATACGACGAACTCATGAACAATTACTATGACGGCGATTATACTTACGCTGAATACCAGGCATTGTTGAGTGAATTGTGCAACAGCGGCGGTTATCTCACCGCCAACGGTTCGCGCGGATTCAGAGAAGATTTTGCCGATTGGATTCGGATGATCGCTACTGATTCCTATGCAAATTTTTATGCTAATTATTTGGATGGCAACACAATGCGACAGGAAAAGTACCAGGTCGTAATTGATTTCTGCAATCAATACGGCTGGGATATCCAAGCCGCAGGCAACAAGTTTCGCCAGAAACACGATGAATACATTGCTTCGTTATAACTCGAAAGTAGGATTCTGAAATGTCAAGCAGGGGTGTCGTGTTGCAGGCGGCGCCCCTCGCTGTTTTACAGGGCAGTCACTCATGCAAATTGTCAATACTTCCTTATTTCGCTTCTTTCTGCACGGCGTGCATTACCCGCAAGAGGTTCCCTCCCCAGATCTTAGCGATATCTTCTTCCGAATAGCCGCGTTCGAGTAGTTTTACGGTTATTTGAATCAGATCGTTGGCACTTTGGCAGCCCGGCACTCCGCCACCGCCGTCGAAATCGGAGCCGATCCCAACGTGATCGATGCCGGCAACATTGACGGCGTGATCGATATGCCGCATCAAATCTTCGATGGTGGCATCTTTGGGATTGTCGGTCAAAAATTCATCGACGATGCAGATATGGACGACGCCTCCGTTTTTTGCAAGCGCCTTCAGCTGTTCGTCAGTAAGATTACGGTCGCTATTGCACAGCGCTTTGACGGAAGAATGAGAACAGATGACCGGGACTTTCGTGACTTTCAGGACATCCCAAAACGTGCTTTCACTGACATGCGAAACATCGACCATCATTCCCACTTTGTTCATTTCTTTTACAACCTTCTTCCCGAACGGACTCAAGCCGCCCCATTCGTTTTCCGAATGGGTGGAAGTATCGCAAATATCGTTGTCGTACATGTGGGATAACGTCATATAACGAACCCCCAGATCATAATATTTCTTCAGGTTGGAGAGGTCTTTCCCGATGGCGTAGCCGTTTTCAATGCCGATGAACATCGCTGTTTTGCCTCTGCTTTTGATGCGAACCAAATCGTCGGGTGTGAGGGCGAGTTCGCATAAATCACTGTGCTTTGCTATTTCGCTTCGGATGGTGTTCAGCATTTCCATAACCTGCAGCACCGCATTTTGCGAAGATGCTGCATCTCGTTTCCCTTGATCAATAAAAGCTGCTAAAAACACGCCGTCCAGGTATCCTTCCCTGATTTTCGGGAGGTTGGTGCGGTTTGCTTCCCTGTCGGCAAAATTGAAACCCGGACGTCCGAATCGCGTAGGGGTATCCACATGCGTGTCTATGGAAATTATTTTGGCATGCAACGCTTTTGCCTTTTTGAAAGTCTTTGCTTTTTCAAGGAGAAACCTGAAAATATGCATCATTTTTGGATGATCGCCGGTGATCAGTATTTCAGGATGCCATTGCACACCGATAATCGGATGGTTAGGATATGCTTCGTAAGCTTCAACCACCCCGTCGGGTGCTGTGGCCGCAAGCATCAATCCTGGAGCTAAATCTTTGACTGCCTGATGATGAAAGGAATTGACCCCATGTCCGCCTTCGCCGATTATTTCCGCCAATTGTGTCGTGGGCAATACTGAAACTTCGTGTGAAGCAAATTTGCCGGCCAAATTCTGCCGATGGTGTACGGAAGTATCGCGCTGTGAGGGAATATCCTGGTAGAGCGAGCCTCCCAACACCACGTTGATCACCTGTTCGCCACGGCAAATGCCGAGCATCGGAATATTGCGATCCACGGCCATCTTAATCAGCCGGATCTCGTATTCGTCGCGCGCGTCGTCTACTTCGCCAAGTTCTGGAATCGGCGCTTCGTCAAACCAAAGTGGATTGATATCCTCCCCGCCGGTCATGATCAAACCGTCGAGGGTAGCGACTGTTTCATAAATTGCCGCTCCGTCGCTGATCGCCGGAATAAGGATGGGTATTCCACCGGCTTGCAGGACCGCATTGATATATGTTGCCGAAACCGTCGAACCACCCGATTGGGTGCGACCGACAGAAATCCCGATCAGCGGTTTTGCGGTTTGATGGAGCGCAATTTCGAGGGAGTCAATACTGGCTTTTTGCCTGGAAATGGCAGTGACAGTCTGTGTTTTTATCGTTTGCGATTCGACGGCGACAGACAGGAATAAGCCGAAAATAAGTAGGAATGTTAGATTTTTCATACGTGATTTGTACTTCTGCAAAGTTACGACATTTTTTTTAATCACGCCAATCATGCTAATCATATTGAAATCCATAGAATGAAAACTGATAGTATCACTCGAAGTGAGGTTAACAATGATAACAAATCAGGGGTACCGTCTTCTGGACGACACCCCTGATTTATTTATCTCATTCGTAGCGCGTTATTTCACTTTGTCTACAATGGCTTTGAAAGCTTCGGGATGATTCATGGCGAGGTCTGCCAACACTTTGCGGTTGATTTCCACGCCGTTTTTGTGCAGTGCACCCATCAGTTTGGAATAAGATAATCCTTCGAGGCGGGCAGCCGCGTTGATACGTTGGATCCACAAAGCGCGGAAGTTGCGTTTTTTAGCGCGGCGGTCACGGAAAGCATACACCAATCCTTTTTCCCACGTATTTTTTGCTACAGTCCAGACATTTTTTCTGGCGCCGTAATATCCCCTTGTTAATTTGAGAATTTTTTTTCTTCTAGCTCTTGAAGCTACATGATTTACCGATCTAGGCATAATAATTTGAATGTTGTGAATGATAGCGCCATCCTTGCGGATGATCTTTGTTGCTAAAACTCTTGTTAATAAATCTTTTGAAAATCACTAAATGAAATCAGACATCATTTGATACCCAGTAAAATCTTTACACGGGAATTGTCGGCGGTGCTGAGCGTCGTGAAATGAGTCAGTCTTCTCTTCTGCTTCTTGGTCTTTTTCGTTAGAATGTGACTCTTATAAGCATGTTTTCTTTTGATTTTTCCTGTCCCGGTAAGAGTAAATCTCTTTTTTGCACCGGAATTGGTCTTCATTTTTGGCATTGTACTTATTTTTAATTGTTTATACTTAGCAGGCCCTTTTGATCAGGCCATTTATTTATTTATTTATTTATATTAATTCAATCCTTCAATCCTTCGATTCTTCAATCTTCGTCGCTTTCGTAAGCGTCAATTTTTGCACTGTCGGCTTCGCGGCAGGAGGCGCTTTTTTCGGCGAGAACATGATAATCATTTTCTTTCCTTCGAGCGCAGGCATTTGTTCCACTTTGGCATAATCTTCCAGATCGCTGGCAAACCGGAGCAACAGCACCTCGCCTTGTTCCTTGAAAAGGATGGAACGTCCCTTAAAAAACACGTATGCTTTGACTTTCGCTCCATCTTCGAGAAAAGTCTTCGCGTGTTTCAATTTAAAATTATAATCATGGTCATCCGTTTGCGGTCCGAAGCGTATTTCTTTCACTACAACCCTTACGGATTTTGCTTTCTGTTCTTTTTGGCGTTTTTTCTGTTGGTATATAAATTTTTGGTAATCAATCACCCTGCAAACAGGGGGGGCTGCGTTAGGAGAAATTTCAACCAAATCCATGCCCTGGCCTGTTGCAATGCTAAGGGCTGACGATAGGGGATAAATGCCTTGCTCTACATTATCTCCCACCAAGCGGACTTCTTTTGCGCGTATTTTATCGTTCACGCGGTACAAGTCCTTAAGATTGTCTTTCTTCATTCAAGCGATGTTATAGTTTTTAATAATATATTGTTTTATTTGTTAATAAAATTAATCATTTCTACTATCGCGTTCCCAGGCGGTCATTTGTTGTTCCACCTTTTCATTCAAAATCGCCGCAAAGGTAGTAATTTTCATTGAACCAACATCACCTTCGCCCTGTTTTCTTATAGAAATTTCATTATTTTCTATTTCTTTTTCTCCCACGATGAGCATATAAGGGATTTTTTTCAGTTCATTGTCTCGGATTTTACGACCGATTTTCTCATTGCGGTCGTCCACAAACACGCGGATGTCTTGCTGCGAGAGTTCTTTTGCGACTGCATAAGCGTAGTCATTGAATTTTTCGCTGACCGGCAGGATGACTGCCTGATCGGGAGTCAGCCACAACGGGAATTTCCCCGCTGTATGTTCAATCAGTACAGCCACAAAGCGTTCGATAGAGCCGAACGGTGCGCGGTGAATCATCACCGGACGGTGTTTCTTGTTGTCGGCGCCCACGTATTCCAATTCAAAACGGTCGGGCAGGTTATAGTCGACCTGGATGGTCCCCAACTGCCAACGGCGACCCAGTGCATCTTTCACCATGAAGTCTAATTTTGGTCCGTAGAAAGCCGCTTCGCCCAGTTCTATTCGCGCTTTGATGCCAGCTTCTTGGCAGACTTCGATGATGGCGTTCTCGGCTTTGTCCCAATTTTCTTCGCTGCCGATGTATTTTTCCTTGTTGTTCGGGTCTCGCAACGAAATCTGTGCTTCATATTCGTTGAAATCCAACGCCTTGAAGATGATGTGGATGATGTCCATCACTTTCATAAATTCGCCTTTCACCTGGTCGGGGGTGCAGAAGATATGGGCATCGTCTTGCGTAAATCCCCTCACGCGTGTCAGTCCGTGCAGTTCGCCGCTTTGTTCGTAGCGGTACACAGTCCCAAATTCTGCCAGTCGCAACGGGAGGTCTTTGTACGAACGGGGAAATGTGCGGTAGATTTCGCAGTGGTGGGGACAGTTCATCGGTTTCAGGAGAAATTCTTCACCTTCTTCCGGTGTATGGATCGGTTGGAAAGAGTCTTTTCCGTATTTGGCGTAATGACCTGAGGTGACATACAGCAGTTTGTTGCCGATATGCGGGGTCATCACCTGTTGATAATCGAATTTTCGCTGGATGCGTTTCAGGAACTCTTCGAGTTTGAGGCGCAACTGGGTGCCTTTGGGCAACCACAGCGGCAATCCTTGACCTACATTCTGCGAAAACGTAAACAATTCCAGTTCTTTTCCGATTTTGCGGTGGTCGCGTTTCTTGGCTTCTTCCAGCAATACCAGGTATTCGTCCAGCATTTTTTTCTTCGGGAAGGTGATGCCGTAGATGCGTGTCAACTGGTGTCGTTTTTCATCGCCACGCCAGTAAGCGCCTGCGACGGCCATCAGTTTCAGTGCTTTGATATACGAAGTATCGGGCAAATGCGGTCCGCGGCACAGGTCGGTGAAGTTTCCCTGGGAATAGATGGTGATGGTGCCGTCTTCCAGTTCGTCGATCAGTTCGGTCTTGTAGTTTTCACCACGTTCGGCAAACATTTTCAAGGCGTCACTTTTTGTGATGTTCTGTCTGACGATTGCTTCTTTGCGAGCGACGATCTCCGCCATCTTTGCTTCGATGGCAGGGAAATCACTTTCTTTGATGGTCTTGTCTTCGCCCGGATCTACGTCGTAATAAAAACCGTTTTCGATGGCGGGGCCGATTCCGAAACGGATTCCCGGATATAATTCCTGCAAGGCTTCAGCCATGAGGTGGGCGGAGGAATGCCAGAAGGCATGTTTTCCTTCTTCGTCATCCCATTTGTAGAGTTTGACGGACGCATCTTGGGTGATGGGGCGGGTCAAGTCATAGATCTCGCCGTTGACGCCGGCTGCGACGACCTCCTGTGCGAGGCGCGGGCTGATGCTTTCCGCAATTTGCATTGCAGTCACGCCTTCCGCGTATTCACGCGTAGCATTGTCGGGAAATGTTATTTTAATCATATTCAGTTATTTTATCTTCCATGAACTTTGCTCCATGTTAATGCAAGCAAGGGAACAAAGCGGGTACAAAAGTAATACAATTTTCCCAACAGACAAAGGCATTACGGCCTTATTTCTTTCCGTACATTTCTTCGTAGTATTTTTGATAGTCGCCGGAAGTGACTTTTTGCACCCAATCCTGATTTTCCAGATACCAACGGACGGTTTTGACGATGCCGTCTTCAAATTTAGTTTCAGGCGCCCAGCCCAGCTCATCGGTGATTTTTGTCGGATCGATGGCATAGCGCTGGTCGTGTCCCAAGCGGTCTTTTACATAAGTAATCAGGCTTTCGTTGATCCAATCGAGGGATTTGTTGCCGGAATTTTTCGGATCGTTTTTCAGCGCAGTCCGGTATTCCGGATTTTCTTCCAGCAGTTGGCGGATGGTCTTTAGGATGATGCGCACGATTTCGATGTTTTGTTTTTCATTGTGGCCTCCGATATTGTAGACTTCTCCTGTTTTGCCCTGATGCAAAACGAGGTCGATGGCTTTGCAATGGTCGGTCACGTAGAGCCAGTCGCGTACGTTCGTCCCGTTGCCGTAGACCGGCAAAGATTTTCGTTCCAGGATATTCTTGATTATCAATGGGATTAATTTTTCCGGGAAATGGTAAGGGCCGTAATTGTTGGAGCAGCGAGTGATATTGACCGGCATCTTGTACGTCTCGTGATAGGCCGCGACAATCAGGTCGGCGGCAGTCTTGGAAGCGCTGTAGGGGCTGCGCGGATCCAATGGCGTCTTTTCTGTGAAATAGCCCGATTCGCCCAGACTTCCGTATACTTCGTCGGTAGAGACTTGCAGGAATTTCACGCCTTTGCGGTAGGTAGGGTATCCTTTTTCATCTTTGCCGGTTGTCCAGGCTTTTTTCGCCGATTCCAGCAGGTTTTGGGTTCCCAGAATGTTTGTTTGCAGGAACAATTGCGGATTCTCGATGCTGCGGTCCACATGACTTTCAGCGGCGAAATTGACCACGTATTCGATTAAGTAATCCTGAAACAACGAGTTGACCGTTTGCTGGTCGCAGATGTTTCCTTTGACAAACGTTAGCCGCTGGTCGTTCAATTCCGCTTTCAAGGTGTTGAGGTTTCCCGCATAAGTCAGGTCGTCCAATACGACTATTTGGATTGTTTCGTATTTTTCCAACATGTATTTTACAAAATTGGAACCGATAAAACCGGCGCCCCCGGTGATGAGATAGAGCTTCATGAAAGTTGAAAGTTATTTTTTAATTCTTAAATTCTTAAATTCTTAAATTTCTAATTCCCCAGTGAGAGCAAGTATTGACCATACGCTGTTTTATCGAGGGCTTTGCCGAGCGCATACAATTGGCTGGAGCTGATCCATCCGTTGCGCCAGGCGATCTCTTCGATGCAGGAGATGTAAAACCCCTGCCGTTTTTGGATGGTCTCCACGAAATTGGATGCCTCCAGCAGGCTGTCGCAGTTGCCGGTATCGAGCCAGGCAAATCCTCTGCCGAAGAGTTCGACGTTCAGTTTCCCTTCGTCCAGGTAAGTCCGGTTCAGGTCTGTGATTTCGTATTCTCCTCTTGCAGATGGCTTTAATGCTTTGGCGCGTGCTGCTACCGTGTTGTCATAAAAATACAGTCCCGGAATGGCATAATGTGATTTGGGCTTTGCCGGTTTTTCTTCGATGGAAATCACCTGTCCCGATTCGTCAAATTCTACGACGCCGTATGAGCTGGGGTCTTTGACATAATACCCGAAGATGCAGGCGCCTTCGGTGAGGTCTTTCGATTGGAGTAGTGTTTTGCTGAATCCTTGGCCGTAGAAGATATTATCGCCCAGGATCAGGCATGAGGGTTGGTTGCCGATAAACGCTTCTCCCAACACGAACGCTTGCGCCAGCCCGTTCGGGGTGTGTTGTACTACATATTCAAAATGCATTCCCAGTTCTCGACCATCGCCCAGCAGTTCTTTGAACATCGGCAGGTCGCGTGGGGTGGAGATGATCAGTATCTCACGGATATCCGCCAGCATGAGTGTGGATAATGGGTAGTAAATCATCGGTTTGTCGTACACCGGCATGATTTGTTTTGAAATGGATTTAGATAAAGGATAAAGTCTTGTGGCACTTCCTCCGGCTAAAATGATTCCTTTCATACGTCAATAATTTGTTCTTGTTTATTTAAACGAATAAATTGCGGATAAATTTTCCCTGTTTGTCTTTTTCCGAAAGAATCAACTGTTGCTTTGGCAACGGCCAGGCGATGGCTATATCCGGATCCAGGCAATGAAGCGTTCGTTCGGCTGATGGCGTATAATGATTGTCAACTTTGTAAGCAAAAACGGCGGTGTCGCTCAATACCAGAAATCCATGAGCAAATCCGCGGGGAATAAACAGTTGCCGTTTGTTGGTTTCGGACAATTCAACGCCGACGTATTTCCCGAATGTCGGGGAATCCTGCCGGATATCGACGGCGACATCAAAAACCGAGCCCAGCACTGCACGAACCAATTTGGCCTGTGCAGCGTCGCCGTCCTGGTAGTGTAACCCCCGCAACACACCGAAAGCCGATTTTGATTCATTATCTTGAATAAAATCGACGCGGCCGATCTTTTCTTCGAACTCTTTTCGCTTGTACGTCTCCACAAAATATCCCCGTTGATCGGAAAATATCCTGGGTTCGATGATCCACACGCCTTGTAACTCAGTTTCAATATACTCCATATAAATATATACATAGTTGTATCGAGACAAAATTAAGCAATTTACTTGAGAGTTGAAAATTGAGAGTTGAAAATTTTGGTGAGTGATAGGCAAAAATTGCAGAGACGGTGCATGCACCGTCTCTACAATTCACACAACAATAATCGCGTTTGCAACAACTAAATGATCACTTTCCCTGTTTTGCCGCCGGAGGTGATGATATACACACCT
>JAISUK010000089.1 GCA_031272075.1 Dysgonamonadaceae bacterium
AACCCGATTCAATTCGACCCCGTGAAATGGGCAAAAGCGGCTAAGTATGCCGGTATGAAATATGTTGTGTTTACTACCAAGCATCATGATGGGTTTAATATGTTCGATACTAAACAGACCGATTATAAAATTACCAGCCCAAATTGTCCTTTTAGTAGTAATCCTAAAGCAAATATTGCGAAAGAAATTTTCAATGCTTTCAGAAATGAAAATATGATGGCTGGAGCTTATTACTCAATCGCAGACTGGAATTGCAAGGACTATTGGTGGGATTATTTTCCGCCGGTCGATCGAAATATTAACTATTCTGCAAAAAAGTATCCCGACCGATGGCAACGGTTTAATGATTTTGTATATAATCAATTAGACGAACTCACTTGCGGTGATTACGGAAAATTAGGATTGTTGTGGTTTGATCTTTGCAACGCGTCGACGGAAAAAAATCCTGATTGGGATCGTTTTGCTTCGAAAGTGCGAAATAATCAACCTGGAATAATCATGGTTGCTCGTAATATGGACCCCAAATATGAAAATTATAGGACTCCGGAACAAAAAATTCCCGATCAAGCGCTTGATTATCCATGGGAAACCTGTATGACGATGGGTAATTCATGGTCGTATAAACCCAATGATCAGTATAAAACAGTGTTTGAATTAATTCAAATGCTGATTAAGGTCGTTTCTCGTGGAGGTAATTATTTGTTAAATATCGGACCGAGCCCCGAAGGAGATTTCGACCCCATTGCGTATGAACGATTAAAAGGCATTGGCGAATGGATGGAAATCAACAATGAAGCAATATATGCTACCAAGCCTATAAAACCTTTCCATGAAACAAAACTCGTCTTTACTCAAAAGTCAAGTTATGTTTATGCTTTTTACTTGCCTGAAAAAGACGAGAAGTCCTTGCCAAAAAAAATAGTAATTAGCTCTCTACAGCCGATAAAAGGAAGTAAAGTAATGCTTTTGGGTTACAATGGGTCTTTGAAATGGGAATCAAATGGGAAAGGATTTGTGATTGATGTTCCGGAAAAATTGAGAAAATCACCACCTTGTCAACACGCGTGGGCGTTTAAATTTCAAATATTATAAACCGGTGATATTCAATGATTAAAATAATATTTATTGCTTTAATCTCTAATATGTTCAGCGTTTGGGCTTTTTCGTCTGAACCTGTCAAACCCATAAATGAAAGATTATCCAAGGGATTGCCTAAGGTCATCGTAATTGGAGATGAAATGGTCAATGGTTTGATTCCATCGTTTCGAGAAAAACTCGTTGAAGATTTTCAGGTCGAATATGCTATGACAGCTAATTCGACTCAATTACTTCAAAGGATTAGCCAGACTCAAAATCATTACGATGTAATTCTTTTTAATATCGGACAACAAGAATTGAAACAACAAAACCCCGGTAAGATTGAAGAAATCCTACATGAATTGATTTCTATTGCAGAGAAACGAAAAATAGAATTGTTATGGTTCAATGGTTCAGTCGTAACGAATATTATTGTTTTAGATTCTTTAGAAACAACATTATTATGCAAACTGACTAATAATGAAAAAGTAACGACAATTGATTTTCGCAGTTTCGTCAATGATCTTCGATTATCTCTAAAAGGAAGACCTGATAAAGATTCCATTGTGCTAATCAAAGCGGGAGAGTATCTTGCTGAATCCTTAATGCAGTGGTGGGCTGCTTGTGCAAAGAATAACCCCAATGTAATGCGGATTAAACTTTGGAAAGATTTACCTCCGGTTTATGAATATTCCGGCGAAGAACGTATTAATAGTTGGGCGCGGATTGACCATGTGTCTGTGCCTGAACTGGAATGGTTTTTGCCCCAAAAGCGAAAAGCATCCACTGCAGTTATATTTTTTCCCGGCGGAGGGTACAGATACTTGGGTTTTCTGAGAAATGCCAAGGACTTGGCTCACATGCTGAATTCGGCAGGAATTGCTGTTTTTGGGTTAAAATATCGGACAGGTCGTTTGCCTGAAGTCCCATTGATGGACGCTATTCGAGCAGTACGTTTTGTTCGCGCCCATGCCGAAGAATGGGGAATTAATCCAAATTGTATCGGGGTGATAGGTCAATCGGCGGGAGCAAACTTGGTGTTAAGACTTGCCGGAAATTATACTGAGGGAAATCCTATATCCGATGATCCGATAGAAAACGAAAGTAGCCGGCCGGATTTTATGGGCGTATTGACATCGTGGAATTTTGGTTCTAATACTTCTTCGTTTTCCTTTCGGTCGGATATGCCTCCTTTATTCCTCAGGCATGCAAAAGATGACAGCGGCTACCCATTGGCACTCGAGATACTCAGACAAATAGAGAACAGGAATGTCTCAAAAGATGTTTTAATTCTGGATAAAGGAGGTCATGGCGCTTTTGAACTGAGCCCTTCAAATCCTGGTTTTGGATGGCCGGGGGATTTCGTACGTTGGTTACGAACGATTGGTCTTTTGAAGCAATAAATTTCGCTTCATCTTGCCCCAGAGGGCTTGTAGGGCATATTTATTAAATATTTTTATTAATAGAGGGAAGGGGTGCCTTAAATTTATTTATATAACTTCTTTTTATATAAATTATTTTTTAATATATTTGCACACTGAAAAATAAATGAACTTATGAAGCAATTCTTCTTTTTGATCTTTACATTGCTGGTTGGAACGAGTTATGCCGATAACATCTATCTGGATGAGTTGGATACGCGGTTTCTGCTTCAGGATTGGGGCGCTCCGGTAGTCAATCAATCAATTATGCGAACTCCTTTCCAAGTCGCCGGTAAAACGTTTAATCGCGGGATCGGAACCCATTCCATCAGCCGTTTCTTGCTGAATCTCGAAGGCAAAGCTACGGCCATCTCCGGCTGGGTCGGCGCTGACGACAGGAACGATTTTACCTGTAATATGGAGTTCAAGATATTGGCAGACAAAAAAGAAGTTTGGTCAAGCGGGGTGGTGCATAAAGGAATGCCTGCTCAAGCTTTCCGTGTTTCATTGAAAGGTGTTCGGAAAATCGCCTTGATCGTAGCCGAAGCAGGCGACGGCATCATGTACGATCATGCCGACTGGTTGGAAGTGAAGATCGAAACCAGTGGAAAAGTCACACCCGAACCGGTCACGCCGCAAAACATCGTCAAAGAAAAATACATCCTGACGCCGCAACCCGGACAGTCGCCGAAAATCAATTCGCCCAAAGTGTTTGGTGCGCGTCCGGGCAGTCCGTTCATCTACAACGTGGCGACTACGGGAGCAAGACCCATGAAATTTTCCGCCCGTTCATTGCCGGCCGGATTAATCCTCAATGAGGCTACCGGATTGATCACCGGAACGGCAACCCAAAAAGGGACCTATCCGATAGTAGTGAAAGCCGAAAATAGTCTGGGTAGCGATTCCATCACCGTGCGGCTGGAGATTGGCGATAAAATCTGCCTCACGCCCCCGATGGGATGGAACAGCTGGAACTGTTGGGGATTGAGCGTGAACGAACAAAAAGTGAAAGACGCTGCCGATGTGATGAATACTTACCTCATCAATCACGGATGGACCTACGTCAATATCGATGACGGATGGGAAGCAGAAAAACGGGATGAAAACGGCGTGTTGCACGGAAATGCCAAATTCCCCGATTTCAAGCGGTTGAGCGATTATGTCCATTCCAAAGGACTGAAATTCGGAATCTATTCTTCGCCCGGCCCCACCACCTGCGGCGGCTATCAGGCCAGCTACCAACACGAAAAGATTGATGCGGAAACTTGGGCGCAATGGGGCGTAGATTACCTGAAACACGATTTTTGTTCCTATTCGCAATTGACTCCTTCACAGACAGAGGCCGCTATCAAAGCGCCTTACGATGTCATGCGCCATGCGCTCGACGGCGTCGACCGCGACATCGTGTACTGCATCGGCTACGGCGCTCCCAATGTCTGGAACTGGGCGAAAGCCGCCGGCGGAAACCTCTGGCGGACTACCCGCGACATCACCGACGAGTGGAATATCGTCTCTGCCATCGGGTTCTTTCAGGACGTCTGTGCTGAAGCGACAGCTCCGGGATGCTACAACGATGCCGACATGCTGGTGGTGGGAAAACTCGGCTTGGGTTGGATGGACAAGGTACATGATTCCTACCTCACACCCGACGAGCAATATTCGCATGTATCGCTTTGGTGCATTTTGTCCGCGCCGCTGTTGATAGGTTGCGATATGAGCGACATGGACGATTTCACCTTAAACCTGTTGACCAACGACGAGGTGCTGGCAGTAAACCAGGATCCCGCCGTAAAACCGGCGCATAAAATCTTGACCCAAAACGGACAAATATGGTGGAAACCGCTCGAAGACGGTTCGTTTGCGGTGGGATTTTTCAATGCCGACCCCTATTTTATCCTTTGGGATCAATCGCAAGCGAACAAAATCCAAGAAAAACATTATCCCATGCAGCTGGACGTGAAGCAACTCGGCATCGAAGGAAAATTCAAGGTGCGCGATTTGTGGCGTCAACAGGAGGTGGGCGAATTTAAACATGCTTTCCGAACAAACGTGCCGTATCATGGTGTCCGGTTTGTGAAGATAACGCCCGTTTAATCACTTGTAAATATTTTTTTTATCTTGAAAAGAGTATGATTTTCAACATCCTAATCACAATAATGACATGCGAGTTCTATACGACCTTTAAAAAATAAATTATTGACGTATGAAAAAATCATTGCTGTTTCCGCTGATATGCCTCTTTTCGTGCGTGTCCAATCATGGAGAGGACGATAGCAAAGCGACCGACGTGAGTATCAAAGGAACATTTGTTCAACCTTGGCTGTGCAGTTCCTGGAACGATGCGCAGTGGGAGGCCGAATTTGCTTCCTTGAAAGAAGCAGGAATGGAATACCTGATCATCGCTCCTGCGCTGCATAACGACGAATACGGAAAGAAAACAGCTGTCTACCCGTCGTCGTTGGCTCCCGACTCCCCTGATATGTTGGAGAAATGCTTGCAACATGCGCAAAAAAACGGATTCAAAATCTTCATTGGCCTGAACATGGATGAACGTTGGTGGAAAGTGGATTACACTGATTATTGGCTGTACGAACAGATGGAAATCGGCAACCTGGTGGCAGACGAGATCCTTCGGCGATATAAAAGCCGTTACGCCGAAACCCTCTACGGATGGTATTGGGTTTGGGAAGTCGATAACCTGAACTGCAACACGGAAGAACGACGAAACATTCTCTCCAATGCTTTGAATATCAACCTGGATCATCTGGAAGAAGTCTCACCCGACATGCCATTGATGCTCTCCCCCTTCGTGAACTATCGCGTGGGAGACGATGCGGACGGCTGTCGCCGGATGTGGGAAGGTATTTTCGCTAAAACCCATTTTCGTGCAGGGGATATTTTTGCTCCGCAGGATTGCATCGGCGCTGGCGGCTTAACTTTAGACAGGCTTCCCGTTTGGCTCGATCGTCTGAACGAGGCAGTGAAATCCAAACCGGGGTTGTTGTGCTGGTCGAATGTGGAAAATTTCGACAGCCAATCCTGGACAAGCGCTACCATCGACCGCTATGCCAAGCAGATTGAACTGGCCAAACCATTTGTGAGCGGGATGATTACATTCAGTTATTGCCATTATTACAGTCCCTCCAATTGCAACGGCAAGTTGCACAATGCGTATCTCTACTATCGCAACAAGGGCGAATTGCCGGTGATACCCGTTCCGGCTGCCGTCTCCGAAGTTACGTATGAGAAAAAAGGACAGGAAACATGCTTGACCTGGAAGTTGCCGACAGATCAATCAGAGCTGCTCGGTATCCGGATTTACAAGTCCAGCAGTCTGTTGAAAACCTTGCAGATGGATAAAAACGCCGTGTGCGCCGTCGATTTTACAGACCCGAATCCTTCCGACGGGCCGTATGAAGTATCAACCTACAATGTGGTCGGTGGGGAATCATCCAAAATCAAAGCGATATCTAAATAATTTAACATAAATCTATTATCACCCTAAACTTAATCAGCAAAGAACGTATGCAAAGTGTATTTTTTAGTCTAATGAGGACGGTAGCAATGCTTACCATTGTTGCCTGTCCGTTATTTTCTCAAAATCTTTCCGCCCAGGACGTCACAGGAAGTGTGACCGATGAGCGTGGAAATGAAATTGCGGGAGTAAGTATTGTTATCAAAGGAACTCAGACCGGAACCGTGTCCGATTCCAATGGGCGCTTCTCCATCAACGGGAAAGTCGGCCAAGTATTGGTATTCACTTGTTTGGGATACCAGACCTTGAGTGTGCCGATCAATGCAGTCGGGAAATTCCTGCGCATTGAATTGCAGGAACTCGCGGTAGATCTGAACGAGACCGTCGTCATTGGTTACGGTAGCGTGAAGAAACGCGACCTCACCGGATCGGTGGCCTCGTTGAAAGGCTCCGATCTTCAAAAAACCAACCCGGTCAGCCTCAACCAAGGATTGCAAGGCCGACTGGCAGGAGTACAAGTACAACAGTCCGACGGAGCGCCCGGCGCCGGAATCTCCATACAGGTGCGTGGAGCGAACTCCTTCTCAACCAGTGCCGAGCCGTTGTATGTCATCGACGGCATCCCTTATGCCAATACACAAGCTCCGGCAACCGACTATGGCACAAAGGAAAACAACAACCCCTTGGCCGCCATCGCTCCTCAGGACATCGAATCGATCGAAGTGCTGAAGGATGCCTCGGCTACAGCTATCTATGGTTCGCGCGCCGCGAACGGGGTGGTACTCGTTACCACCAAATCGGGACGCGAAGGTAAAGCCAAAGTGGAGTTCTCTGCCACTTACAGCATGTCGAAACCGGTAAAACTGATGGATGTGTTGAGCGCCGCCGATTTTGCCAGATATAAAAATGAACTGACTATCAACGGTTACACCTACGATGGTAAGGCATACGTTGATCCGGCAAACCTGGAATATCCTGTTCCGGGACGCTGGTCGGAAACCAAAGTGCCGAACCCTATCACCGGAGAAATGGAAGTGGTGAAAAGAACCTACCTGCCCAGTCCCGAAGATTTTGAAAACGGTTACGACCGCGAAGGCGACGGCAATCTGTTCTATGGCGTCAATTGGCAAGATGAAATTTTCCACGACGCATTCAGCAAAGACTATAACGTGAGTGTGTCGGGTGGAGACAAAAACGGCTCTTATATGTACTCCGGTGGATACCTCGACCAACAGGGTATTATCCTCAATTCGTTCTTCAAACGCTACACGGCGCGTGCCAATAACTGGCGAAAAATAAACGATTTCCTGGAATTGGGATCGAACATCAGCTTCACGACTTCCGACAACCGTTTCGCCCGCACCAACAGTGAAAATTACGGCGTCATAGAATCAGCCATCTCTTTCACCCCTGTCCGTCCGGTGTTCGACCCGCTGGAAGATTCCGGCTATTCGGAAGATTTCTCGACTGGATTGGCAAACCCTTACCTGACGGTACGTACCGAAAAAAACCTGGTAAGTTCCTACCAACTCTCGACCTCCAGCTATGCGCAACTCAGCTTGACACCCAACCTGAAATTCCGCCAGAACTTCGGTTACTGGCTCGGAGGCGACGAACGCAGCCAATATTACAATCGTTGGACAGGAGCCGGGCAGACGCCTAGAAACGGATACGCAGTAAAATCCGACGGCAGCTATACCAGCGTCACCAGCGAATCGTATTTTTCGTTCGATAAATCTTTCGGCATCCATACATTCAATGCAGTGGCAGGTACTTCTTACGAAGTGGCAAACTGGAAAGGTAAATCAATGACCGCTCAAGGATTTCCGGTTGACGATACCGAAGACAACGACATGAGCGCTGCCATCGGCGATCAATCAATCAGCAGTTACCGCGGAAAATCGCAATTGAACTCATTCCTGTTTCGCCTGAACTACAATCTTTTGGACAGGTATCTGTTTACCGCATCCGTTCGCCGGGACGGATCCAGCCGCCTGGTGAATAACCGCTGGAGCAATTTCTACTCAGGCGCTGTCGCATGGCGTATCTCCGACGAACCAATCATCAAACAACTCAACTTCTTCGACAACCTGAAACTCCGTGCTACCGCCGGACAAACTGGCGCGCAGGGGATCAGCGCTTATGCTACCCGTTCGCGATTTACGGCGCAAAACTATCCTTACGACGGGACTCTGACCGCAGGTATGGCCGAAGATCGTTGGGGAGGGCCCGCTGCACCGCAATTGAAATGGGAAACAACCAATCAGTATGACCTCGGTTTGGATATCGCTTTTCTCAACAACCGGATAAGTATGGTGATAGACGCGTATTACAAGAAAACGACCGGCCTGTTGCAATACAAAATGATTCCGGGCAGCTCTGGATTCTCTTCTATCGCAGACAATTATGGCGATGTCATCAACAAAGGTTTGGAACTGAGCGGTCGTTTTATCCCCGTACGAATCAAAGATTTCACCTGGTCTGTCGACGCCAATATCTCTTTTAACCGTAACCGCGTAGAAAATATCGGCGCCGACCAATACTCCGATGTCGTCTGGGGCATGGAAAGTATGTTCCTCCGCCGCAACGGATACGCTATCGGCACCCTCTACGGTTATGTCGAAGATGGATTCTACGACAATGAATCAGAAGTACGTGCCGATCCGAATTATACCAATGCCTCCGCCTCAAAGGTGTTGAGCATGGTCGGACAGATTAAATACAAAAACCTGGACGATGATCCGGTCATCGACAACCGCGACAAAGAAATCATCGGCGACACCAATCCCGATTTCATCTACGGTTTGACAAGCAACCTGTCTTATAAAGCGTGGACTTTCAGCATCTTTTTCCAAGGAATACAAGGCAATGACATCCTCAATGCCAATTTGCTGCATTTCAACATGACGGATGGCCGCAATATGCCCTATTTTATTTGGAATACCCGCTGGACGCCCGAAAATCGACAGATTGCCGAGTGGCCTCGCCCCGACAATACCTTCACACGTTCCATGTTGCCTTCAGACCGCTACGTGGAAGATGGCTCTTACTTGAGATGTAAAAATATCAGCCTCAGTTACCTCTGGAAAAAACCTGTAAAATACGTTGAATCCCTGAATGTAACTGCCAGCGTGTCTAACTTGTTTACAATAAGCAATTATAGCTGGTATGACCCGGATGTCAACAGCTTCGGCGGCGATGCAGCGCTTCGCGGCGTGGATCTGTATTCCTATCCCAGCGCCCGTACGGTTTACCTGGGTGTTCAATTATCTTTCTAAAATCAAAAAACAAATTTTGAACGTATGAAAATTACAAAAATATTTAGCATTCTTGCAGCAAGCTTATTTATGCTGACAGCTTGCGACCTGGAAGAAGAAACTTTCACTTTTGTGGCAGGCGAAGATGTTGCTGCAGCCGGAGCTTACGACCAGCTTGTGGCCGGAGCTTTCGAAACCCTCTCATTCCTGTTTGAATGGGGCGGATATCACGATATTACAAACTTCGATACCGATTACCAGTCTGGTCCTACCTGGGCTTTTGGTACAGCCGGAGAAGGTAACTTCTATAATAATGGAGCAGTGAATAATTTGTTCAACTATTACAGTACCGCCATTCACAGAGCCAATTACCACTATTATCTTGTGAGCGGAATAAGCAATATTTCCGAAAAAGACAGAAACAATGCCATGGGCGAATTGAGGGTATTGAAAGCCTGGTGCTTGTTCCAGTTGGTACAATTCTTTGGCCCTATCCCGTTGTTCAAAACGTCTATTTCTGACGGAAATACGCCGGAACAACCCCGCGCTTCGGTCAAAGAGGTCTACGAACATATCATCGAAAGTCTGCTGGAGGCCGAAGCATTGATGTACCCCCGAACCGATGCCAGCTTCCTGAAAGGACATGTTTGCCGCGGTACTGCCAAAGCACTGCTGGCCAAAGTATATGCTACCATCGGCTCCGCATCGATGAAGACCGGCAAAATAACCGTCAAAGGCGGTCCCGGACAAAAAGAAAATCCTGACGGAACCACCACCCGTTTGATGCCCGTGCCCAACACCTTCGACAAGACGGTTGTGGCCGGATACGAAGAGTTTGATTCACAAGAATATTACCGCCTGGCCATGGAAAAAGCCCTCGAAGTGATTCGGGAGGGCGAGTTTCAATTGGCTGCCAGCCAGTCGCAATTGTGGAGCGTCGCTTACAAAAACGGACCGGAATTTCAATTCTGCGAACAGACGGCCAATGATGCCGGTAATACGCTGTATTGCAATTTTGTTCCATCAGACTATCTTGGCTGGCCGAATCCGACGAAAAACGGCGTGTGGGATGCAGGATATTACACCCAACGTGACCATTGGTTGCAAACTTTTGATGACTGGGCTGACGAACGCATCACTTGGGGCATTCTGCACCGCAGACCCTATTATTGGGACGAAACAAACAGCCGTTTGCTGTATCTCTATTATCCCGAACGCGACAGTATGTATGTGAGAACCGGCCAAAACGGATATGATCCGAGCGATCAGCCGGCTTACTCAATCTATTACGGTTCGTCGCTGATGAAATTCTCCGCCGTTACAACTTATCCGCTCGATGGTAACCGCGCCGACTACAATTGGCCATACATGCGTTATGCAGAAACATTATTGCTCTACGCGGAAGCCGATAACGAAGTAAACGGCAGACCTTCTTCCGAAGCACTGAGGGTAGTGGACGAACTGAATGCCCGTAACAACAGCACCAGGGCAAGTGTGCGCAATAGCAATACACCGTTTACCCAGGAGTCGTTCCGCTCATATATCCTGGAAGAACGCGCCAAAGAGTTTGCTGGAGAAGGACATCGCCGCTACGACCTGCTCCGTTGGGGCATCTACCTGCAGGTAATGAACGCCATAGGAACCGTTGATGAAAACGGCGTTACCAAACGCCGCGAACAAAAACACCTGTTGCTGCCGTTGCCGCCCAATGAAGTAAACGCAAATCCATATATTGAAACCAATAATCCGGGATGGTAATCTCGTATCAATTAATAATAAAATATTTACGTATGAAAAAAATAATTCTTTTCAGAAATATTTGTGCCGGAGCTTTGTTGCTCTTCGCACTGTCGTTTGCTGCATGTTCCGATAAAGACGAAGGAGGCAGCTCTGGCCCTATCACGCTTTCGTCCATAACGACAATTGCAGACATGAATACGCCTATCTCGCAGGCAGCTATGGGCGACTTTATCGCTGTTCATGGCACCGGCCTCGATGTCCGCAACATCGACTCGATATATATCAACGACATCAAATTAGACCTGGGTGAAGTGTATACCGAAAACAGCATCCTCTATCTGATGATTCCGGTGAAATTACCCCTGGTAGAATCCAACAAGATTTATATCTATAACAAAACGGGAGTACACGAGTTTGCGCTTATAGTCGTTCCTCCCAACCTGTCGCTTGAAAGAATGTTCAATGAATATACCATGCCGGGCGATACCATCATGATTTACGGCTACTATTTCGATCTTTATGAGATTAATCCCGAAAATGGGGTCGTCGATTTCAACGGGAAAACTTCTCCCGTCATCGCCTCCGCCGACCGTTATCTTCTCGCAAAAGTGCCTGTGGATGTGGACAAAAATATCCGGGTGAAAGTGCGCAGTATCAAATACGATACCGAAGCCGTCTGCCCTGGATATTATTATGATAATCGGGAAATGATCCTCGATTTCGACACCAAGCTGCCCAGTAACACCAATCTGATCGTTACCGACCCCACCGACAAGATGCGACTTAGCGGTAACTTCCTCCGTCTCGACGGCACTGAAGAATGGGGCGGATGGTGGTATATCTGCGACGGCGTCTATTACGGCAACTTCACCGAAGACCAGCTCGACCATTGGAACGACTATGTCATCAAATGCGAATTTCGTACCTCCAACCAGTTCATCGCCGATAAGATACGTTTCTGTACTTATCTCTTCTGGGACGCCGAACCGATGTATTGGGTTGCCAGTGACTTCAATGTTCAGAATTTTGACCGTTGGGAAACAATACAACTGCCTTTCACAAGGAATTATTCGGCCACATATCCCCAAAATCAACATTACCAGTCATTCTCAATTCGTCTGGAAATAGATCCGTCTATTGCCCGAAATTTCGCTTTCGACAATTTCCGTATTTGCAAGAAAGGGGATTAGTGGTTAGTGGTTAGTAGTTAGTGGTTAGAACATTTCTAACTTCTAACTTCTAACTTTAAAAAATATCGTCGTTTGAAATGAACTTTGGCAATAAATCACTATATTTGCATAGTTCTATTTTTCAAACTTTCAACAAATAGAATAAAGTATGAAACGAGCATGATTTTCAAACATCCAAGTTGATGACAATGATGACATGCGAGTTCCATACGACCTTTTAAAAACAAATTATTGACGTATGAAAGAAATAAGTAGAAGAAATTTTTTAAAAGCAGGCGCTGCCGCTGCAGCAGGCCTGACGATTGTCCCGGGGAAAGTGCTCGGACGTTCGTACGGTTACACCGCTCCGAGTGACAAACTGAATATCGCCGGCATCGGCGTCGGTGGAATGGGTCGTCGCAATTTGGCAAACATGAACACCGAAAACATTGTCGCACTCTGCGATGTGGATTGGAAATACGCCGCCAAGACATTCAACGATTATCCGAAAGCCAAACAGTACAAAGATTGGCGGATCATGTTTGATGAAATGGGAAAATCCATCGACGCTATTCTGGTGGCTACGCCCGACCATACGCACGCTGGCGTCGCCGCCCATGGCATCACGCTGGGAAAACATTGTTATGTACAAAAACCATTGACCCATTCGGTCTACGAATCGCGATTGCTTACCAAATTGGCAAAAAAATACAAAGTGGCGACCCAGATGGGAAATCAAGGCAATTCGTTCGACGATTGCCGCAGGGTAGCCGAATGGATCAAATCCGGAATCATCGGCGAAGTACGTGAAGTGCATTGCTGGACAGATCGCCCCATCTGGCCGCAAGGCTTGCAAGAACCTAAAACGACTGTCAAAGTGCCGAAGACAATGGATTGGGATTTGTTTATCGGCCCAACCCGCAAACGCCCCTACAACCCCGTCTATACGCCATGGAACTGGCGCGGATGGTGGGATTTCGGTACCGGCGCACTCGGCGATATGGCCTGCCACATCATGGATCCGCTCTATTGGGCGCTCGACCTCAAATATCCCGTGAGCGTGATCGGAAGCTCTACTTTAAGCAACCTTTATTCACCTCCTCATGCACAGGTGGTTACTTATACTTTTCCCGCGCGTGACAATTTGCCAAAAGTCGCTATGCCGGAAGTCAAAGTCTCCTGGTACGACGGCGGCCTGATGCCTCCACGCCCGGCAGAACTGGCGGATGGCGAAATGATGGGAGACGAAAACGGCGGCATCCTATTCATCGGCTCCAAAGGGAAAATCATGACGGGTTGCTATGGCATGCAACCGACCTTGCTGCCCAAATCGGAAATGGCTCATTTTACACAGCCGAAACCCAGTATCCCTCGAGTCAAAGGTGGCAACGGCGACATCTGGTCTACCAATGCCCACGAACAGAATTGGATACGTGCTTGTAAAGAATCGCCGGAACACCGCACCGAAGCGTCTTCCAATTTCCAATTCTCCGGACCATTCAACGAAATGGTCGTCATGGGCGTATTGGCAGTCCGCTTGTCGGGATTGTACGGCCTGCACCGCGAACTGAAATGGGACGGCGAAAACATGCGTTTCACCAATATCTCGGCAAATGACAAGATCAAAATTGTCACCTTAGACGAGTTCCAAGTGATCGACGGAGATCCCAAATTCGATAGACGTTTCGCCGATTATTCCGCTCTGGATATGGCGAATGAATGGATTAAACATACCTACGAAAACGGTTTCTCACTCCCACAAATGCCTTGATGAACTGAGAATTGTAATCTTATTAAATATTATTGACGTATGAAACATCTTCATTATTTAGTTATTTTTTGCCTGGCATGCCTGTTCGCTGCCTGCGCAAACAAGAAAAACGCAGCAGATGCAACAACGCTATCCGCCGACACCATCCAATTGAAAGCGGAAGAATACGGCTGGCGGCTGTCGATGCAGTCCTATACTTTCCATAAATTCACTTTGGTGGAAGCACTCGATAAGACCGATTCGCTCGGCATCAAATACATCGAAGTCTTCCCCGGACACCGCCTGGGAGGAAAATGGGGAGACAAGGTTTTTGGAATCGACCTGACTTCCGAAGAACGCGCCGAAGTGAAACAACTGGCAGAATCGAAAGGCATCAAAATCGTGTCTACCGGCGTCTTTACAACCAACAATTCCGAAGATTGGGAAAAACTCTTCATCCTCGCTAAAGAGATGGACATGGAATTTGTTTCCTGTGAACCGGCTTATGCGGATTGGGACCTGGTGGAAGCGCTGGCTGTCCAATACGGTATCAAGGTGGCGGTGCACAATCACCCCCAACCATCGGCTTATTGGAATCCCGATTTGCTGCTGAACGAAATATCCGGACGCAGTGAATTGATCGGTTCCTGTGCCGACGTCGGTCACTGGCGCCGCGAAGGATTGGATCAGATTGAATGTTTGAAAAAATTGACAAACCGGATCATCTCTCTCCATTTCAAAGACATCGCTGCCAAAACGGACGATGCATCCGAACAACATGATGTGATCTGGGGAACCGGCATCCTGGATGTCGCAGGCATGATAAATACCTTGAAAGAAATCGGCTTCAAAGGTGTGTATACCATTGAATACGAATACAATTGGGACAATTCAGTGCCCGACATCCGCCAGTGTATCGATTACTACGATCAAGTGCTGACCGGATTATTCTAAATCAACAATCCTCCATCCATAATTCAATTTGATAGCCTCCGATTGCTCACGCTTCTCGGAGGCTTTTTTACGAATCCTCACTTGAAAGCTGGAAAATTCAAACCACTAACCTCTTGCCTCTAATTGTTAAAATGATTTGAAATTGACGTATACGCACGAGAAAGCATTATATTTGTAGAAAAATATCACAGCCATGAAACGAGCATGATTTTCAAACATCCAAGTTGAAGATAATAATGACATGCGAGTTCCATACGAC
>JAISUK010000001.1 GCA_031272075.1 Dysgonamonadaceae bacterium
TTTTGTCCACATACACATAATTGTTAGTACGCAGATCTTCAAAATCCTGTATGCCAACAGGCATTTTTCTTGCTAAGTTCATAATTGCACGCTGTTAAGGAAACAAAATTAGACAATCCGTCAGAGATAAGCAAACTTTGGATCAAAAAACTCGTCCGGCTAACTTGTCCAGAATCTCCACGATGCGAAAGCCTGCAATAGCAACATCTCCAGGCCATTTTTTACGATGGCGCCGTGTGTTCTGCCCTGCTTCATAAAGAGGGTCTCATCGGGATTGTATAATAAATCATATAACAGATGATCATGAGTCAGAGCATGATACGGAATATCCGGACATTTGTCGGTTTTGGGAAACATGCCGACCGGGGTGCAGTTGACAATCACGGTATATTCTTTCAGGACGGCCGAATCGAGCTCTTCGTAAGAAAAAACCGGGGGGGTGCCGGTGCGAGACACGAAAGCCGATTCGATTCCCAATTGCTTCAACCCGTAGTAAATGGCTTTGGCAGAGCCGCCTGTGCCAAGGATCAATGCTTTGTGGTGGTGTGGCAACAGCAAGGGTTGGATCGATTCTTTGAATCCGATGATATCGGAATTATACCCGATGAGGCGGGTTTTCTTTTTTGTGCGCACCAGTTTGACCACATTTACGGCGCCAATCTGTCGCGCATTTTCGCTCAATTCGTCGAGATATGGGATCACCTGTTCTTTGTACGGAATGGTCACGTTCAATCCCTTCAGATCGGGTGTGGAGGAGACAATCTTTTTGAAATCCTTGATTGACGGGATTTCATAATTCACGTAAACGGCGGAAATATTTTCCGAAGCGAATTTCTCATTAAAAAACCCTTTAGAGAAAGAGTGTTCAAGCGGATAGCCAATCAAACCGTAAACATCCATCGCATTATACTATTTTTCGAGATATGCCAAGACATGCTGGCGGATGCGTTCTTCCAAGTCGTCCGAATCGACTTTGACAAACTTTTCGCCGACGATTCGCTCATACAATTCAATGTAGCGTTCGGTAACGCGCTCACAGAAAGTAGTGGTCATCAGGGGAACCTGCTGTCCCGTCTTGCCTTGAAATCCATTATCCATCAGCCATTTGCGTACAAACTCTTTGGAGAGTTGTTTCTGTTCTTCGCCCTTTTCAAAACGCGCAGAATATTCTTCGGAATAAAAATAGCGGGAAGAATCGGGCGTATGGATTTCGTCGATCAGATAAATTTGTCCGTCTTTTCGTCCGAACTCATATTTGGTGTCGACCAGAATCAGTCCTTTTTGCGCAGCGATCTCCGTCCCTCGCTGGAATAAGGCTTTCGTATAGTGCTCCAGCTGTTCATATTCTGCTTCCGCCACGATGCCTGAGCGGATGATCTCGTCTTTCGAGATATTTTCGTCGTGACCTGCTTTCGCTTTGGTTGTAGGGGTGATGATGGGAATCGGAAATTGCTGATTTTCGCGCATACCGTCGGGCAACGGCACCCCGCACAGTGAGCGCGCTCCCGCCTTATACTCGCGCCAGGCGCTTCCGGTCAGGTAGCCGCGAATCACCATCTCCAGACTGTAGGGTTCACAGCAGCGGCCTACGGTGACCATCGGGTCGGGAACAGCCAATTTCCAATTTGGCACCACATCGGCTGTAGCATCCAAAAAGCGCGCTGCGATCTGATTCAATACCTGTCCTTTGTAGGGGATTCCTTGGGGCAAAACGACATCAAACGCGGAGATACGATCGGTGGCGATCATCACCAGGATGTCGTCGTTGATGGTATACACGTCGCGCACTTTCCCGTGATATACACCCGTTTGGCCGGGAAACCGATAATTTGTCTGTACCAATGTCTTCATGAAACTATTACTGTACTTATTCTATTTAACTTCTAACTTCTAACTTCTGACTTCCGTTCATGCTGTTCGTACGCTTCCACGATCCGTTGCACAAGTTTGTGGCGTACAATGTCTTTTTTGTTAAATTCGATATAGGCGATGCCCGGAATATCCGTGAGGATGCGCATGGCATGCACCAGTCCCGACGTCTGCGAGGGATACAGGTCGATCTGGGTGACATCGCCCGTCACGATCATCTTGGCATTCAATCCCATCCGGGTCAAGAACATCTTGATCTGAGGCACCGTCGTGTTTTGCGCCTCATCGAGAATGATCACCGCATCGCTCAACGTGCGCCCCCGCATAAACGCCAGCGGCGCTATCTGGATGGTCTTATTCTCCAGGTATTCTTTCAGTTTCGACATCGGAATCATGTCTTCGAGTGCGTCATACAGCGGTTGCAGGTAGGGATCGATCTTGTCTTTCATATCGCCGGGCAAAAATCCCAGTTTCTCTCCCGCTTCCACTGCCGGACGACTCAGGATGATCTTCCGGATTTCCTTGTTTTTCAACGCCCTTACCGCCAATGCGATCGCGGTATAAGTTTTGCCCGATCCTGCAGGGCCGATGGCAAACAGCATGTCGTTTCGCTCAAAGGCGTCCACCAGTTTCTGCTGATTTTCGGTACGCGCAACGATCGGTTTGCCGTTCATACCATATATTATCAGGTTATCCTGCCGCATCAATGGTTCGTTTTTCCCTTTGACGATTTTCAGGATACTCTCTTCGTTGAGGAGATTAAATTCCAGGCAATGGCGTGTCAGTTCCTGAATTTTCTCTTCAAACGCTGCCAGATCCGCCTCTTCTCCGATTACCTTGATGACATTGCCGCGGGCAACGATACGTAATTTCGGATACAGTGATTTTATTAACTGAATATTAGAATTGTTTATTCCATAAAAGAGAACAGGATCCGTCTCCTCCAAAATGATAATTCTTTCTATCATTTATATAAATAGTATTCAAAAGATTTCTGAGATTTTTTGCTGCAAAGAAACAACATTTTTGCCAAAAAGCGCATTAAATCGGGGATTATTTTCGGTTCATACTACAATATATTTGGGAGCTTTTGAATAAAAATTGAAAAAATAATATCCAAAAACATTGAATATTATCCAGAAAACCTTACCTTTGGCATCAGAATTATCATAAGAAAAAAAGCGAATATTATTAGAAATACTGATTCAATTCATGTAATTCTATCATATTTTAATTATATTTGTGCCATGAAACAATTATATGATAAATTTATTTATTAATTAATTTATATAACTTAAAAACAAAAATTCATTTTTTATGGAAGCTAAAAACAAAAAGAGAGAAGGTAAAAAATCTCGTGGAATCTCAGCAGGATTGATCATTTTCTGCTGCTTCGTGATTGCAGTACTTGTGTACGTCTTTGTATTCGGGAATACGGATAACTTTGTGGGCGGAGACCGCAACAATCACCCTGTGCAAGGCAACTTTTTAGGAACGATCTACAAGGGAGGTCCCGTTGTATGTATCATCATTACATTGCTCTTGACCGTTCTCTGTCTGAGTATCGAACGCTTTTTCGCATTGAGCAAGGCAAAAGGAAGAGGTAATTTGATCAATTTTGTTTACGATGTAAAATCCGAATTATCTAAAGGCGATCTGAAAGCAGCCGACGCATTGTGTTCCAAACAAAAAGGATCTGTCGCCGCCGTGATTTCCGCCGGTTTGAAGAAATATGCCGACATGCAGGTGACTACCGAAGACTTGAGTAAAGAGCAAAAACTGCTGGCCATCCAAAAAGAAATTGAAGAAGCGACCGCGCTCGAGCTCCCGTCGATGGAACAAAACCTCCCGGTGGTAGCTACCATTTCTACTTTGGGTACGCTGTTCGGGCTGTTGGGAACGGTTATCGGGATGATTCGGTCGTTCTCGGCATTGGCAAATGAAGGCGCCCCCGACTCTGTGGCATTGGCAACCGGTATTTCCGAAGCGTTGATCAATACTGCACTGGGTATCGCTACCGGTGCATTGGCGATCATTTCCTACAGTTTCTTTACCGGGAAAATCGACAATATGACCTACGCCATCGACGAAATGGGATTCTCTATCGTACAAACGTATGCCGCTACTCATAAATAATTAATAAAGGAATAGTCAACAATGCCAAAAGTAAAAGTAAAAAGAAAAAGTACATTCATTGACATGACGGCAATGAGTGACGTGACGGTTCTTTTGCTTACTTTCTTTATGTTAACTTCTACCTTTATTAAAAAGGAACCCGTTCAGGTCAGCACCCCCAGTTCGGTATCGGAAATTAAAATTCCGGATGTCGACATCTTGACAGTATTGATCGAACCAAGCGGGAAAATTTTTATGAGTATGGACAGGCAGGACAATATAGCCAATGTATTGAAGAAAGTAGGCGAAGACTACAATATCGAATTTACGGATCTGCAATTGAAAAAATTCAGTTTGCTACCCTCTTTCGGATTAGCGATCGATAAAGTCAAATCGTTCCTCGAATTATCTACGGACAAACAAGACGAAACGTTGAAAACCCTGGGTATTCCGAACGACACTATCGATAACCAATTCAAACGATGGATCAAACATGCACGAGAAGTAAATCCGGATCTGCGGATTGCTATCAAAGCAGACCGCACTACGCCCTATCCTATCGTGAGCGGAGTGATGAACGACCTTCGTGACTTACGTGAGAACCGCTATAACCTGATTACAAGTCTAAAAGCCGGCGCAAATGCCGACGCAGCCTTGAATTAACTGAGTATTTAATTTGAAAATAAAACGATTATGGCAGAAGTAAATACCGATAAAGGCGGTGATAAAGGTGGAAAAAACAAACAGAAAAAAGTAACGTTGCGTGTCGACTTCACCCCGATGGTGGACATGAACATGCTTTTGATTACATTCTTCATGTTTTGTACTTCACTGAGTAAACCACAGACGATGGAAATCAACATGCCGTCGAAAGATAAAATCAACGAGGGCGAAGAAAATAAAGTGAGAGAATCGAGCGCCGTGACCATCCTTTTGGGGAAAGAAGACAAGGTGTATTATTACTTGGGTATGCCTACCCAGGAAAAATACGAAGACCCGGACTTCCTTTCCGAATCCGATTATTCGGCAGAAGGCATCCGAGCGCTGCTGTTGGAGAAAAACGCCGGCGTCAACCGTTTGATAAAAGAACTGAAAGTCAAACTGCAGGCGAAAGAGATTACCGATGAGGAGTTTAAGCTTCAGTCGTCGGAAATAAAAAAGGAGGCATCGAAAACGACCGCACCGACAGTCATGATCAAGCCTACCGACGAATCGAATTACAAAAATTTGATCGACGTGTTGGATGAGATGCAAATTTGCAATATCGCTGCCTACGCGATTATCGAACTTGCAGATGGCGACAGGTATATGTTGTTTAAGAAAACCAATGACCCAATCTACCTGACTGAAGCCCAGCGACAGGAAGGTGGATATTAAGCGTATCACAAATAATAAAACAAAAGAATTATGGCAAAAGACATCAATTTGAATTCAAGCGCGTGGTGCGAATTAATATTTGAAGGGAAAAATCAAGAATACGGAGCGTATTATTTGCGGAAGACTTCTTCCAAAAGGCATTTGCGTTCTTTGCTGATTGTAATCGTCATCGGCGTGCTGATTCTGGTACTGCCTACTTTGATAAAAACCGTGATGCCCGAAAGGACAAAAGAGGTGGAAGTGGGTCCGGTGGAATTGTCCAACCTGGATCTGAAGCAGGAAGTCCCGGAAGAAAACCAGGTGAAACAGTTGGAAGACGTGCCGCCTCCTCCCATCTTGAAAGAAACGACGAAATTTACCCCTCCGGTCATCGCCAAAGATGAAGAAGTGCGGGATGAAGACTTGATGAAGACCCAAGAAGAACTGACGGAAACCAAAGCCGCCATTTCAATTGCGGACGTCAAGGGAGCAACCGACGGTTCGGGGGTGGATATCGCCGATCTGCAAGAACACAAGGTGGTTGTACAGGCTGAGAAAGAAGAAATCTTCACCCATGTGGAAGTGATGCCTCAATTCCCCGGTGGAGACAAGGAACTCATGAATTTCCTGAGCAAAAACATCAAGTATCCCGTCATTGCGCAGGAACAAGGCGTTCAAGGGACGGTGACCTTGCGTTTCGTCGTTGACAAGGAAGGCAATGTGGGCGAAATAGAAGTGCTTCGTTCTTTGGATCCGAGCTGCGATAAAGAAGCAATCCGGGTTGTAAAGATGATGCCCAAGTGGGTGCCCGGCAAACAAAACGGTCGCCCCGTGGCAGTATACTACAACTTGCCGGTGCGGTATAAATTACAGCAATAGGCGCTGACATGTCGCAACGAAACAACGGAAATATTCCACAACATTATTCTGCGCGATACCTCTTCGAGAGTGTCATGGCGGTATTTTATGTGGCGCTTTCCGCGTTGTTGCTGTTTACCAATGTATTCGATACCATCCAAGGGAATGTCCGGTTATGGGTCGGTGTCGTGTTGGGGTTGTACGGCCTGTTTCGAATCTATCGCGCATTGAAAAAGTTATTTCAAAAAGAAGAAACGACCGAATAAATCGCCTTTTAGAATTAACACTGATTGCAACTGAATGTAAAAGTATTTTTACTTGAATGATAATATAAGATATTTTTTCTATCTTTGTCCAAGTAAAATGATTCCATTTAGGTGTGATCAGTGTTAATTTTATATGATTTATCATTAGTTGTCATGGCAAAACAATTCATTGTAGGGTGTTTAGGCTTGTTGATGATGCTCCCGTTCACTTCCTGCAAGCAGGAAAAGAAACAGGGGAAATGGCAGGACACAACCACCACAGGAATGATTCCGATCGCCTGTGATGAATGCTTTTTACCCATTATCAAAGAAGAAATCAATGTTTTCGAGTCCATCTATAAATCGGCTACGATCCTGCCGATCTATACCGATGAGGTGGAATCGATCGATCTGTTGATCAAAGACAGCGTTCGCGTGGCTGTCGTCTCGCGTGGACTGACGGAAAACGAAAAAGCCATCATCAAATCGAAGCGGATGGAGGTGCGCGAACGGAAAATCGCTGTCGATGCCATCGCACTGATCGTGAACAGATCTAATCCCGACTCACTGATGGGCATCCCGACGCTGCAAAAGATCTTGACAGGAGATGTTACCACTTGGGAACAAATCAATCCGGCCTCCAAATTGGGGAAAATCGATGTCATGTTCGACAATCCCAATTCCAGTACCGTCCGCTATGCCATCGACTCTCTTTGCCGCGGCCGCAAACTTTCGGAGACGCTCTACGCTCAGAAAAACAACATGGACGTTGTCAACATGGTCTCCAAACTGCCGAATGGGTTGGGCATCATCGGAGTGAACTGGGTCAGCAACGAAAATGACAGCACCAATATGAGTTTCAATGATAAAATTAAAGTCATGTACGTGAGCCGTTACGAGCATGCTACGCTTGAAAACAGCTACCAGCCGTATCAGGCCTATATCGCGCTCGACGATTACCCGATGACGCGGAATGTCTATATTTTATTGTCCGATCCGCGGAGCGGGCTGTCGACAGGATTCACGTCGTTTGTCATGAGCGACCGTGGACAAAAAATCATACTCAAATCGGGCATCCTGCCGGCTACACAACCGGTTCGGATTGTCAGTGTAAAAGATGAGTATCCGAATTAAAATAAAAAACGAAATAAACACGAAAAATAAAATAAAATAATTCTAATAAATTTGTAAGAAGATGAATGCTAAAAGAACAGTATGGACGATCGTGATCAGTTGCTTCTATTTATCGGCAATGTGTGCGTCCAAGAATGATAAGGGAATTGAATACTACCGTGCGGAGCTGTACGATGCCGCCAAGCTTTTTTTCAGTAACCAAACAAACTTATCCCAGGAAGAACAAGCCGAAAACTACTTTTATCTGGGCCAGACTTATGCGGCTATGGAACAATTGGATTCGGCTGCCTATTTCTATAACAAAGCGGTGACGGTCGACCCCGAATACCCCTACGGATACATCGGACAGGGAATGTTGGAATTGCGGAATAACCACAAAGAAAAAGCAAACGATTTGTTCAAAAAAGCGACCGGACTGGTGAAGAAAAATCCGGCTGTTCATACTGCCATTGCAGAAGCATACATCAATGCCAAACAATACGACAAGGCTGAAGAAGCGCTCGACCGCGCCCGTAAAATGCAGAAGAATTTCTCCGGAATCTACGTGGCGGAAGGCGATATGCTGATGGATCAGGGAGATACAGGAGGCGCTTGTGGAAAATACGACAACGCGATCTTGTTTGATAAAAACGATAAAGTGGCTTACCTGAAAGAAGCCCGCGTATACAAATCCATCAATACCGATCTGGCGCTGGAAATGCTTAACCGCCTGGTGGAAATTGATCCGGAATACATCCCCGCTTATGCGGAACTCGGCGAAATCTACTACCGCGACGGATATTACACCAAAGCCATCGATGCGTATGAGAAAATCATGGCTATACCCGGCGTGCCGATCTCACAAGAATCAAAATACGCGCAATTGCTGTTCTTCGTCGACCGCTACTCGGAATCGCTCGACATGATTGCAAGAGTATTGGAGAAAGATCCTGAAAACTTTGTCATGAAACGGCTGCAGGCATACAACAATTTCAAACTGGAAAACTATGCACTGGGATTGGAACAGATGGAAAAACTGATCAACGATACCCCGCCTGACAATCTGATTGCTTTGGATTATACCTACTACGGTCGGCTGTTGATAAAAGAAAAACAGCCGCAAAAGGCGCTTGAAAATCTGCTGAAAGCATACGAAATGGACACCACAAAGACCGAACTGCTGAAAGAAATCGCCACTGCTTACGAAAATACGGGCAATTACGCGGAAGCGGTCAATTATACCCAAAAATCGCTGGACGCCAATCCGGAATCCACCGCCATCGATTATTTCTATTTCGGGAGATTGTGCTGGACCGCCGCCGTTTCGCTGCTGACACCCGAAGCAAGCAAGACCGCCGAAGAATTGGCTGCCGACAGCATCCAACGCAATGACTACCTCGAAACTGCAATCAAAGCCTTCGACACAGTCATCGAACGGATGCCTCAGAGCTATATGGGATACTTCTGGAAAGGGAAAGTCAACTATATCAAAGACTTTGTCTTGTACAAAGGCGAAGAAGGCCTGCCCAAACCTGACTACGAACAGGCATTGGCCATCCTGCTGGAATCGAATGAAGGCGGAAAAAGGAACAAAGAAATCATAGAAGTCTACGATTACCTCGGCTCCTACTATATCGTCAAGGAAGATTCCAAGGCCGCAGTGGAATACTGGAAGAAAATCCTGGAATTGGATCCTGCAAATGCCAAGGCACTGAAGGTGATGGAAGAATTTAAGAAGTCCGGAGTGGAATAAAATTTTGTTCGTTATAATTTAGCGAAGTGGACATTCATAATTAAAAGCGTATAAACCATTTATTTGGCTTACACGCTTTTTATTTTTGGCCGATGGATTTCAAATACTGTTCGCTATTTTGGCTTTGTGATTCCATTTGCACTTTCAACTTCGTACAGGACAGCGCCATGCCATTTGTCATCTCCGCACCCTTTTTAGCAAAGGAATAATACGTGTTGTAAAGATATTTCCCTTCATCACATAATCAATGGCCGCTTCCAAGTTGATGGCACTTTCCCAGGGGCGGCAAAACGTGCCGTTGGGATGTCCGTCCACGTAATATTCCACCCATGCGCCTGTAGAATCGAGTACGGAGAGCATATCGTCATACACCTGCGCCGCAAGCGGATTGCCGGTCAGCGTCAGCGCATACAG
>JAISUK010000032.1 GCA_031272075.1 Dysgonamonadaceae bacterium
ATAGGGAATACTTCAAACGAAGCGAGAAAGAGTGCGCAGAGCGCGAAAAGGACGGATACCTTGCGCCGTTGTCGTTTCGGTAGGACGCCATTGTTGGCAGTCCTTGAAGCAGAATTGGGTGATTTGCCGCTTGATTGTTGAGTTAATAGAGAATGAAGAAACATAACTGTAAAAATTTTTAGGGTGATTGCACTAAGTGTCATTGACTGCCGAAGAATCGAAGGTGGTTACAAAGACAAGATGGTTACAATGACATTTTTAGCAAACAAAGGTATATACAAATTTTTTATTATTTCTTCCCTATTTCCTCAAAAAAATTAGATTTAAGTTTATTTAACTAAGAGACACGTCGTTACGCGCTTAAACCCGCAATGACGTGTCTTCTTATGATGCATTTATTTGGTTCCTCATCGGAGGTTGTCGCAAAAGTATTTTTTACCGCTACCTATTTTTCTACAAATCCTCGTAGCTCTTCTTCACCAGCGGGCATTTCAATAGGTAGTCGAGACTCAGTTTGATACTTTCGATAGGAGCGTAATTGTATTTTTCCACTTCCACGATCAGGTGTTTGACGCCTGCCTGGTCGGTATTCTTGAAAATGGCATCGAAGCCAACCATCCCGCTCTGACCAAGTTCTTTGTTGTCTTTGATATGCAATAATTCAAACCGTCCGGGATATTTATTGAAGTAATCCACAGGCGATTGACGTCCCATCACCGTCCAATAGACATCCATCTGGAAGAATACCAGGCCGGGATCGGTATGTTCCAGCATGTAGTCGTAAATGGTCTGTTCTTCCACTTTCTGAAATTCGTGCGCATGGTTATGGTATCCGAATTTCAGTCCTTTGGCTTTGCATTTCTCTCCGATTTGGTTGAAGTAATCGCAGGTGGCCTGGAGCTCAGCCAACGTTGCCGGTATCGGCATATAAGGCACGACGATGTATTGCATGCCTGCCGCCAGGTGAGCGTCGATACATTGATCCCACCAAGCCCAGAGTGCGTCCCAGTCGGGCGTAGTTCCGGCAGGAGGAAGCAATTGTCCGGTGTGGGAAGACAAGACTTTCATTCCGGCTTCTTCTACCGCTTTTTTGAATGCTTCGGGATCGAGGCCGTAAAACTTGCCGTCGTTGTAATTGGCGGCTTCGACGTCATAATATCCTGCTTCTCCCACCGCTTTGATGGTTGTAGCAAAATCCGCACTGATGGCATCGCGTACGGAATAGAGTTGCACGCCGATGGCTTTCTTTTCTACTTTTTCGGATTGTTCCGAGCTAGGTTTGCAGGAAACAAGCATTGTTCCGGCAATCAACAAACAGTAAATCAAAGATGTTTTCATGAGTAAAACTTTTATTAAATTTAAATTATTATTATTGAGTTGAGAGTAGGTGATCTACTAACTAGCCACTAACCCCTCTTTCGCTTTGTCGATTTTCTCAAAATGGAATCCTGCAACGATTTCGTGCATCTTGGCCTCAATGTGGTCATTGCAAAGATTGCCGATACTGCCTTCGTGCGTATGGGAGATCTGCAGATTGGGGATGAATGTGCCGTTTTCTATCTCCATTCCGACTTGTTTGTAGGCGTCGCGAAACGGCATTCCTTTCAATACCAGTTCGTTTACCTTTTCCACACTAAACAGGCAAGCATATTTTTCATCTTCCAGGATGTGGTCGTTGACTTTGATTTCGTTGATCATCCTGCGGGTCATATCCAGGCAATTGCGTAGTTCGGAGAACGCAGGGAGAAAGATTTCTTTCACAATCTGCATATCGCGGAAATAGCCCGAAGGCAGGTTGTTGATCACCAGCGTGATTTGTTGCGGGATGCTTTGCAGCCGGTTGCATTTGGCGCGAATCAATTCAAAGACATCCGGATTTTTTTTATGCGGCATGATGCTCGAACCGGTAGTAAACTCGTCGGGTAGCGTGATGAATCCGAAATTCTGACTGTTGAACAGGCAGGCATCGAACGCCAGCTTCGAGAGGGTAGCAGCGATTCCTGCCAGTGCGAACCCGACGGAACGTTCCATTTTTCCGCGTCCCATTTGGGCATACACCACATTGTAGTTCATCGAATCAAACCCCAACAGGTCGGTTGTCATCTGGCGGTTGAGCGGGAACGAAGATCCATATCCGGCAGCCGACCCCAACGGGTTGCGGTTGCAGATCTTGTAGGCTGCCTGCAGCAATTGCAGGTCGTCCACCAGGCTTTCGGCATACGCACCGAACCAGAGGCCGAAAGACGAGGGCATGGCCACCTGCAGGTGTGTGTAGCCCGGCATCAGCAGGTCTTTATAGTGATTGCTTCGATCGATCAGGGTGAGGATCAAGGCGGAAACATCCTCCACGACCTGTCGGATTTCGTCGCGGGTAAACAGTTTGATGTCCACCAACACCTGGTCGTTGCGGGAACGACCGCTGTGGATTTTCTTGCCCAGATCGCCCAGTTTGCGTGTCAGCATCAGTTCCACTTGCGAATGGATATCTTCAACGTCGGGTTCAATGGTAAAATCACCTGTCTGGATTTGTGCGTAGATCGCTCGGAGTTCGGTGAGCAACACGGGCAGTTCGTCCGGCGACAGCAGTCCGATGCTTTCCAGCATCGTGATGTGCGCCATCGAACCCAGCACATCGTATTCCGCCAGATACAGATCCATTTCGCGGTCTTTGCCTACGGTGAATGTGTCGATGTCCCGATTGACTTGGACGTTTTTTTGCCAGAGTTTCATTTGTAAGGTATTTCTGCTAAAACATCGGCAATCTTATTCACTCCTTCTTGCAAGGGTTTGGACAACATCGGCTTGAGAAACGGATTCAAGTCGGCTTTGACTGTCAGTTTTAATTTGGTGTCGTTGGCTTGAATTTGCTTCAGTTGAATCCACATTGTGACGTCCAACGGCGATTCGTCGGCGGCAAACTTGATGGTTTTGAAAGGTTCGCGTTCCACGATTGAGAAACGCACACTGCCGATGGGATTGACGGAAAAGCGGCAAGAATCTTTGTCGAAAGAGATTTCATTGATTTGATGTTGGGGGATTTTGTCTTTCAGTCGTTCCAGATTTGTCAAATCCGACAGCATTGTATAGATGTCTTCTTCGTCGTAGGGGACAGTTTTTATTTCGCTAACAAATTCAGTCATTGCGTTGTGTTTATTGGGGATTCCATTTAGCCGGATCTTTGCGCCATTGTTGGAGGGTCTTGATTTCCGACTCGTCGATATAATCCGTACGAAGCGCCTCGTCGAGTATGGCATCGTAGTTACATAGGGTTGTCAGTTCCACTTTTGCTTCTTTGAAACGTTTGGAGGCGATCATCAGTCCGTAAGAAAAGATTGCCACCATGCCCATGACATTGCAGCCGGAATCGCGTACCGCTTCCACGGCTTTCAGGCTGCTGCCTCCGGTAGAGATCAGGTCTTCGATGACGACGACCCGCGAACCGGGTTTCAAGTCGCCTTCAATCAGGTTTTCCAGTCCGTGATCTTTCGGGGTAGAGCGGATGTAAACAAACGGCAGGTTGAGTTCTTCGGCAACCATCGATCCTTGGGCGATAGCGCCGGTAGCCACCGCTGCAATCGTGTCTACGTTTTCATATTTTTCGGAGATGATACGCGCCAATTGCAATTTAATAAAATTACGGATTGAAGGGTATGACAATGTTTTTCGATTATCGCAATAGATGGGCGACTTCCATCCCGACGCCCATACAAAAGGGTTGGCGGGTTGGAGTTTTACTGCTTTTATTCTCAATAGTTTTTCTGCAACATTTTTTTCCAGTGGCTTCATCGTTTTTTTTTCTTGTTGATGTTTTTCTATGATGTTCATTCTCTTTCGTTAGCCGGAATTAACGGCTTCCTGTAACGAATTAGTTGATATTTCAGTTGCAAAAGTAATCAATTGGAATGAAAAATCCATAAAAATATGCATTTTTGTTTGTTATAAAGTAACTGATAAAGTCAATATACTAATTTTTATATTTTCGCAAACCAGCAATGCGTTGATGCAAGATTCCAATGTAGAGCCGGTTGTAAGCACATCGTCGATGAGTATTGTCTGCTTGTCCGCCAAGGTCTCGCGGTTGCGTACAGCAAAAATATCCATCGTATTCAACCATCGTTCGTAACTGCCCCTTTTTGTCTGGGTTGGATTTGCAATCCGACGATATAAACAATCGGCAATCAGCGGGATGCCTGTGGCCTTTGAAATCCCTGTAGCAAGCATTTCCGACTGATTGAACCGTCTTTTTCGCATTTTTTTCGGATGCAATGGCACGGGAATCAAGCAATGGATGTCCCGAAAAAAATCAGGATCTATCAGATTGTTTGCCGCATACGATCCCATCCACATCCCAAATGCCGGGTTGTTTTTGTATTTGATTTCCGCCACAATCTGCTGTCCGATGCCGCCTTTATTGTAGAACAGACAAGGCATGATTTTTTCACAGGGGGCTTTTCCCTTGAAGCGTTCATGCGCCGGATTATTGGCGAAAGGATAGCGGGTTGCGGGCAATTGCAATCGGCAACGCAAGCACAAATATTCTTCGCCTTCAACCAATGGGTTTCCGCAAACAACACAAAGCTTGGGATAAAACAGCGCAACGAGGTCGGAAAGTAAGGTCTGGAGTTTCATGACAACGCATATTCCAATTTTTATTCTTCCCATACGACGACAGCAGATTGCGGCTGCAGCGTAATTTCCCTTTTTAACAATGGCACGGGATCGGGATTTTCAGGGGAGACCACCAACAGATTCCGCAGTGATTCGTCAATTGCGATTGTAGCGACCGACGGCTCATTCAGATCAGTATTCAATATCACGACTGCCTTTTTTCCGTCTCTTCTCCGTTCAAACACGGAATAACTGATGTGATTGCCGGCGACCGAAGCGCCCAGTGTGTCTTTGTAAACGGCAAACCACAGGCGGTCTTTGTATTTTTCGCGTAGCCGGTCGACTTGTCGGCCATAGTTCACTAAACGCGGAATTTCGCTCAGATGTCCTTTGAACGAACGCGGTTCATAGCTGATGGCATACCGATTTTTTAAGCACATATTGATCCTGTTTTTGTCGAAATGATCTATTACTGCGCAGGCGATGGGCAATTCGGGATCGATGTATCTCAATACGGGAATATGATGGACATCCGCACGGGTGTAAGTCGCATAATATTTTGATTGGAGATCGTAACAACCCTCTCCCGCCATCAAAAAATTGTAGTGGAATTTCTGGGTGATTCTCATAAAATCGCTTCCCAACAGATCGGCGCCGCGGTAGAGGAATCCCGGAATCCGGTGTCCGTGACTGGGGTCGAAGCACAACTGATGGCCTGCATGATGCTGATTTTCATCATACACCATTCCGGCAGCGCCAAGATCCAAGCATTTCTGAAATTCGTTGCACAGCAGTCTCCGGCAAGCGGTGTCTTCGAGACAGAGGACGCCGAAACGTCGGGTGTTGATTCCCAGCAACTGCGTGTAGGTATTGTAGTTATATCCCGGATGGAGGCAAGGATTGCCGGAGACGTCTTTGGCGATATGATCCTTGTAGTCTTCGTAGAGGTCGGAAGTGAGGTCAATCCATGTAAACTTCGTGAAAAGCAGTATTTTTACACCCAGTCGCTGAGAAGCGGTGATGGCGGCTTTCAGTTCTTCTTCGGTACCCAAACGCGGATCGGAACTGTGGCCGGGCACGCCGCGGTCTTGTCCTCCCAAGTGCCAGCCCGTCAGCTGTATTGCATTGATGCCTAGCTGTTTGCACTCTCTGGCGTAATCTACCAGATCTTTGTATTGGAATGAGCGGAAATCTTCCGAGCTGTTGATTTGCAGCTGTTGCCAGGAATTGACATTTCTAATCCATTCGGGGCGATAGGGTGGTTTATACCAGGTTGCACGCCATTTTTTGTAAATGTCCGCTCCGGCGTGCCAGGAGCCGGAATAGGGTTGGAGTACAACGGAAACCAGTCGCGAGAGGGAATCCGGTTGCGTATAGATCGCGCGTTTGGCCTTGAGTTGTGTCCGCAGGCAAATTCGTTCATTGTCCGCAATTGTTGTCGGCACTGTTCCGGCCAACGCCCCGTAGTTGTCGAGCGGAAGCATTTCGTACATGAATTGGATATATTCATTCAGTTTGGCATCTTTGCTGCTAACATACAAGCCTTGTTTGTTGTTGTGAAACAGTCCGAAAGCGGCTTCCGGAAGATTGCACCATCCGGTATAGGATTTTGGATGGGGAAAAAGTGTTTCGGTTTCCAATCTTGAATAAGTAATATATTGGAATAGCAACGGATCGGATTTTCCGGGATTGACAAAATCTCCGATAACCGGCCAGCATAGGTTTTCAACAACACATTCCGAACGGTTGGCGACCTCGCCGTCGTATTCCAGTCCGTTTTCCGTCAACGAAACAGAGCCGGAGAATTGGATCTTGGCCGGCAACTTGTCTTGAGGGGAGAGGCGGAGGGTTTTCCAAATAAAAGTAATGCGGTTGCCGGAGCGTTTCAATTCCGGTTTTGCCTGGTCGTTTCCGTGGATCGTGGTACGCTGTCCCGACTTCAAAAGGAGCGTCATTTCGAAAGAACGTCCGAATTTGTTTTCAGAGATGATATTCCAGGAAGTTTTTTTATCTTTGAACTGGACCAAAGCGCCGTTATTTAAGTTGAAGACAGCCTGTATGTTATCATTTTCCAATGTAAAATAGGACTGAGCGAAGGTGGCTAAAGTCAACTGCGATAGTAAAATCAGTAATGTGAGGTATTTCTTCATTTGTTTACAAAGCTATTTTTCAACGACAATGACTGCCGATTGCGGTTGAATGGTAAGTGTTCCTTGGTAATCTGTGGGTTGCGGTTGTTCGGGCGACGCTGTTTCCAGTGCATGGCGGGATCCATTGAAAGATACTTGCAGTGAAGCCGGTTGCGATTCGCTGTTATTCAAGATGACTACGGCTTTCCTACCGTCGCTTTTTCTGGCATAAACCGCGTAAGCGACCGGATCGCCTTTCAGGGTGGCGCCTGCCGTATCCTCGAAATTCCCCTCCCAGATAAATTCTCGGTATTGATTCCGGAGTTTTTCGATTTGTTTGCCGTATTCCATGATTTGCGGGTAGGTATCCAATGAATTGCTGTAAAAGCGGAGGTCGTAACAGAGGTTGTAACGGTTTTTCAGGCAGTTGTTCATATCTTGACGGGCAGTACGTACATCCACCGAAGCGATCAGGGGGATTCCGGGATTGATGTAGCGTTGTAAGGATTGTTTACTTGCCGACTGATTGATGAAATACCCGTCGTAATAGCCGTTTTGCGTATCGTATAGTCCATAACCGAGCGTCACTGCATCGGGGTTTTTGCTTCGCACCCATTCGGCGAAATAGCCGTCCATCCGGTCAATACCGTGGTCGGCAAAAGCCGGAACAGCATGGCCGTGGTTGGGATTGAAGCAAAAATAAGTCTTATTCGGATGCTGGTTGTCGTTGAAGATGAGGCCGTCGGCAGCCGTTATTGCCGAATGATGGTTGTATTCCTGTTCCAGTATGGATGTCAGGCGCAGACAGTTGGGGCAAACGATGCGAAGATCGTAGGGGATGCCGTAGGGGTCGGTCATGATTTCGTCGCTCAGCACGTTTTTATACCACAATGAATTATAGTCTACGGTGGTCGGGTTTATTTCCGGAACGATTTTAACTCCCAGCGCTCGACATTCGTTCAAGGCGGAGAGGAATCCATCGGCTATTTCGAGATTCGATTGCTGTCCCATCTTCATCCATCCGTTAACCAGCAGCACCGACACGCCGTTGCGTTGCGCTTCTTTTGCATAATTCACCAGTTCGTTGCCGTTGGCGATTGTCACTTTTCGCCAGGTCAGCGGTTGGCTGATCCATCCGGAATGGACTGATTTGGCCGGCAATCGCTGTTTCCATTTCAGGTAGCGGTCGGCGCCTTTGTGCCAATCGCCGCTGTAAGGTTCGAGGGTGAGCGGCTTAATCACGGTGGTCGTACGGGGTTGATTGTAAATGACATGGTTGGCTTTGAACTGAATACGCACGGGCTGACCGTCCATTTCTTCCGTCAGCGGATTTAACCTCGGCAAATCAAATCCGGGAATCAATTCGAAGGAACCGATCACCATTTCGGAAGGACTTCCCTGTTCGCTACAGATGTAGATGCCCTGCTCGTTGTTGCGGATCAATAAAAAGGCATTTTCGGGCAATAACGCGCAATTCGTCGGGTATTCAACGCCCCAATAGCCGTGTTCCGAATGGAATGAAGGGAAGAGATTGGTCGATCGGTTGCGGTTTTGGCATACCAGCGGCTGCTGCTTGTCGGGAATGGTTACTTCTCCCAGGAAAGGCCAGGAGAGGTATTCTACCGTCAATTCGTCGTTGTTGGCGATTTCGCCGCTGTATAGCAGTCCTTCGGGCGTCAGGGTGACGACTCCGGTGAATGTGATGTCCACGACGCTCTCGCGGAATTTCGATTTCATTGATCGCCAAGTGAATACGATGCCGTTTTCCGTTTTCCGGATGATGGGCGGCGCTTGTTCTTTGCCGTTGATGCGGTGATACCTTCTTCCTTCGAGCGGCGCCAATAGCTCGAACGATTGCCCGAGTTGTGCCCGGCCGACAATGTCCCAGCCGGTTTGTTTGTTCGTCAATCGGATCAAAGAACCGTCTTTCTCGTCAAAAACAGCCACCAGATTCTCGTTTTCCAACCTGAGTTGCTTCTGAGAGAATCCCGAAAAGACCGATACGGTTCCGAATAATAATATCAAGCAACAACGAATCATAATACAATTAAAAAAATAAAAATTAGGAATTAGTCCACTAACCACTAACTAACCAGGCCGTAAATTTAGTAAAAAATATGCGATTCTCGATGAGGTTGAGATGAAAAATTTTATTAAATTGTAAATAGACCTCAGAAATGGGGAATCGCATGTTTTTTTTTATTTCAACTGAATTTTCGGTAACGCACCCGCTTCGGATCGACATTGCCCAGCCGTGATGTCTTGTTTTCCTCGTATTCGGAAAAAGAACCTTCAAAAAAGAAGACTTCCGAATTGCCTTCAAACGCGAGGATATGCGTGCAGATACGGTCGAGAAACCAGCGGTCGTGTGAGATGATGACGGCGCAACCGGCGAAATTCTCCAATCCTTCTTCCAATGCCCGCAATGTATTCACGTCGATGTCGTTCGTCGGTTCGTCCAGCAACAGCACATTGGCTTCCAGTTTGAGCGTTAAAGCCAGGTGAAGGCGGTTGCGCTCACCACCAGAAAGCACGCCGCACAATTTTTCCTGGTCAGCGCCCGTAAAATTAAATCGGCTGAGGTAGGCCCTGGCGTTCGTCTCTTTCCCTCCGATGCGGACAAATTCCGCGCCGCCCGAAACAACCTGAAAGACCGTCTTGGCCGGATCTATCTCCACATGACTTTGATCGACATAACCGATTTTGACGGTTTCTCCCAGCTCGAAAATGCCCCCGTCAGGTTTTTCCATTCCCATGATGAGACGAAACAGGGTGGTTTTGCCGGCGCCATTCGGCCCTATCACTCCCACGATGCCGTTGGGCGGCAGCATGAAATTCAGGTCTTTGTACAAACATTTGTTGTCGTAGGCTTTTGCGACATGTTCCGCATTGATCACCTTGTTGCCGAGCCTGGGACCATTCGGGATATACAGTTCCAGTTTTTCTTCCCGTTCTTTCGTGTCCTGGTTCAGCAGTTGTTCATACGAATTTAGGCGGGCTTTTCCTTTGGCCTGGCGTGCTTTGGGCGCCATACGAATCCATTCCAGTTCGCGTTCGAGCGTTTTCCGTCGCTTGCTGACCTGTTTTTCTTCCTGCGCCATCCGGTTGGTTTTTTGTTCGAGCCAGGAAGTATAATTTCCTTTCCAGGGGATGCCTTCTCCTCTGTCCAGTTCCAGTATCCATCCCGCTACGTGATCCAGGAAATAGCGGTCGTGCGTGATGCAGACCACTGTTCCCGCATATTGTTGCAAACATTGTTCCAGCCAGTCGATCGACTCTGCGTCGAGGTGGTTGGTCGGCTCATCCAGCAGAAGGATGTCCGGTTGCTGCAGCAACAAACGGCACAAGGCGATACGTCGCCGTTCGCCGCCCGAAAGCGTTCCCACCAACTGGTCTTCGGGCGGACAGTTCAGCGCGTCCATCGCCCGTTCTAATTTCGCATCGACATTCCAGGCGTCCAGGGTGTCGATCTTGTCTTGCAGTTCTGCTTGCCGTGCAAGCAACCGGTCCATCTTTTCGGGATCTTCGTAATATTCCGGCAATCCGAATTTTTCGTTGACGGATTCATATTCCGCCAGCGCGTCAATGGTTTCCTGTACGCCTTCCTGCACGATTTCCCTGACGGTTTTGGAATCATCCAATTTCGGCTCCTGCTCGAGGTATCCGATAGAATATCCGGGAGCAAAGACCACATTGCCCTGAAATTCCTTTTCCACGCCGGCAATAATTTTCAATAATGTCGACTTTCCGGAACCGTTAAGGCCGATAATGCCAATCTTGGCGCCATAGAAAAAAGAAAGATAGATGTCTTTTATTACCTGTTTGTTGGGCAAGTAAGCTTTACTTACTCCCACCATCGAAAATATGATCTTTTTTTCGTCTGCCATAGCTTCGCTTTTTTTTTGTTCGGATACAAATATATGAAAAATTAATTGAATAAGCGCATGAACTTTTTATGACATAGATTTGTTTTACAAAAAATACTGTTTTATAAAGAAAAAATATGGCTACAATAACATTTGCCGGGAATCCTGTTCACACGAATGGGAATCTCCCATCTAAAGGAACTAAAGCGTTTGATTTTACATTGGTAAAGACTGATCTGAGCGAACTGAATCTGGGTGAGTTGAAAGGGAAGAAAGTCATCCTGAACATCTTTCCCAGCCTGGATACGGGCGTATGCGCCAATTCCGTGAGGCGGTTCAACAAAGAGGCTGTCGCCATGGCGAATACGGTTGTCCTGGCGATCTCGAAAGACCTTCCTTTTGCGCACCAGCGTTTTTGCACCACCGAAGGCATCACGAATGTGATCCCTTTGTCTGCTTTCCGCAATGCCGATTTTGAAAAACAATATGGTGTGCTGATGGAAGACGGACCGTTGAAGGGCTTGTTCGCAAGAGCCATTGTTCTGATTGACGAAAATGGCGCTGTAGCCTATTCTGAACTGGTTCCGGAAATTACGCAGGAACCGGATTACCAGGCGGTGATTGCTGCGCTGTCTTAGTTTAATTGCAGGCAGGTCCAGATGGGGTAGTGGTCTGAACTCCTGATCGCGTAATCAACTGTGCAACGATAGGGAGTGATGTTTTTACTGTGGAGGATGTAGTCGATCCTGAACAGGAAACGGTATCGGTTGTAGCTGGTGCCGAGTCCCGTGCCGGTTTCTACAAATGCGTCTCTCAAGTCGCCCTTGATGGTGTGGCGGGAATAGGAGATGGGGGTATCGTTGAAATCCCCACAAACGATGGTGTAAGGATTTATGCTCTTTTTGATGTATTCGGAAATGAGTTGAGCCTGCTCTGCCCTTTTCTTGAATGCGGGCGCCAGCCGTTTATTCATTTCCGATCGCATTTCTTCAAAAGTGGAAGAATCAAACTCTTTCGTCAATTCGTAATAGGTGGCTCTTTCCTTCATCGACAGCCGGTTGGATTCCAGGTGGACACTGATCAAGGTGACTTTCTTATCCTTGATTTTCAGTTCGGCAATGAATGCGCCATTGAAAGCGCTTTCGAGTGCGATATCATCGAAAGCGGAAATCGGGTATTTGGAAAACAGCGCCATTCCGTAGATGTAGTTGCTTGATGAACCGTTCAGTTTGAGTAAACGATAGTAGGGATATTTTTTCAATGCACGTTTGATGTCGGTTTCAGTCAGATGGTTGTGCTTGATGAAAGCGCTGTATTCTTGCAGACAGATGATGTCGGCGTTGCTGTCGACGATGTATTTCAAAATCGGATTGGGATTGCCCGGAAGATGCGGTTTTTCATGATCGAATCGCATCACGTTGTATGTCAGCAGCTTGATGCTTTCAGAAGGCATGTCTTTCGATCGAAAGTGGACGGGAAAATAGGTTGATATCGATTCCCAACAGACGAAGTAGGTAATTATGTATACCAAGACCCATCTCCATTTCCGAAAGAGTGCCCAGAGGCCGCATAGCAACAGGTTGAGAATAAAGATGAAAGGGAACCCCATCCCCAGGTAAGCGAAATACACGGAGAATGACGGCGATATCCGGTCGGAGAAAGCGGACAGGATAAAGAAGAAAATGCCGACAATACTTGCTATTGATACGATCGAATAAACTATTTTTTTGATTTTAAACATGGATTATTTTCTGTAATCAAACAGTTTTTTCTTTTCTTCGTCTGTCAGACTGCTGTAGCCGGATTTTTTTAACTTATCCAGTATCCGGTCGATTTCGTCAATCAATTCATTTTTTTTCCTGTTGTATTCGTATTCCGATTCAAAACGTTGATAACCAGAGCGTAGATGGTTGTTTTGCTTCTTTTTGTCGGAAAACCAATGCTTGATTTTATTTTTCAACCAGTTTCGGCTATGGGGAAAATCGTTTTTAGTCCAATATAATATAAGGAGCCATCCGAAAACCATTCCGCCGAGGTGCGCAAAATGGGCTACATTGTCGCCGGTTTGATTGGAAACGCCGAGAAATAATTCGATAAGCCCGTATCCGATAACGAAATATTTTGCTTTGATGGGTATGGGGATGAACATGAGGTAGAGTGGGGTATTGGGAAACAATATGCCGAAAGCGAGCAGCAGTCCAAACACCGCTCCCGATGCGCCGATGGTGACCGAGTGAAGCAACAGGTTGAGACTTCCCATGGTGGGGTCTGTGTAATTCATTCCTTTTTGAAGCAGATCATACCCTTCGTGGTGGACTACCTGCACCATCTCGGCAGGAAGCGAATTCATCAAAGCATGAATCCGGAAATAGCAGACCAACAGCTGCACCAGCGCCGCGCCGATGCCTGTTATCATGTAATAGGTCAAATACCGTTTTGGGCCCCAGGTATGTTCCAATGCGCCGCCAAACATGAAAAGCGCAAACATGTTGAAAAACAGGTGCGTCAAATCCACATGCGTAAACATGTAGGTAATAAACTGGAACAGGTAAAACCCTTTTGTAAGCGGATAATGCAGCCCTATAAGGTTTGACAAATCAATCCCTGTCCGTGAGAAAACGAAACAAGCCAGCCACACAATCACATTGATGACAAGAATGTTTCTGGTCACGGCAGGAATGGTCGAAAAAAAAGAATTACTTCGATAGTTTGACATATTTAAGATTTAATTCTGGAATACAAAACTAGTCAAAATTATTCATTATATAGCCATGCTTACAGTTAATAATTGATAAGTACATGCTTTTCATTCACAGGGTCTATTGAAAACAGTCCCAGTTTTCGTGTTTACATTAATGAAAAAGTGTGAAAAATAAAAAAAAAGGATCAAATGTTTGAATACTAATATTATATGTCTTACATTTGTAGCGAATTATTTAATTCTGATTAGGAGGAACTAAATTTTTTTATTATTATTAATCGTATTGTTAAATTATTTAATTATGAACAAAGCAGAACTTATTAATGCAATTGCATCTGAATCTGGTTTAACTAAAGTTGATTCCAAAAAAGCACTGGACGGCCTGATTGTTTCAATTTCGAAAGAATTGAAAAAAGGCGGAAAAGTAGCTCTGGTTGGATTTGGAACGTATTCGGTAACTCAAAAAAGTGCACGTACAGGGATTAATCCGAGGACAAAACAACAGATCAAGATTGCTGCCAAAAAGGTAGTAAAATTCAAACCGGGTGCAGATTTAGCAAAAGCCGTTGAAAGCAAAAAATAAATTTAATGTAAATTCTCAAGCAATTTCTAGCCGGAAAAGCATAAGAATTTGAATTTATTGAAAGCGACAATGGCTCATTGTTAAGCGAAATTTATTTACGAAATAAGAAGAGGGTTCTGAAAAATGATAGCCTCTTCTTTTTTCATTTTAAATAAAATCGCCTTGAAGATGTTTTTTTTCGGATATTTTAAAACATATTTTAAGGAATGAACAGTTGTTTTTGAAGCCGATAAACAAATCAATCAATCCGATAGACTATTTTAATGAGTTAATAAATGGAAGCTATTGTGATTTCGGTTGCGAGTGATAAAAACGGCAATATTGTTGAATGCCGCAATCTTCGCAATGTGGTTTTCGTGCAGTACAGACATACCTTCCGTGAAGAATCAACCAGTGATGGGCCTTTGTTAACAGGTTTTGCGGAATGTGTTTCACGAGTTCTTTTTCCGTCTCTAGCGGCGTCTTCGACTGATTGGTAAGCCCAATGCGGTTTGATACCCTGAAAACATGCGTATCCACAGGCATCGATGGTGTATTGAAAGCGACTGCCGTCACCACATTGGCCGTTTTACGTCCGACACCGGGCAGTTTGATCAGTTCTTCCAGTTTATCGGGAACCGCGCCCTTGTAATCCCGAACCAGCATTTGAGCCATCTCCAACAGATGTTGGGTTTTGCTGTTGGGGTAAGAAATGCTTTTGATGTAACGAAATACTGTTTCGGGTGTCGATGCGGCAAGCGCTTCCGCAGTGGGGAAAGCATCAAAAAGAGCAGGAGTCACTTCATTGACACGTTTATCGGTACATTGGGCTGAAAGCATGACGGCGACCAGCAACTGATAGGGATTTTTGAAATGCAATTCGCTTTCAGCTACCGGCATGTTTGCTTCAAACCAGGCGATTGCGCCCCGGTATCTGTCTTTTTGCGTCATGTTTAGTAAGCCGATTCAAATTGTTGAAGGAACCGGACGTCATTTTCAAAAAACATGCGCAGGTCTTTGACCTGATATTTGAGATTGGTGATTCGTTCAATTCCCATTCCGAGTGCATAGCCGGAATAGATCTTGCTGTCGATGCCGCAATTTTCCAGGACGTTCGGGTCTACCATTCCGCAACCGAGGATTTCCACCCATCCTGTATGTTTACAGAACGGGCATCCTTTTCCTCCGCACAGGTTGCAACTGATGTCCATTTCCGCACTTGGTTCGGTAAAAGGGAAGAAGGACGGGCGCAACCGGATTTTGGTGTTTTGTCCGAACATTTCTTTTGCAAAGAAAAGCAAGGTCTGTTTCAGATCGGCAAACGACACATCTTTATCCACATACAGCGCTTCTACCTGATGAAAAAAACAATGGGCGCGATATGAAATCGCTTCGTTGCGGTAAACCCTTCCCGGACAGATGATCCGGATGGGGGGCTGCGTTTTTTCCATGACCCTGGTCTGAACGGAAGAGGTATGCGTCCGTAACAAGATGTCCGTGCCGTTCATCACAAAAAATGTGTCTTGCATGTCGCGTGCCGGATGGTCTTCAGCAAAATTCAACGAAGAAAAAACATGCCAGTCATCTTCGATTTCAGGCCCTTCGGCAATGCTGAATCCCAGACGGGTAAAGATGTCGCAGATATTTTTCTTCACGATGGATAGCGGATGCCGGGTGCCGACATGATAAGGATAAGCAGTGCGTGTTAGATCGACTGCGACGTTGTCGGAACCGGAATCTTCGAGATTGCTTTTGATCTCATTGATCTTATTCTGGGCTTTCTCCTTCAGTTCGTTGAGTTTTTTACCTATCTCTTTTTTTTCTTCGGCGGCAACACTCCTGAAATCATTCATTAATTGAGAGATTTCGCCTTTTTTACTGAGGTATTTTACCCGGAGACTTTCCAGCTCTTCGCCGGTGTTTACTTTCAACAAGTCTAATTCAGCCAATAGCTGATTGATTTTACTAATCATAAATTTATTTTTACTTTCGGGTTACAAATCTAGTAAAAAAAATATGAATAATAAAATTGGATTATAAAAAAATATTTTTACCTTTGCAACCGCAAAAGCAAAAAATTGGTGCCATAGCTCAGTTGGTAGAGCAACGGACTGAAAATCCGTGTGTCCCTAGTTCGATTCTTGGTGGCACCACTTTTCGAGAATGTGTTGTGTTAGAGAAGACCTCCGGATTACCTCATAATCTGGAGGTTTTCCATTTTATAATACGTTGAAAGTCGGACTCATGGATCGTTGCATTATGCTCTCACTACCGTGACGTCGTCGATTTCTTCCCAGCCGATGCGGTCGTCCCACGATTTTTCTTTCGTCTTTGTGCGTCGATCGAAGATGACCAAATAGGCGGGGGCGGAAGGATTAACCGCATCCCGATAAGCGCGTATCTGTTCAAGGCCTTCTTCCTGCACCGCTTGCCGCGTCTCATAATCGTGCACAATCTTGATTTCGATGATGAAATGCTGACCGTGGTATTCTATTTCGAGGTCCATACGACCGCGTCCGGCAGCCGATTCTCGGCTGATGTTGCCTTCGCCGTTGGTGATTCGCTGCATGAAAGCCATCAGCAATAAATGCGGGAATGCCTCCGTATAGTCTGCTTTTTCTTCCCATATCGCTGAGTTGCGACGCCAGAATTTCTGAAATTCCTGCAACAGGCTGTCCATGTCCAGCGAGCCGTCCGCTCGTTGCCATTTCCATGCGGAAGGGGGCGGTAGATTGGCGTGATAACCCGCATTGAAATACCTTGTCAGGATTTCCTCATACACCGGATTGGAGATAACAAACCCTTTGGTATTGTCCCACCTCACCAGTCTCAAATCCATGGACAGTTGCACGTCGGGATTCATGGGACTCATCTGCGGGTCGAGTTCACCGGTCAGAATGGTTTCTATTATATGCCTGACTTGGGGATTGGACAGGCGGTAGGCCAGCGTTTCCAAATGTGTTTCGCGCGCCAGCACCATCTGTTGTCGTGCCGCGGTGACATGCTCCAGGGCGACTGTCTCCGTGCTGTCTTCGTCCAACACCCGCCTTGTAGCACGCATGAACAGATTATTTACTATCCAGGGCTGTCCCTGCGACTGCTCCCAGACATAATCGAGCGCTTCGCGGGTGATCTGCTGTCCGGTTTCGGCGGTACGTTGCGCAAAAAGATGGGCGACATCGTTGTTATCGACATTGAGTTCCCGCATCCAACTCAGCAGGAATGTCGTCTTGCCGGTCTGTCGCGGTGCATGAAGCACCCAGTAGAGCTGATCGCGGATATAGCGATGCAACTGCGCCCCAATCAATCGATCTTCAGGCGGCAGCATGTAGTGGTCGTCGGGATTGCAGGGTCCCGTCTTATTGAAAAATCTGACCTTGCGTTTGCTCATAGCAGTACTTTTTTGTAAAATTAGCACAAAAACTCCATATTCTCGCAACTGCAGATCAATTTCAGACAAAATTTATTTTTGGGGAAGAGATAAAATTTTTTTCTACTTTCCACTTTCCACTTTCAATTATTTATTTTATCTTTGCAGCCGCAAGTTTGCCCGGGTGGCGGAATTGGTAGACGCGCTAGTTTCAGGTACTAGTGTCTGCAAGGACGTGCAGGTTCGAGTCCTGTTCCGGGCACAAAAACAGCCTCATGATCAGATGACCTTGAGGCTGTTTAAATTATCACGTGAGCGTAATTGCAATAAATTAGAAATCTATTTGGTCTATCAATTCTAATTTTCCCCTTTTCCATTTTCGACTAATATCAAAACACAGCACGCTGCCTTTTTTGACAACATAAGTGCTGATTCTTGACTTGTGATTGCTATCCCAAAGACCTAAATCTTTAGATAAATATATATTAAGCCGCTCATTATTTTTGTCGGATTGGTAAGCATATTCCAGCCCAATAAGATCCCCATCGGAGGCGCCATCTATACAACTTATGTAACATGTGTCTTTACCGATTATTACTTCTAACTGATTGGCCCGGAAATAGGTCGTATAGCACAACTGAATATCGCTTCTCTTAAAGATATAATGCTTGCTACTTACATCATAGATCGAATCCTGATCGAATTTGATTAAAAGAGTAACCTTTTCGTCGCAAAAATTAAAAATTTTAGGCTCTTTTTCTCCATTTTTTTGAAGATAAAGAACCCCGCTCAGTGAGCCGGAAAAAGTACCCGTCTTAAAATCTTGGAAAACCGACCATGCTCCTGCTTTCGAATAATCAGAATAATAATTGTATATCTCTTCTTGAAAACGGTCAAGTTGCGCTTTTGCCTGAAAAGATACAACAAACACTGACGATATAACTATCCATTTTGCAATCGATAAAGATTGAAAAACTAATTTTTGTTTATGAACTCTCATGTCTTACTCATTTTTTTTGTCTTCTATGCAAATGTAAACAAAAAAAATCAGACAACAAAATATTATAGGTAGACCTTAATATCACAAATCCAAAACAAGCGCTTTTATTTCAGAACTATTTCGTAACTTTGTCTTTTCAATGACACAAACAATTATCAACGACGTATGAAACGAGCATGATTGTACCATCATCCAAGTTGATGACAAGTATAAAAAGAAAAAAGAATACGGCGAAGAATTGGAAAAGATATTTAAATTCAAATGAAGATGATGCAGGAAAAATCAATAATGAACACCAAACGAAAAACACTCACAAAGCTTGTATTGTTGCTTGGATGTTTCGCTTGTTTTTTTGGTTGTAAAGAAATGCAAGGCCGACACGATGAAACAGTCTATATTCCCGTAGAGTATGATACCGTTACGGTCAAAATTTCGTATCCCGAAAAATGGACAAAAAATGATAAAATCATCATCTGGAGCATGCCTCCGCTTGATCAGGATTTTTTCCCTGATTCTATTGATGCGAATGTCAATCAATTGAGTTTGCCGCCGGTATTGCGGAGTGCTTTGCTGGTTTCCGGGTACGTCAATATCGAATACACCGGTCGCAATGACAGCATCGTAATTCTTAACCGCAAATACTGCATTGCTGATTTGAACACCAAAGCTGTGGATTTGGATCATTTGCTGGAATATCTCCATTCAAACAAGGCATTGAGAGATAAAAAAATTATCTTGATTGGTTATAGTGAGGGCGGGTCGATAAACATTAAAACCGCGAGTAAAAGGCAATCTGATATTTCAGCGATGATTCAATTGGCTGCAGGGGCGCTTCCAGGTAAACAAATAACTGAATATCAAAAAGAACAAAATTTCTTGGCGACCATGCTTTATATTACGCAGAATGGACGTCAAGATGCAATGGACAGAACAACAAACAGGGTGAGTTCATTAGACAGCTATCATAAAGCAGATTCCAATAGCGTAATTCAATATCTCAAAGAAAATATTGAGCCTGTGGAAGATTTGATTTCTCAATTCGACAACGTTGATTCCATTTATTTTCATCTCGATTCGTATTTATGGAACAGATGGGAAAAGGAAAGCCTGGAAACAAAACTATTTTGGATCAATCATTTTGAAAATTATTACAGGTTTTTTGCCGGCAGAATCACTCCTAATCAAATCACAGTCAGGACTTTTACTCCTGAAAACTATTACCCGCTAATTCAATGCCCGGTTCTGGCAGTTCAAGGCACGAAGGATGAGCTGATAGACTGTTATCCGAACATTGAAAAAATGGACAGCTTATTGGTAAAAGGAGGCAATCGGCGCTTTGAATCAATGATATTGGAAGGCTACTATCACAGTTTGGTGAAAGGAGATAAAGAACACGAATATGCGCTCTATCAAAATAAGGTCGTTTCGATGCATCGAAAGCCCAATCTGCACATCGAAGACAGCGTGATTATGAAGATCATAGAATGGATTGATAAACAATGATAAAACGTTTCCCCCACGAATAATATCATGATTCACCGTTGGTGATACATACATTTTCTTGCTCTATGCTCCAATTCTTCCATTTAGACAGAATTTGCGACTTCTTTATGAATAGAGTGAAAGGAACACGACCAATGATTGGTGGTTCAAACCATATATCCCCGCTTTCCGGTATAAAATAATTGCCTGTAATAATTCAGACAGTCACACCTTTTATCAAGGCAATCAGAACAATCACAAAAATCACAGTTCAGACAGCGTCTTAACAAACTCAGTTACGGTCAGAGGATGTACTCCAATGAATGCGGGCTATTGCGCATTTTGAAACTTTTTTGTCAAGCAGGGCTTTGATTTTCCGCTCTTTGCCGGTCAGTTTCCTGACTTTCGACTTGCTGCCACCTGCCCGCAAATCCAAAACGACCTCGTCCTTGATAAGAAATATTCCTTAACCTGAGTTCGAGTACCATTTAAATGCTATATTTGAAATAATTTTGCAAAAATAGCAAATAAAATCGAAAAATCATAAGGATGGAACGGGATTTCATTCCAATTTCTTGATGATTTAATTCTATACACCCTGCGCAAATCCATAATCCGCTTCTGATTTTCCAAAGTCCAGGCAAGCAAATTTTCGAGGTGCGGCATTAAACTTTCTCCCAAATCGCTCAAACTGTACTCGACACGCGGCGGAACTTCGGGATAAATTTTTCGTTTCACAAAGCCGTCTTCTTCGAGTGAGCGCAGCGTTACGGTCAACATTCGCTGCGAAATGTCGCCGATTGACTTCTGAATTTCGTTAAATCGTAACGTACCGTTGGTTTTCAGCGTTTTGAAAACCAAAAGCGACCATTTATCGCCAAACCGGCTGATGACGTCGCGTATCGGGCAAGTGCCCTCATGTAAAAATTTTTCCATTTTATATGTCAATCATTTGTTTTTAAAAGGTCGAATGGAACTCGCATGTCATTATTTTCATCAACTTGGATGTTTGCAAATCATGCTCGTTTCATACGTCAATAATTTGTTTTTTAAAAGGTCGAATGGAACTCGCATGTCATTATTTTCATCAACTTGGATGTTTGCAAATCATGCTCGTTTCTGAAAAATTAGTTTACTGAAAATCAATAACAGTTGTTTCAAAGTTGATAATCAGTTTGTTATCACTTGCGTAATCAAATTACCATTCGTAACTTTACTACGCAAAAGTAATCAAATTATTATTAATAACAATATTTATAGTAATCTTACTTGACCGAAATGGATGTGCAAAAAAAAATGGCCATGTTGCAACTTTTCGGTTGCTTGCATACGTCTAACCATTGATTATTCAAATTTAATTTGTATTTTTATGGAGTATTATGAGTTTATTACTGCTATTTTAGCTATCGGGGGACCGATTGTGCTGATTATTGTGATCGTCAGTTTGCAGTGCGACGTGAAGAAAACGCGTTACAAGATGCAGGCAGATATTTACACGAAAGCGATTGACAAAGGTCAGGAAATTCCACGCGCTTTGCCTGATCTTTTTGAAACAGAACCGATCAAACGCGTCGTGTCGGAGGGCAAGAAATTTCATGACGGGATAGTCCTTATTACTATCGGTATAGGCATTATACTGTTCTCTCTTTTTGCTTTTTGGAACAATGAGTTTGTGAGATTTGCATTAGGGTGTGGCATCATCCCGATCGTTGTCGGTGGCGGCAAATTGCTGACTTATTATCTCTACAAGAGAAGGACGTCGATTGAAGATAGCAAAACTACCGATTTACAGTGATTTATAGAAATGATGAATGAAACTTTGCTGGTTTCTCGCGCCGCCCTGTTGGGCGACAAGGACGCTTTCGGGCGATTGGTAACGCTATACCAGTCGCCTGTAAGGCGTTTCTTCTTCAATCTGACCAATGGCGACGAGAAGCACAGTAAAGACCTTGCACAAGAGACTTTCATCAAAGCTTGGCTGCATATCGGCTCGTTTCGCGCGGCGGCCATGTTTTCCACCTGGCTCTACAGAATTGCGTACAATGTATTCTGCGACGATTGTCGAAACCGGAATTGGACTTCCGACCTCGAAGAATTGGCTGTCGCGGAAGCATATAACAATGTTTCCGCAGCTGACCTCAAAATGGATTTACGCCAATGTCTCGCACAACTGAAAGCCGACGAACGCACCGTCCTGACGCTGTTCTATATCGAAGACCTATCGATTGCGCGGATAGCCGCCATCATGAACTGCCCCACAGGAACCGTCAAATCGCACCTCCACCGAGGCCGCGAAAACCTTGCAATGTACTTAAAAAAATATGGTTATGATCAATGACATCGAACTAAAGCAATTATTTGAAAAAGCGCGTATCGAAATTTCCGACAACCATTTTGTCCGGGATTTGAAAGACGGACTGCCTCATCGCCCTTCGCTGCTGCCGCAACTTGTGATGGGTGCGTGTGGTGTTGCGGCATTACTGCTGGCCTTCCTGCTGCAAGGCGCCGAGCCTTTTTTCAGTAATCTGACCGATTTGTTTGTGAGCATACGTCACTTACAAGCGCCTTCAATCCCATCCATCGCCACCTATCTCACCGCATTGTGCGGTATCGGCGCAATTTGGTACGGCATGGTAGAAATGGAATAAAAAATATTTTATACATTTGCGGCATGCAAATAAAATATTTTACATGCCATGATCAATTTCAGATATCTGATTTTTCTTTCTTTCGTAGCGGCGCTGGGAGGATTTCTTTTCGGTTATGATACTGCCGTCATTTCCGGCACTGTCAATCAGGTTTCCACCCAGTTTGGGCTGGATACGATAGCGCAGGGCTGGTATGTTGGGTGTGCGCTGGTAGGCTCTATTGCGGGCGTGATGATGGCAGGATGGCTTTCCGACAGGTATGGACGCAAAAACATCATGATATTGTCATCGGTATTGTTCTCTATTTCCGCCATTGGATGTGCCGTCAGTGCCGATATTCAACAGCTTGTCATTTATCGAATCGTTGGCGGGATCGGCATCGGCGTGGCTTCGATCGTCTCTCCGCTGTATATTTCCGAAATCTCGGCCGCAAAATACCGCGGCAGCATGGTGACCATTTTTCAGTTGGCCATTACCGTCGGCTTTTTCTGCGCCTATTTGGTCAATTTTGGATTGCTGGAACTGTCGGGAAGTGATTTCCACGCCGTCAATCCGCTCCTGAGAAAAATTTTCAGCGACGAAGTCTGGAGGGGCATGTTGGGCGCCGAGACTTTCCCCGCAGTGCTGTTTTTTATTACCATATTCTTTATTCCCGAAAGTCCGCGCTGGTTGCTTGTAAAGCAGCGTGAAAACCAGTCATTGCTCATTCTGAATAAAATATACCTCAGCAACGATGCGGCGGTTGGCCAGATGAACGAAACCAAACAGACCCTGCTGTCGGAAACACGCTCGGAGTGGCGAGAGTTGTGGAAACCCGGCATCCGCAGAGCCGTCATCATCGGCGTAGCCATCGCGATGTTAGGACAGTTTATGGGCGTCAATGCCGTGCTGTATTATGGACCCACCATTTTTGAAAATAACGGACTGTCGGGCGGCGATTCTCTGTTTTATCAGGTGATGGTAGGACTGGCAAATACCGCTGCCACTGTGATAGCATTGTTTATCATCGATCGTGTAGGGAGAAAAAAACTCATCTATTTCGGCGTGTCGGCGATGATATTTTTCCTTTTGCTGATTGCCGTCTATTTTTCCAAGGGCGAATCGTGGGGATTGCCCAATATCTTGCTGCTGGTCTTCTTTATGGCCTATATTTTCAGTACAGCGATTTCGATCTCTGCGGTGGTTTTTGTGCTGCTGTCGGAGATGTATCCCAACAAAGTGCGGGGGTTGGCGATGTCGGTTGCAGGGCTGTCGCTTTGGACAGGCACTTTCCTGATTGGTCAGTTGACACCCTGGCTATTGGCGAACCTGACGCCCGCCGGCACTTTTGTGCTCTTTGCCCTCATGTGTATCCCGTATATGCTGATTATGTGGAAAACTGTTCCCGAAACGGCAGGCATGTCGCTGGAAGCCATCGAAGAACACTGGATTAATTCTCAAAAATCCTGAGGCGTGCAATCATGCAGGCGCCGATGACGCCCGTCTTTTCTTTCAGTTTGGAAGTGATGATGACCGAATCTTTATTCACCAGATTGAGGGAATATTTCCGAATAGAAGTGATGATGGGCTGCATGATGTAATCTCCTGTCAATGCGAGCGTTCCACCGATGACAACCATTTCGGGGTTAAAAATATTGATGATGCCCGCCAGGTGTTCTCCGAGTTTGCGGCCGATGTCTTCAAGCAAATCGATACAAAGCACATCTTCACGATTGATGGCCTGAACAATATCCGTCAATGTAATCTGCTCATTCTTATTGAATTTTTTCGAGAGCAGTGACGTCACCCCTTCTCCCAGTCGCTTCATCAGGCGTCGGTGCATCGCAGAACCGGAGACTTCCGTTTCAAGGCAACCTTTTTTCCCACAATGGCAGATAATCTCGTTGTCATAACTTTTCACATGACCGAACTCTCCAGAAAAACCAGATTTGCCTCGGTAGACCTTCCCGTCGATGATGATGCCGATTGCCAGCCCCCAACTGAGATTCACGAAGATCACGTCTTTTTCTTTCGCTACGCATCCGGCGATATATTCGCCATAAGTCATCGCCCGCGTATCGTTGTCGATTGTCACCCGGTAATTGAGGCGTTCACGTAAAATATCCACCAAAGGGCGTTCCTCGAAATAAAAAATACTGTAACTGTAGCCCGATTCGGAATTGACTCTGCCGGAGATGTTTAATGCAATGTTCAGGATTTTTGTCTTGTCAATCGTTTGTTTTTCGATAAAATCCTGGATAATTGTGATCAGCCGGTCAAGCGCTTCGGGCGAATTTCTCAGCACATAAGGCACTTCCATTGAAAAATCGATCATGTCTCCCTTGAAATCCGTCAACGCAATATTGACGCCAAACTGTTTGATATCAACGCCGACAAAATAGGCTGCATCCGGATTCAGTCCATAAAGGTTGGGATGACGGCCGCCGTTGGTTTCAAGTTTCCCATAATCTTCCAGACTGCCGTTATCACACATGCTGTTGATAATCTTTGTTGTGGTCGGGACGCTCATGCCGATCTCTTTCGCCAGCTCGGAAATCGTACTGCTACCATTCTGAATGACATACAGAATGATTTTCTTTTTCATCAACGCTTCTTTTGTCCCTTTTTCTATTTCGTACAGCAACTTGTTCATATACTTCTTGTTTAATGTGTAACAAAATTACAAAAAAAATCATTACGGCAATGATCCTGTCATAATTATTTCATTCGTCAATAATTTGTTTTTAAAAGGTCGAATGGAACTCGCATGTCATTATTGTCATCAACTTGGATGTTTGCAAATCATGCTCGTTTCATACGTTAATAATTTGTTTTTTTAAAAGGTCGTATGGAACTCGCATATCATTATTCTCATCCACTTGGATGTTTGAAAATCATACTCGTTTCAATTCCGAAAAAGTTATTTATAAAAAAAATTTAGACATGGCCATAGTATAGAAAATAATTTGTACATTTACGCCGTAAATATTTAAATACTGTAAAAAATAAGAGATGGATTTTAAACTAACCGAAGATTTATACAAAAAGGAGCTCTTTGACAATGTGTTGCCTTTTTGGCTAAAAAACTCGATTGACAGTGAGTTTGGAGGATATTTCACTTGCCTTGCGAGGGATGGCGCTGTTTATGATACTGACAAGTTTATCTGGTTACAGGCACGTCAGGTGTGGATGTTTTCCATGTTGTACAACAAAGTGGAAAAACGCCGCGAGTGGCTGGATTGCGCCTTGCTGGGAGGAGAATTTTTGAAAAAATACGGTCATGACGGCGCTTACAACTGGTATTTTGCCCTCGACCGGCAAGGCGCCCCATTGGTAGAACCCTATAATATTTTTTCGTATACTTTTGCGACCATGGCTTTCGGGCAACTCAGCCTCGCAGCCGAAAAACAGGAATATGCTGACATTGCGTTGCAAACGTTCCACAACATCTTGGCAAAAAAAGACAATCCCAAAGGGAAATGGAATAAATTGTCCCCCGGCACACGCAGTCTGAAAAGCCTGGCATTACCGATGATTCTTTGCAATCTCGCACTCGAAATTGAGCATCTCATCGACGGCGATTTACTCAATCAGGTGATGGAAGCATGTATCCACGAAGTCATGGAAGTCTTCTATCGTCCCGAACTCGGCGGAATACTCGTCGAACATGTAGGGCTCGACGGTTCGCTTTCGGATACTTTTGAAGGACGACTGACGAATCCCGGTCATGCGATCGAAGCGATGTGGTTCATCATGGATTTAGGCAAACGGCTGCATCGTCCGGAATTGATAGAAAAAGCGGTAACCAACACGCTCACAATGGTCAATTACGGTTGGGACAAGCAATACGGCGGTATTTTTTATTTCATGGACCGCAAGGGCTTTCCGCCGCAACAGCTCGAATGGGACCAGAAATTATGGTGGGTACATCTTGAAGCATTGATCTCCCTGTTGAAGGGCTATCAACTGACGGGTTCTGTCGACTGTCTGCAATGGTATGAAAAAGTGCACGGATACACCTGGTCACATTTCAAAGATACGGAATTTCCGGAATGGTACGGCTATCTCAATCGACGCGGCGAAGTATTGTTGCCACTCAAAGGCGGCAAATGGAAAGGCTGTTTTCATGTTCCCAGGGGCATGTTTCAATGCTGGAAAATATTGGAAGCAATCAATTCCCCAACTGGGAAATAATTCTGCGGTAAAAGAAATAAACGCTAAAATAAATATTTTAAACAACAAGAGGTTATGAACGGAAAAATTAAAATTTTGTGTTTTCTTGTACCCTGTTGGGCATGCGGCATGTTTTCTTCATGCGATGAAATCGGCTATGGAGCAAACCCTTATGACCCTTCTACGCCGGTAACGGTATCGGAAATGCCTAAAATCACTTCTTTTTCACCTGAAGAAGGCGAAACGGGCGATACGATTACGATTATCGGGATCAATTTCACTACTGCCACCGCCGTCACTTTCGGAGGAAAAGATGCAAGCAGTTTTGAAATCAAATCCGACACGGAAATTGAAGCCATCGTCGGCCCGTATGGGGGAACAGGCGCAGTAGCTGTCACTAACCACAAAGGCACCAAATCGCTAAACGGGTTCCTCTATATTAAAATAGAGGTGCCGACGGAAAATCCCAATCTGGCGTTAAACAAGTTTGCAACCGCCTCCACCGAATTGACCCCCGCGTCACTCGGCGTGGATGGCGAAACCGGCACCCGCTGGTCTGCCGATAACGAAGACAACCAGTGGTATCAGGTTGACCTCGGTAAAGTCTACAGCATCAACAATATCATCATCAAATGGGAAGCAGCGTACGCTTCGGCTTACGATGTGCAGGTCTCCGTTGATAACATTGCTTTCTCTACAGTTTATTCTACAACCGCTTATGCGGGAGGCGACGACAATATCAAGTTTTCCAATACCGATGCGCGGTATGTGAAAATATTGCTGCATACCCGCGCTACGCCTTGGGCGATGTCGTTCTGGGAATTGGAAGTATACAACACCCCTCCACCAGTCAATCTGGCCTTGAACAAAGCGGCAACCGCCTCCACCGAACTGACACCCGCATCGCTCGGTGTGGATGGCGAAATCGGCACCCGCTGGTCTGCCGATAACGAAGACAACCAGTGGTATCAGGTCGACCTCGGCAAAGTCTACAGCATCAACAATATCATCATCAAATGGGAAGCCGCTTACGCATTGGCTTACGACGTGCAGGTTTCAACCGACAATGCCGCTTTCACTACCGTCTATTCCGTAACTGCCTATGGCGGAGGTGATGATAACATCAGTATTGAAGATACGGATGCGCGTTACGTGAAAATCCTGCTATATACCCGAGCAACTCCTTGGGCGATGTCGTTCTGGGAACTGGAAATATATAATAATTGAGATGAAGCGTCCTGATTTGAAAATAACGTTAGGGGTTTTAATATCCGCCTGCCTGATGTTTGCTTGCGGAGATGACGACACCTCGCCACCCGAATCGGGGACTGTACCTGATATAAATGTCGAAGTGCTCTACAACAATGTCACACAATATCAGACCAATTATATCCGTTCACTGCAAATACCAAGCGGCGCCATCAAGGATACAGAAAGCAATACCTCTAAAATTACGCCCTACTTTGCTAATTTTGCCTGTCTTGCTCTGCTGAAAAATCCGACAACAGAAAATATTGCTGCGGCACAGAAATATATTTCGTGGTATATCGGGAAACTCAATGGTACGACGAATCCGCACAAAGGAGGAGTGGAAATTGCAGGTTCGGTGTACGATTATTTTGGAGAAACCGAAACGACAAACGGCACTTACGATTCTGTCGATTCCTATGCGGCGGTATTCCTGATGCTTGTCCGGGAATTTGCTTCGCTTTCTGCCGAAAATAAAGCATGGCTGCAGCAGTATTCCGATAAAATCGCGCTGATTGCCAACGCCATGGAGCGTTGTATCGATACGGATTACAACACGCTTCCCGGCGAGGACAATAACGATGGATTGAGTGTGGCTTCCCATGTTTACGCTATCAAGTATCTGATGGATAACTGTGAAGTCAATCTGGGTCTTAAAGCCGCCAAATGGCTGAAAGAAAACGGACTGCTGACGGGAGATTCCGGCGATTTCGCCGCCTTGATCGAAAAAAACACGACTGCCATCGAATCGGGACTCTGGAAAGGTTCCTCGTACTGTTGGTACTCCGATGGAAGGACATCGGTCACAAGCAATTGGTCTGTTTTTTATCCCGATGCAGCCGCTCAATTGTATCCGTCGATTTTTGAGGTGATTAATTCCTACGACTCCAAGGCCAATAAGTTGTATACCCAGTTTAACCACTATTATTCCAAATGGTCGGAAGGACAGGTTTATTCGGGCAATTATCCTTGGACTATCATCGTTTATGCCGCTGCAAACATCAATGATGCAACGCGGGTGAACGAATACATGGCGCATATCAACTCGTATAATATCAAAAATCAGCAAAAAGCATACTGGTACAGTATGGAAGCGGCATGTACCGTGTTGGCTGTCGACAAGATAAAAAACACAACCGCTCCCGAATATGTTCCTGTAAACTAATCCTATAAAACAAATAATAATAATTATACATGAAACGCAATGACAAAATAAAGAGGTTTTTGAAATTAAACTTCTTAATGCTATTCTGGGCAACTTCCGCGCTGTTTGCTCAAAATGCGAAGATTTCCGGGACAGTGCTTGGCGCTGAGGGAACTCCGGTTGCCGGAGCTACCGTGCTTATCAAAGGCACTTCTTTAGGTACAGTGACGGATAGTGACGGACAGTTTGTGCTCTTTTCGCCATCCACAGAAAACACCATCACTGTCAGTATGCTCGGTTATATCGGACGGGAACTCAAAGCCAATGCCGGGCAAGTGCTGACAATCACCTTGAAAGAAAACCCTGTCGAACTGGAAAGCATTGTGGTCATCGGCTACGGTTCTTCGTCGAAAAAAGACCTGACCGGCGCCGTCGGGGCAATTGATGGGGAAGAATTGAACAAAATGCCTGTGACGAGTATTTCCGATGTATTTCAAGGGAAAATCGCCGGGGTTACTGTTTCATCCAGCAGTGGCACTCCGGGCGCTCCAAGCGTGGTCAGGATAAGAGGAATCGGCTCTATCACAAGCTCCAGCAGTCCGTTGTATGTCGTAGACGGCTTGCCGCAAGACAATATCGACTACCTGAACCCGAATGACATCGCGTCGGTATCTGTCCTCAAAGACGCATCCGTAGCCGCGATTTACGGTTCAAGGGGATCGAACGGGATCATCATGGTAACGACCAAATCGGGCGACAGAAATGAGAAAATGACCGTTTCTTTCGAATCTTATCTGGGCGTTCAATCTCCCTGGAAACGTCCGCACATGCTGACGGCAAGCGAATTTATTGAATACAAAAACCTTGCCGCCGACAATGCCGGAGCGCCTCGTGTGCAGGATTTTGCCAATCAGGATAATATCAATGCAGTATTGAATTTCGTGTCCAAAAATTCCGGAGTCAACGGTACCGACTGGTGGAAAGAAATCGTCAACGATGAGGCATTTATGCAGCATTATAATGTCAATCTCAGCGGCGGTACCGAAAAAGTCGGTATTTATTCGAGCCTGTCGTATCTGGGACAGGAAGGGATCATCAAAGGTTCGCAATACGACCGCATCTCCTGGAGAAGTAATCTTGACGCTAAAATCTCCAAAAAAGTGACATTTAACGGCAATTTCGGCATTATTCATGAGACCAGGTTGGTCATTGATGAAAACAATCCGTATACCGGTACGATTTTCAGCGCAATGGCAGCCGATCCGATCACGCCTGTTTTCAGAAATAACCTGGTTGATGTGCCGCTGTTTATGAGTTCGATTTACAACGGTTATGAGCCTGACAACAAATATTCGCAGTATGCGGGTATCATGTATTCCAATAAACGAAATCCGGTGGCACAAATAGAACGAATGCGGCAAAGCAAATATACCAATTTCGGTCTCAAAGGCGGTGGAGAACTGGGGATACAAATTTTTGATTTTCTGAAATATAACTCCCGTTTCGGATTCGACATAATACATGGATATACCGACGGTTTTCAGCCCAAATACACCCTCAACTCATACGATTACAGCACCGAAAACACGGTCGTGAACGAAGCTTACCGCAGCAATTATTTTGTTTTTGAAAATACGCTCTCTTACAATCAGCATTTCGGGAAACTCAAAGCCGGTGCCCTGGTCGGCACCTCAGCGGAAAAAATTGACGTATCTTCGTTCAGAGCTTCCATACAGGGAATTGTAAACAACAACCCCGATATGGCCATCCTGAATGCCGGAACAATCAATCCATCTGCCTCAGGCTATCCCTATGGCAATTCGCTGCTTTCTTATTTCGGACGCGTCACTTTGGATTACGACAGCAAATACCTGTTTGCCGCCAATCTGCGACGCGACGGTTCCTCCAAATTCGCGAAAAACAACCGGTGGGGCACTTTCCCTTCGGTTTCTGCGGCATGGCGTTTTTCTTCGGAATCGTTTCTTTCTCCCGCAAACAATTGGCTTTCCGATGGCAAACTCCGAATCAGTTATGGACTGATCGGTAATCAGAACATCGGTGGAGGGGCTTACATGTCCACTTACGGCTCTTCAATCTACGACCGTTATGTTTTTGGAGATGAAAATACCGCATCTATCGGCGGAGGACGTCTCTCTATCGGCAATCCGGAATTGAAATGGGAAACATCCAAACAATTTGATCTGGGAATTGATCTCAACCTGATGAACGGCAAATTTGAAGTCATTGCCGACTATTTTCGGAAAGACATAGAAAACATGTTGATGATTGAACCGCAACCTACTACGCTTGGTTTTCCGAATTTCCCCTATTCCAATGTCGGATCGATGACCAATAAAGGTTGGGAATTGGGATTGACCTACAACAAAAGAGGCGGTGAATTTGAATTTAGCGCCACAGCGAATATCTCGACCTATACCAACGAAGTCACATCACTGGGCAATGGCGACGCCATCTACGGCACTGCCTATCTGGACAATACAATCACGAAGACTGAGGTCGGAATGCCCGTCGGATATTTCTACGGGTATGTTACCAACGGTATTTTCCAAAATGCGACAGAGGTAGAAGGCAGTCCGCAACGTGATGTGTCGGAACCCGGAGACATCCGTTTCAAAGATTTGGATGGCGACGATTTTATTACTGCCGACGACCGCGCAATGATAGGCAATCCGTGGCCCGATTTTGTGTATGGCCTTTCGCTGAACTGCGCATACAAGAGTTTCGATTTCAGTGTGTTTCTGCAAGGTTCGCAAGGCAATGACGTGATGAATATGACTTTGTATGATTTCGAATCGGGCACAGGCTATCTGAACGCCCCTGAAGGCTATCTCGAACGCGCATGGAACGGAGAAGGCAGTACCGACAGATTCCACAAAATATCTCAAAATCAGGGACTGAACAACAGCGTTTCCGATTATTTTATTGAAGACGGCTCCTACCTGCGAGTGAAGAACATTCAGTTGGGTTATACTTTTACTGATAAATTGCTAAAAATAAAAGATATAAGTCAGCTCAGACTATACGTAAGCGCTCAAAATCTGTTGACACTTACAAAATATTCCGGATTAGACCCTGAAATCGGTTCGACCGACGCTACCGTTTCCGGTATCGATCAGGGATTTTATCCCCAATCGCGGGTTTTGACCGTGGGTTTAAATATCAAATTCTAAAAAATTATTGACGTATGAAAAGCATAAAATTATTAATGATATTTTCTTCTCTGGCGTTCTTTCTGTCTTGCAGCGATTTCTTGGACAGAGACCCGAAAGGAGTGATGACTGAAACAAATTATTATCTCACCCCCGACGCCGGATTCAAAGCAGTGACAAAATGTTACCAGACACTCAATGATTTCTACGGATACGAAGCGCCCCGCCTGGAGTTGGGCAATATTTCTACCGACGACAGTGAAAAAGGCGGTTCCGACGCCGGCGACAGACCTTTTGTCGCTGATTTGAGTTTCGGACGCCCACTTGCTTCCAATTCCTCTTTGGCCAATTATTGGACCACACTCTACGCCGGAATCGGGAACTGCAATGCAGCACTCGAAAATATCTCGACTCAGCAAATTATTGACGCCAGCGGATATGAAGTCACTGAAAACGAAAAATCCCGCTACATCGCCGAAACACGATGCCTCAGGGCGTTTTTCTATTTTGAACTGGTCAAAATATTCGGAGGCGTGCCGATTGTCGACAGAACTTTGACCGTCAACGACGGTAAAAATTTGGTGCGGGCAACCGAAAAAGAAGTTTTTGAGTACATAAAAAAAGAACTGAATGAGGTTGCCGATGAGCCAAACCTGCCATCCAAAGCATCGCTGGCAGCAAAAGAAATCGGCAGGATCACCAAAGAAATTGTCTGGTCGCTCCAAGCCAGAATCTATCTGTATTTTGCCAAAGATGACAATGCGCTCTTTGCAGAAGCGAGAGACGCCGCCAAAAAAGTGATAGACGGCAATGCTTGTTCGCTTGCGCCTAATTTTCAATCCCTGTTCCTGAAAGACAACTATAAACTTTCCGAATCCATTTTTCCCAACATCAGGGGCGATGTTCCCGGCGAAAATATTTACGGCTCTTTCGTGCCTATCTATACCTCACCGAGAGGACCTTCGGGCGCTTGGGGATTTGACCAACCGACACAAAACCTGGTGGATGAATTTGAGGACGGCGATCCCCGCCTGTTATATACCATCATTGAACCGGGAGACAAATTCCCCAAAGTGTCGGGCGAAGAAGTGCTGGATTTCTCATCTTATCCGGGTACCGGCTACCACAGCCGCAAATCATACCTCATTGCAGAGCGCAGAGGACCTGGTTGGGGCGACGATGCCTGGTCATTCCACATCATCCGCTACGCAGATGTTTTGCTGATGTACGCCGAAGCGCTGATCCAAAGCGGTGGCAGTAAGGCGGAAGCGGCAAACTGCATCAATCAAGTGCGGACAAGAGCGAATAATTCTCGTTTCGGTGACGCCGAAGCAATCTCGCGGGTAACTATTGTCCCCAATATTCCATTAAAGATGGTTTCTGCTTCCGAAGATTTGCTTGCGGCTGTCCAACACGAACGCCGCGTGGAACTCGCCATGGAATTTAACCGGCTTTACGACTTGAAACGGTGGAATAGCTATATCGAAACAATGAACGCTTATTCGTCATTTCCGTACGCTAACGGACGTGGAGCAGCTTTCAAAAAAGGGATCAACGAACTGTTCCCGATTCCGCAGGTTGAAATAGACAGAACCCAAGGCGCTATCAAACAAAATCCAGGGTACAACTAATTTAATTTTATAATCATCAAACAAAAAAATAGTTACGTATGAAACGAGTATGGTTTTCAAACATCCAAGTTGATGACAATAATGCCATGCGAGTTCCATACGACCTTTAATAAAATAAAATAAAATATTGACGTATGAAAAATCATGTATTGTTGGCAATTATATTTGTCTTGTTTGCCACCGCTTTGTCGGGACAAAAACAGTATGCTTTACAATCGCCGGATGGTAAACTGAAGATCACCGTTTCGGTAGATAAAAACATCTTGTATGAAGTAAATCATTCAGGGGATGTGCTCATCAATCCTTCACCTATATCCATGCAATTGCTCGACGGAAGGGTGTTGGGAACGGAAGCGAAAGTCTCCGGATCTAAAATTATCCGTATTGATCAGGAAATAGCGTCTCCGATCTATAAAAAGGCCATGGTAAAAGACCATTACAATGAACTTTCACTCCGTTTCAAAGGAAATTACGCGCTTATTTTCCGCGCTTACGACGACGGCATGGCTTATCGTTTTGTCACAGATTTCAAAACTCCTTTCATTGTAAAAAACGAACAAGTGGTCTATCATTTTCCTTCGGATAATAAAAGTTATTTTTCTTATGTCAGAGGAAACCATGAAACAATCGAACCGCAATTCTTTAATTCTTTCGAGAATACTTGCGAAATCATCCCGCTCTCTCAATGGAATAAAAATAAGTTGATATTCCTGCCGGCGCTGGTCGCAATAACGGATACAAAAAAAGTTTGCCTCACTGAGGCCGATTTGCTCAATTATCCCGGTATGTATTTGCGCAATACGGATGGTACGACTTCGCTGAAAGGGGTATTTGCCCCATATCCCAAAAACGTTGAAAATGGTGGACATAATAATCTGCAGGGAATTGTCAAGTCGCGGGAAGATTTTATCGCCAAATGTGAAGGAAAAACCCTTTTTCCCTGGCGCGCGATGATCGTAGCCGAGCGAGACGCCGATTTGACCAACAGCGACATGGTTTATAAACTGGCTACACCTGCCCAAAATACTGATTATTCATGGATTAAACCCGGAAAAGTCGCCTGGGATTGGTGGAATGACTGGAATGTGTTCGGCGTAGATTTTAAGTCGGGCGTAAATAATGATACCTACAAATATTATATTGATTTCGCTTCGGCGAACCATATCGCGTATGTCATTCTCGATGAAGGATGGGCTGTCAACCTCAAGGCCGATCTCATGCAAGTGGTTCCGGAAATCAACCTGAAAGAACTGGTGGATTATGCTGCAACTAAAAATGTGGGGATTATCCTGTGGGCGGGATATTATGCTTTTGACCGCGACATGGAGCGTGTTTGCAGTCATTATTCCGAAATGGGAGTCAAAGGTTTTAAGGTAGATTTCATGGATCGGGACGACCAACTCATGGTGGATTTTCATGCCCGCGCAGCCCGTATGGGAGCAAAATATAAATTGCTTATCGATTTTCACGGCACTTACAAACCGACAGGCCTGCAACGTACTTATCCGAATGTAATCAATTTTGAAGGCGTCAATGGTTTGGAACAGCTGAAATGGGCATCGCCAGACGATGATCAGGTAACTTACGACCTGATGATACCGTTTATGCGCATGGTTGCCGGCCCGCTGGACTATACGCAGGGAGCAATGCGTAATGCTTCGAGGGATAATTTTCGCAGCGTAAACAGCGAGGCGATGAGTCAGGGTACACGCTGTCGGCAATTGGCTGAATATATAGTGTTTGAATCCCCATTAAGCATGATGTGCGATAATCCGTCAAATTATCTGCAAGAAAAAGAATGTCTGGATTTTATTGCCTCCGTACCGACTACGTGGGATAATACGGTGGCAATGGACGGTAAGATCGGAGAATATGTGGCCATCGCCCGGCAAAAGGGCACCGATTGGTATGTGGGTGCAATAACCGATTGGAGCGCACGTGTGCTTGAATTGGATTTGTCATTTTTGGGCGAAGGCGTATTTCGCGCGGAAGTATTCCGTGACGGCGTTAATGCTCATAGGGTGGGTCGTGATTATAAAAAAGAGGTCGTGACAATCCCTGCCAGCAAGAAGTTGAAAATATCCATGGCTCCAGGCGGAGGATATGTGATGCGAATCTTTCCGGAAAGATCAATTGCAAACTAAAAAATAATTTTTCCGAAACTATTTGTTGATAAAAAAATAAATATTACTTTTGCAAAGTTTTTGAAAACGACCGGGCGTTTAGCTCAGCTGGTTCAGAGCACTCCGTTAAAACGGAGGGTTCGGCGATCAGCAAAGTGATATTAAAAACAAGGGCGTTTAGCTCAGCTGGTTCAGAGCATCTGCCTTACAAGCAGAGGGTCGGCGGTTCGAATCCGTCAACGCCCACAAAAGGTTGTCAAAAATGGCAACCTTTTTTGATTATGTAT
>JAISUK010000034.1 GCA_031272075.1 Dysgonamonadaceae bacterium
AGCAACTGAAAATAGAGAATCTGCAAAGCCGCTGTAATGCCCTTTCAAACCAGATTAACCCGCATTTTTTCTTCAACTCGCTCAATGGCTTATCGGCGCTTATACGGAAAAAAGACGACCGTTATTTTTTCTTTTTCGGTGCAAACGACATTCATGAGGGAGAGGAAGGCGGCATCGGCATTGCTGTATCCGACAAGCCGGAAGGTCCATACAAAGATTATCTCGGCAAACCGCTCATTGATAAGATCATCAATGGAGCGCAACCCATCGATCAGTTTGTGTTTAAAGATCCGGACGGCAGTTATTATATCTATTACGGCGGATGGGGACATTGCAATGTAGCAAAATTAAATGAGGACTTTACCGGATTTGTGCCGTTTGAAGACGGGATCGTGTTCAAAGAAATTACTCCTGAAAGGTATGTGGAAGGCCCGTTTATGTTTATTCATGACGGCAAGTATTATTTTATGTGGTCAGAAGGCGGGTGGACAGGCCCTGATTATTGTGTCGCGTATGCGATTGCCGACAATCCCTTCGGTCCATTCAAGAGGATAGGTAAAATCCTGGAACAGGACCTCAAGATTGCCACAGGGGCGGGACATCATTCTGTGATTTACGAACCCAAGTCGGACAAATATTATATTGTCTATCATCGTCGGCCATTGACCGAGACCGACGGTAATTCCAGAGAAGTATGTATCGAAGAAATGTTTTTTGATGAAAACGGATTCATCAAACCGGTCAGCATCTCCAATGCAGGAGTAACGATAAATCCATTAAAATAACTGCAATTGTGAGTTAAAAAATGCGATATAAACGTTGCAAGAATAATTATTCATAAAAAAGCCGTACATTTGCTTGCCTGTTTCGACTAATTCGATTCGGCAAGGACTATGCAATGGTATAACAGAAAGCTATACGGTATCACACTACTCTGTGGTCTGCTCGCTTACCCGCTCATCGGGCAAACAACGGCAGAAGAGCAATCATCGCTGGATACGGTCGTATACAATATCTCTTCGCAGGTATTGGCGTTTCCACAGGAAAAGATCTATGTTCAGACCGATAAGCCGTATTATGTCGCAGGCGAAAAACTGTTCTACCGGATTTACTTGCTCAATGCTTGTTTTCATCTTCCGGGTTCCATAAGTCGTTATGTCTATGTGGAATTGCTGGATCCTACCGATTCTGTTGTAGTGCGTCAAAAGATTCGTCCCGAGGCGGGCCTTTTCTACAATGCCTTATCGCTGTCGGAAAAATTGCCTCAGGGAACCTACCGGATGCGGGCGTATACACGTTACATGGAAAATCTGGATGAATCGTATTTCTTTTCCAAACCGTTATATATCGCTACGCCAGGCGCCGCGGCATACCGTACGGAACTGAAAGTAGAAATGGCGAATCATCGTGAGACGGAAGTCGAGGTGCGTTTTTTTGATTCCGTGTCAAACGATACGGTGTTGCCCGATCGCATCAACGCACGTCTGGAAAGAGGCAAGGTCAAGTCCGTCAAACCGCAGAAAGACGGTCGATGTCGGTTGAAATTTAATCTGACGGAAGATTCTTTGCGAAGAAGCATGCTTATCGAATACCTCGAAGACAACAACTGCCTCTTCAAGCAATTTGTCGAGATTCCTTTCGTTGAAAACAAGGTAGCAGTCACTTTCTATCCCGAAGGAGGCTATATGGTGGAAGACAGGGCGTGTAATGTCGCATTCAAAGCGCTGTTGCCCAATGGTCGTCCGGCTGAAATCGGCGGCGATATCTTCGATGGAGACTCAGTCCGAATCGGCGGGTTCTATTCCCGACATGATGGCATGGGAAAATTCAGCATCTATCCGATTGCAGGAAAGGAATACTTCCTCGTGTTTGAATATGAAAATCAGCAGTATCGGGTGAAAATCCCCGAAATTAAGCCCGATGCGATTGCCCTCAAAACAGTCTGGAGGAACGATAATCTGTGGATTGCTGTGAATAAGAGTCCCCGATTACCTGCTTCAAACCTCTATCTGTTGATTCATTGCAGGGGCGATGTCATCTATTTCCGGGAATGGAAACCGGAGACGGAGGTCGTGTTCGTGGAAGGGGCGTCGTTTCGTTCGGGCGTGACGCATATCCTGCTGTTGTCGGAAGATCTGCAACCACTCAGTGAACGGCTGGTGTTCAAATACAATAACAATGATGTCGGCGTGGCGGTAACGCCGGATAAAACGATTTATCAAAAAAGAGAAAAGGTGGAATTAGATCTGGCGTTGGATCATCAGTTTGCAGATACGATTCCTGCGAGTTTTTCCATTGCAGTGACCGACGACCATGATGTCACGGTCGATACCTGCTCCTCCATTTTGTCGGAGATTCTGCTGTCGTCAGAATTGAAAGGCACGGTTATCAATCCGGCGTATTACCTGGGTGAATCGACGGAGGCAGCCGCGAATGCCGATTTGCTGATGATGACGCATGGCTGGAACCGTTACAACATTCCGGACGCGATTCATCGGAACTTCCAGCTTCCGACCATCATGCCTGAAATTGCCCAGTCTTTCTCAGGGATGGTAAAAGGCGGGCTACTTTCCAAACCATATAAACAGGCGAATGTGATGCTTTTGTCGACAAAGATCAGGTTTTTTGACATGACGGTGACGGATGATGAAGGGCGTTATCGGTTTGAGAATTTTGAGTTTCCCGACAGTACACAATACGTCATCCAGGCATTATCGAAAAAAGGGAGCGATGCGGTGGAACTGATCCCCGACGAAATTCGCTATCCTGCGGTATCCGATTCCAGTCGTTTGCCGGCGCCTGCGACAGACGACATATTGATTCCCGACGAATCGGTCTCCAAAGCGGAAAAGCGGGTGACGATGGAAAACGGCATGCGTTTGATTTACTTGCCGGAAGTAACCGTCAGCGCCAAACGTAAAACGGAGACGAAATATCGCAATACCTACGGCACAAATCCCGATTATACCCTTACGGAAGAATACATGGAGAATTTTTCCGCGATGGATCTGAAATCTTTGCTATATCATCTTCCCGGCGTCACGATTCAGAACAACAAAGCGGTGATCTCACGCTATGGTCAGCCCGCCATGATTGTCGTCGACGGGGTGCGCTATACCGACGATGACAATATCCTCGACATCATCAGTGTAGCGGATATCGGACAGATCGATTTGATCAAGGATCCTGCTTCGCTGACCATCTACAACGCTCCCAATGGCGTCATCGAAATCATGACGAAAAGGGGGGAGATCACGAGCAACCGCGTGCGTTTCAATATCAAGACTTTCATGCCGCTGGGCTACCAGACGCCCGTGGAATTTTATTCACCCCGCTACGATACGCCCGAAGCCTATGCCAACAGCATGCCGGATTTGAGAAGTACGATTTATTGGAAACCCGATGTGATTCCCGACTTGGATGGCCGCGCGTCCGTCGATTTCTATACTGCCGACTCACCGACCAGCTATTCTGTCGTGATTGAAGGAGTCTGTCCGGACGGACGACTGATATACCGGCGTGCAAACGGAATCATCCGCGTGAAACAGGAATAAAGGTTTTACCTCATCCCTTTCAACGCTTTCTGAAGTTTGTTGCGGGAGATGAAAATCCGGCTTTTTACGGTTCCGAGCGGAATATTCAATTTGCCGGCGATTTCTTCGTATTTGTATCCTGCCAGGTAGAGCGAGAACGGTATCTTCAGTTCGCTGTCCAACGCATTGATGGCTTGATTGATTTCTTTGATGGTGAAAGCCGCTTCGGGTGAATCAAATCCGGAATCTTGCGGGAGATTCAGATGATATAAATCTTCTGTCTGGTCGAAGATCGTCTGATTTCTGATTACTTTGCGGTAGTTGTTGATGAAGATGTTGCGCATGATCGTCATCACCCACGCCTTGAAGTTGTTGTTTTCAACATACATATCTTGATGGTTCAGAACCTTCAAGGTGGTGTCTTGCAATAAATCTTCCGCTTCCTCAGTATTGGCGGTAAGCATCATTGCAAAACTAAACATATTCCTTTGTATGTCTACAATCTTTTTCTGAAATAACGCCCGGTTCATAACAAATTTGATTGGTGCATAATCATTATAGCTAACAAAAATACTATTTTTCCAATTGCGCATACTGATTTTGAAGTTAAACATTGTTAATCTTTGATTTAATCGGCCTTGCGCAACATCCATTTATTATTTTTCAACTCTCAGTTTTCCACTTTCAACTATAAATCATTACATTTGCACTCTAAAGATGATAGATAGACATGAGAAATTTGGGTGGTGTATTTTGTTTTTTGTTGTTGGTAGGGATGAATCTTATGGGTCAAACGGAGCATCCGCTGGTCTTTCAGATTGACATTCTCAGGGAAATTGACCCGACGAGCAGGCTGTATCTGTCAAAAGGATTGGCAGAAGCACAGAAGAAGCGCGCAGATCTGGTGCTGATCCATCTGAACACCTACGGCGGCACTGTGGTCGATGCCGACTCCATGCGTTCGTCGATTCTCTACAGCCCGATTCCGGTATACGTCTTCATAGATAACAATGCAGCGTCGGCTGGAGCATTGATTTCTGTGGCTTGCAAGAAGATCTACATGCGTAAAGGGGCGAACATCGGCGCGGCGACTGTCGTGAACCAGATGGGCGAAGCGATGCCCGACAAATATCAGTCGTATATGCGTTCTACGATCCGGGCGACTGCCGAATCGCACGGACAGGACACGCTCATTTCAGGCACAGATACGGTGTATCGCTGGGTGCGCGATCCGAAGATTGCCGAAGCGATGGTAGACGAGCAAGTGGTGGTTCCCAACATTTCTGATTCCGGCAAAGTGCTGACACTGACGGCACAGGAAGCCCTCAAGGTGGGGTATTGCGACGGGATAGCGGAGTCGGTCGATGAAGTCATTGTACAACAGTTGGGATATCCTGTCTATTCATTGATACAATACGAACCGAAATGGTACGACAGCCTGAAAGGATTCCTGATGAATCCGGCATTTCAGGCGATCCTGATCATGATTATCGTGGCAGGCATCTATTTCGAGCTTCAGACGCCCGGAATCGGCTTTCCAAGCCTCGCAGCCCTCGCAGCCGCTTTCCTGTATTTTGCTCCTTTGTATATCGACGGACTGGTGCAGAATTGGGAATTGATACTCTTCATTTCCGGTATTATTCTGATTTTAATAGAAATATTTGTCATTCCGGGTTTTGGCATTGCCGGCGTCGCAGGAATCCTCTGCACGATGCTTGGATTGGGAATGGCCTTGGTCGGGAATGACCTTTTTTCGTTTGACGGGATCGACACTTCCGACATGAGCCGGTCTGTATTGACCGTCTTGTCGGGAACAATCTTGGGATTTTCGGCCATTCTCTATCTCTCTTCCCGGATAGGGCAGAAAGGATTGTTTCGCCGTGTGGCGTTGCTGGCTGATCTGGAACAATCGGTCAGCGTGGATGTCAATGACCGCTTGCTGGTCGGCAAAACAGGGATTGCGGTGACGGTCTTACGGCCTTCGGGCAAAATCATGATTGCGAATGAACTCTACGATGCAGTGTCGAATCTCGGATTTATAGAAAAAGGCGACACAGTGCGAGTAGTGAAATTTGAGAATGCACAGTTGTATGTGGAAACATGCTGATGTATGCAGAAATATGTTTTTCCCATACGACTTTTTAAAAACAAATTTTGGACGTATGAAATACTTGATTATACTGGGTGACGGTATGGCCGATTGGCCGATAGCAAGCCTGGGCAACCGGACGCCGTTGCAATACGCGGATACGCCGCATTTCGATCAACTGGCGACAATGGGCTGTTCGGGGTTGTTAGACACGATCCCCGAAGGATTAAGTCCGGGAAGTGAAATCGCTAACCTGTCGGTGCTCGGCTATGATGTCCCGGAAGTCTTTGAAGGTCGCGGGGCGCTCGAAGCGGCTAGCATGGGCGTTGCGATACTTCCGAATGAGATAGCGATGCGCTGCAATCTGATTTGTATCGAAGACGGGAAGATAAAAAACCATTCGGCAGGACATATCTCCAGCGAAGAAGCCTCGCAATTGATTGATTTTTTGAATGAAACCCTGGCTGACGACCGGCTCTGCTTTTTCCCGGGGGTATCCTATCGGCATTTATTGAAACTGAAAGACGGAAATAAACGATTGCTGTGTACACCGCCGCACGATGCGGTGGGCGTCGGTTTTGAAGAAATCCTGATTCGTCCCCAAACAGCAGATGCACGTGCGACAGCCGAACTGCTGAATGATGTGACACGACGATCGCAGGAGTTGTTGAAAGACCATCCCGTGAATCGGAAACGCGTTGCGGAAGGCAAAGATCCGGCAAACAGTATTTGGCTGTGGTCGCCCGGAAATAAGCCGCGTATGCGAACGCTCCCCGAATTGTTCCCGATAAAATCCGGCGTCGTAATCTCGGCGGTCGACCTGATCAACGGGATCGGTGTTTATGCTGGTTTGCAAGTGGTGAAGGTGGAAGGCGCTACAGGATTGTACGACACCAATTACGAAGGGAAAGCGCGTGCGGCGCTGGAGGCTCTGAAAACGCATGACTTCGTGTATTTACATGTCGAGGCAAGCGATGAAGCAGGTCACGAGGGCAATGTCGCACTGAAAATCCGCACGATAGAAGACCTGGACCGACGGGTGTTGAAACCGATTCTCGAGACGGTGTGCCGGTGGAACGAACCGGTTGCGATCGCGCTGCTGCCGGATCATCCGACGCCCTGCGCGACAAAAACGCATACCAGTGATCCTGTTCCGTTTGTGATTTTCAGACCCGGCGATCGTCCCGACAGCGTGACCGCGTATGATGAGTTTTCTGCCCAAAAAGGCAGTTATGGCTTGTTGCGGGGTGGAGATTTTATTAAGAAATTGATTGATTTATGAGATATTACAGTACAAACAGACAAGCGCCGATGGTGGGATTGCGAGAGGCGGTTGTGAAAGGCCTGGCGCCCGACAGGGGACTGTATATGCCGGAAAAGATCAAGAAACTTCCGGATACATTCCTGAAATCGATGCCAAACTTGACGCCTGCAGAGATTGCCTGCGTCGTGGCGGACGCTTTTTTCGGCGAAGACATCGAAGCGGAAGCTTTGAGGACGATCGTGAGCGAGACACTGAATTTTGATATTCCGATTGTTTCGGTCGATCATGCAATCTTCAGCCTGGAATTGTTCCACGGCCCGACTTTGGCCTTCAAGGATGTAGGGGCTCGGTTTATGGCGCGCATGCTGGCGTATTTTATCCGGCAACAAGGGTTGGACGACATCAATGTGCTGGTCGCTACTTCCGGCGATACCGGGAGTGCTGTCGCCAACGGATTCCTGGGCGTGGAAGGGATACATGTGTATGTCCTGTATCCGAGTGGGAAAGTCAGCGCCATCCAGGAATCGCAATTCACCACACTGGGAGAAAATATCACCGCCATTGAAGTGGACGGCGCTTTCGACGATTGCCAGGCACTGGTCAAGGCCGCATTTATGGATGCCGAACTGACGTCGCATTTGCGGCTGACTTCGGCCAATTCGATCAATGTGGCGCGATTTCTGCCGCAAGCGTTTTATTATTTCCTGGCTTATGCGCAATTGGCGATACTGGGTCGCACCGATCGGCTGGTGCTCTGTGTGCCGAGTGGAAATTTCGGCAACCTCACCGCCGGACTGTTTGCCAAGAAGATGGGACTGCCGGTGAATCGTTTTGTGGCGGCCAACAACCGCAATGACGTATTTTTGGAATACCTGAATACCGGTCACTACAAGCCGCGGCCTTCGGTACAAACCATCGCCAACGCAATGGATGTAGGCGATCCCAGTAATTTTGCACGGATATTGGATCTGTATTCGCACGACCATCAGGCAATTTGGACAGAAATCAAAGGCTATCGCTATTCGGACGAAACAATCCGGTCGGCTATCCGCACCTGTTATGAAGAAACGGGATACCTGCTCGACCCACATGGGGCTTGCGGTTACCTGGCATTGAAAGAAGAGCTGCAAGACGGCGAAACAGGGCTGTTCCTGGAAACGGCGCATCCAGCCAAATTCAAAGACACGGTGGAAGAGGCCGTCAATGCCGATCATCCGCTCGACGCTCAGTTCTCGCTCCCGATCCCCGAACGCCTCCAGGCATTTATGCAAAGAACAAAACAGTCTGTCGCGATGGAAAACTCATTCGAAGCCTTCAAAGCCTATCTGATGTCTCCACGCAAATAGACAATAGCCTTTCTTCTTTATTATTATGGAAAATTCGTTCGAACAACATTCTTCGCCGAAAGATATTCAGCGCATTGACGAGGTGTTTAAAAAATACCGAATGCGTTGCATCATGTTTGCGAAATCGTATGTGAAGGACGAAGCGGTAGCCGAAGACATTGTCATGGATGCTTTTATGTCTTTTTTGGAAACACACAGGAAAATACCCGAAGTAAATAATCTCTACGCCTATATCCTGACAATAGTAAAAAACTTGTCTATCAATTATTTAAAGTATCAACAGACGGTTTTGCAGGCTCAAGAACAAATGAATACGCATGAACTGCGCGAATTGAATTTCCGGATCTCTACCATGGAAGCATGCGAACCGGAAGAATTGTTTTCAGCAGAAATCATCGCCATTCTTGAAGCTACACTGGAAACCATCCCCGAGCAAAGTCGACGGGTATTTACACTCAGTCGGCTGGAATATAGAAGCCATAAAGAAATCGCCCAAATAATGAAAATCTCTACCAAAGCAGTCGAATTTCACATTACCAAAGTATTGAAAAAACTGCGCATTTCCCTGAAAGATTATGCATGATGTTGTTATTCAAAAACAGTTCCTCAGTGCAGCGATGAAAATGAACTCGAATTTGAGAAAATATCGAACTCCCGGTAGGGTATCGCGCTGTTTGTTCGGTATATTTTCAGAAGAGAAAGAAGATGTTGAGTAAAATAGAGTTTGAACACCTGTATATCAGGCATTTTGATGCTATTCGCAGTTTTGTGTT
>JAISUK010000008.1 GCA_031272075.1 Dysgonamonadaceae bacterium
TCGGCAAATTACTGTAATCTGCCATTTTTTCCCAAATAATACCTTCCTGAGCCATCGCGAAAGATAGGCTACAGAAGATACATAACAGCGTAAAAATTAAATTCCTCATAACAAAATAAATTAGTGTTTAACAATATATAATAAACTCATTCTCTTTTCAATATCAATTTTCCTGCAAAGCGGTTGCCGGCGCCTGTCATCGTGTAGACATACACGCCGTCGGCGAGGTTGCCGGTATTGCAGGTAAAGGTACGTGTTTCGCCTTTGATCAAGGAGACGCCAGAGCAGACTTGTTTTACAGCCTCGCCTCCGGTACTGTAAACGGTAATTTGCAAATCGTTGTAGTCGCGGTCGGCGGTAACCCTGAAATTGACCTGTCCGCCGGCAGGGTTGGGATAAACCGCTGTCACCGGGTTTTCATACGCCGGAAGCGCATTTTCTTCGAGTGTCTTGGCCAGCAGCAGTCCGTTGATGACCAGGCGAGGCGATCCGTCGCTGGGCTTGTTTTTCACCGCACCGTTGACCACCATACACGATGAGCCGCCGCCATCGAGATTTACGGCATCGTGGGCGCCGAGAAATTTCATGATGTCGGCTTCTTCCTTGGTAGAGACGCCGATGGAGATGCCGGTGTCGCGTCCGTCGATCACCACAAACCACATATAATTGCGGTCTTCGCTCACGCCGAACGAGGTGCGGGGATGCCGGTCTTTTTCGCGTGCGGCGTCGGTGACGGTATATTCCTGAACGACGCCGTTTCGCAGGCACATCGTGCCTCCTGCGACGGCTTCGCGGATGCCGCGGATTTCAGGGTGATAGACGAGCTTGGCGCCCCAGCTGACCAGCACCTCGTCGCCGACTTGCAAGTCAGCAAGGAAGGTGCGTGAAGTGCCGTGCCCCGAAAGCACTGCTTTGCCGGGCAAGATTTCCATTTTTTGTGTCTCGGTCACTTTCCGCAGTTTCTCGATTTTGCAACGGATGTATCCGTTGGCGTCGGGCGTCCAGTTGCCGCTGACCGGCGAAATCAGACATTCGTGTCCCCATTCGTTGGTCTGGGTTTCCGAGTAACCGAGATAGTTATTGAACAAAATAAATTCGTCGGTATTGCGGATGCCGCTATTGATGGTTTTTTTCAGAAACAGCGAATCGCCGTTTGCGTTGAGTTTTTTCACGTAGGGGGTGAAGCGAAATACGTCCACAATCGGCTTGCCTTCGTAGTCGATGCCTGCGTAGGGGGTGAAGTCTACACCGCCAATGAAAAATTCCGTAGAGACGATATTTTGCGACATCTCTCCTTTGATGATCTCCGCTCCGCAAGGTGCGCTGCCGAAAAAATCGCCATTGATGGCCGACAGCACCTGAAACGTTTCCGTATTTTTCCTATTTGCTACGGAAAGCGGCGTTTCCTTGGTGTTGAGCGTATAGTCTGCCCCCGACCAGGCCTGCACTTGCAGGTTCTGGGCGCGGCAGTCGATTTTCACGGCAAAGATCTTCAACGGGAAGCCGCTGATGTTGTAGGCCGTATAGACTGCTTCGGGCGTCAATTGTCGGCTTTCGCTCACCTGGATATTGTAGGTATTTCCTCCAATGGTGATCGATTGCGACTGTGCAAGCACTGTCAACGCTGCCGAAAAGACAACGATCAGTGATGTAAAAAGTGTTTTTAAGAATAATTTCATCTTTTGTTATTGCTTTTTGTAGTTAATAAAACGGATATAATCGCCGTAGAGTCTGACGGAATCGGGATGGCCGGCGAATGCTTGTGAATCGGGCGGATTCATCATCCCCAGATACTGGTAAATCAGGATCTGTTCCACATAAGGAGCGACGTCCTGCAATTGTGTCCGGATCCGTTCAAAGGGCGCGGGAATCAGTGCGCTCTTATAGACTTCTCCTTCAAAATCGAAGATTTCGACGTCTGCCCACAACCGTGCGCGTCCGGCACGCACGTGCATCCTGTAGAGATCTTCGTAATATTTCCCTGCGCTCCCTGCTTGTGTTTTCCTGACGCCAACCTCGTCCTGGTAGGCCATGATGTCCACATCGAGTTTTTCCAGAAACCGGATGTATTCATCGTTGATGCCGTTGACGTAGCGGGTGCCGTAAGGAGCGATGAGTGTAAGCGCTTTGGGCGTCAAGGCATGTGCAATTGTTGAGCACCGGTTGATGTACGCCAGCGCCATATCGTCGAAAGCGAGGTGCAGTTCCGATTCGTGCGGGTAGTACCAGCCGTAGAAACTGCGGTGGTGCGCATATTTTTCCGCTGTTTCTTCCATTCCTTGTTCGCGCAGCAGCCAGATATCTTTGTCGGTCAGGTTTTTTACGCCCTGTCGCCAATCTGTCCAGAAATCATTGCTGATAAAGCACTTCATGCCGCAGTTGTCAGCTTCTTCCAGGATGGCTTCCAGCGGGTCGGGACAGGCGTACGCATGTTGCGGCTGCAATTTGGAAGGGTAATAGGTTTTCCCTTCGTGTGCCACAGAGAGCAGCACCAGGTATTCCATGCCGGCGGCATACATCTCCCTGATTTTGGTTTTCCATTGCGCCGTAGTAAATTTCGGCAACGTCGGGTCCCAGTATTTCCCTTCCGCACGGTTGTGGTGTTCAAATTCAAACCAGGTGCCGCAGACAGGTTTCACAAACGAGCAGGTGTCGTCGTTGCGCGTGGCAGCGAGCGCTTGCGGGCAAGGCAGCATCGTTGCCGCCAGTCCTAAACTGCTTGCTTGTAAAAATCTGCGTCGGTTCATCATGACATATTCCTTGTTTTATTTAAACAACCCTTTGTGGTCAATCTCTTTTTCAAACGGATTGAGCCAGTCGTCGAGCAGGAATGCCAGTTCGCTGCGGGTTAATGCCTTATTTTCATCGACGGGGAGCGCAGTCCTCGGTTTGAAATCGGTTACAGCGGCCGACAGCAGCGCTTTGAGTTTTTTGCCTGTCAGCACCCCCGGATCGTTGTCTGCCGCCACCGGACTGTCGAGGAACGTGTTCAGCGCTTCGGCAAATTCGTTGACGGTGATGGTCGAATCGGGATAAAACCAGGTGCGGTTTGACCAATGGAACGGTTCACCGACGGTCTGTATCAGGCCGGTAGCGGTGATTCTCTGGATGGCCTTGAAATGGGGATTGTCGGGCTTTACGTCATATAAAGGCATGAGGTAGACATTCGCTTCGAGCAGTGTGGATTGCACTTTCCGCACGCTCACTTCCCTCGCTTCGCAACGCTCCTGCACGCTGAGAGCTGCCAGTGCGCCTGCCGCTTGACCGGTAAGCAAGACGCAAGGCTGAAGGCGGGTAGCGCCATTGACGAGGTTGGTTACCGAGATGGCTTTGTCGGCGACGACCAGTCCGTCGGTGGTTTCGGGAATCAGAGCGCCGAGCGGCACATTGAACGAGGGCACCGGCACGAAAGCCAGTGCAGGCACGTCAGGACGGCATTTGTGATGGTGGTCGATGGGGTAATCGCCGACCGAAATGCCTGTCCGATAGAGTTTTTCCGGCTGGTTGTAACGGTCTTCCACATGGTTGTAGTCGAAAGTCACGATTCCTTTCAGACGGCGTCCTTCGCGGTAGTAAGGGGTATATGCCAACCTGTCGGGCGTCAGAAATTCATCGTCGGCAAGCGCCAGGTTGGTGAAACCGAGTTCGTGCTGGATATAGTAGATAAATCCGAGCGTATGTTCACGGGCTTTTTTCAGTGCTTCCCTGCGGTCTTTCCAATTCATCTCCACCACATTGAGGTAGATGTCGTTGCCTTTGTGTGGCCAGTTGATCATGTATTTGCCCTTGGGCAGTTTGCCGTAGGTGAGCATTTTCTCGCATTCAGGCTGTTCGCCGCCTTGCCAAAGGCAGCATCCGTCGAAATCGGCGAAGTTGTATCCCGCAGGCTTTTCGATGGCATGGTCGCCGCTGTTTCCATAATCTTTCAATATGGCTACCAGCGTCATGTCCTGGATGATGTCGTTGGCTTTTTCAGGGGCGATGCTTTCGCCTGTCGCCGCACGGGCGTCCATGCCGAGGCGGTAAGCCGTGCCTGACAGTTTCAGCGCATCGCCGAGGTCAGTGGCGTCGATGGTGATCTTCGCTTTCACGACCAGTCGTTGTTTCTTTTCATTCTCGAAAGTAGCGCCGGTCACTTTGTTTCCTTTTTTCTGAACGGAGACAAGGTGGTAGCCGTAGGATGTCTCCAGATTGGATTCTCCGGCAGCCATCGCCTTGAAAATGCTGTCGCCTACGTGCGGTTCAAACTGTGTAGCGCTTACCCAGCCGGTAGCCAGCGCCGCCGATCCGCCATAATGCCGTTCGAGCGCAGTGCGAAATTCCCACCAGATTCCGGAATGTAGGTGGTGATTTCCGTCGGTGGCACTCACGCCGGCAGCGGTTAACATTCCTCCCAGCCAGGGTGTTTCTTCGACGATCAGGGTGGCGCATCCCAAGCGAGCAGACTGTATACCGGCGGAAATGCCGCCTGTGCCGCCGCCGATCACCAGTACATCCACACTTCTGTCGGGCGTTTTGCCGTTAACACTTATAGAAAAGGACAGCATCAACAGCAAGACTGTCAGCTGTATCCTTGTGAAAATCATGTTTAGATTCATCTGTTATTTTTTTAGTTTTTCATTTGCAATTGCCACAAAAATACAAAAAAATTAAAAAAACACCAATATCTAATTAATTATTTTTAATTTCGCAGATGCAACCAGCAAATGCAACTTTATTGATTAAGAGAAAGAACCTGTTTTTTGGCGAATCAAAGTTAAGCAATTTTCTTGGTCTGCTTTTTCTTTTTTTTGCCGCTTTCCGGTACGGAGTAATACTTCTATTTCGTATCTTTGCTCCCGAGAGAATTGTTTTTTTATTATTCATACAACTACAAAGTAAAAACTTTTTTCTCAATCTCAGGTTGGGGCATGCCCCCAACCTGAGATTTCTCTCTTACTTTAGTTGCATTTACTAATTGAACTTACGGGTTCAAAAAAACAATCGAAAAATTTTGCTGGTAACGAAATCATCACTACATTTGTGCAGATAATTTTAATTGCCAGCACGGTTAACTATTTAAATTACAGTTGATTATATGCTATTTTTCACAATATGGAAAATGGAAAAAATTAATTTGAAAGCGTATGCAAAAACATAACGGAATGAGACCGCACGATGTGGTCATTTTATTGAAGTTAGTAACCTGCAATATTCATTGGACAATGCAAGGTTTGGCTGATTCGCTTCATATAAGCATCGGTGAAGTGAGTAAGGCTATGAACAGGAATTGCGTTACCGGATTGGTCAATCCCGCCAAAAATCGCGTTAACAAATTGGCGTTGCGCGAATTCCTCGTTCACGGGCTGAAATATGTTTTTCCGCCGCAAATAGGCGGTTCCTCGCGAGGAATTGCCACGGCTCATTCGGCGCCGCCTGTCAATCAACGAATTGCGGCAAATGGCGAGAACTACGTATGGAAATACTATAAAGGAACCCGACGTGGAAACGCCATCGTTCCGCTCTATCCTCAAATCCCGAAATTTATTGAAAATGAGCCGGAACTGTATGAATTGCTCGCGATCGTAGACACGTTGCGAACCGGCAAAAAACGCGAAATAGACATTGCTATTGAAGAATTGGACAAAAGACTGAACAACTATGGCAGCCACAAATATTGAAATGATATAGATGATTGCCAATGCATTAGGCGATCTAAAAGAAAAAATGGTCTTTGTTGGCGGTTCGGTAGCTGAACTCTATGCTGATTATCTCGAACTGTCGGATATACGCCCTACTCTTGATGTGGACTGCATCGTTGATATTCAGATAAATACATATCTTGATTATACTCGATTGGAACAAGAACTCCGCTCGTTGGGATTCAGTAATGACATATCCGAAGGCGCTCCTGTTTGCAGGAAACTATATCAGGGTATTATAGTGGATTTTATGCCAGTAAATCCTGATATTTTGGGATTCAGCAACAGATGGTACGGCGATGGTATGAGTCATAAAACAATCGCTGCATTGCCCGATAAAACAAATATTTATATTCTGCCCGTTGAATATTACATAGCGACAAAATTTGAGGCGCTTGCTGGCAGAGGTGGAATTGATATTCGAGGCAGCCACGACTTGGAAGATATCGTTTATATTATGAATAATTGCGCTACGCTGGCAGACGACATTGGGAATTGCGATAATCAACAACTGATTGACTATCTGCAAGAAAAATGTCGACAACTGCTTAAAAACAATAATATCAGGGAAATCGTTTATACTTCGTTACCATACAATTCGGAAGAAGATAATATTGACGCAATAATTGAAATAATGAATGAGATAGTATCGGAATAATACGGTACGAATGATTTTTGCTATTTCTTGTATTCGGGAAAAACGATCCGTTAGCGCCTAACCAAACAAATACATGCACTCAACTTTGTGTTGTCTAACAAGTTGCGAGACGGCTTCAATATGTTGATCTACTATTTCAAATAATTATCGATCCCCATCTTCACCCGATTCCATTTTTCCGGTTTCAGCTTCAGGTGGATCATGTCGAAGAGGAAATAGCCGTCGCAAGCATTGATGGCGGCATCGACCGAACTGGTGACCGCCTCGTAACACACTGCATCAGAATAGCTTCCGCTGCCGTCCCAGCCGTAATTTCCCACGTCGGGGCCGCCAGCAACCACCGCATCGCCCTTAATCAGGTTTTTCGCCCTGGAGCAAAAGCCCTGTACCGTCCATTCCGATGTGCCGTAAATCTGATTGGGAGTGGCGTAGGCTCCGATCAAGATGACGTCAGCCAAAGCCGCGAATCCGTATTTGTAATAATCAGCACTTGCCCATTTGGGATAGTCGGTCGCAGTGTTGTATTTTTTGCTTGCCCAATTGACGCCCATCGAGTAATAAGTCGAATACCAGCCGCCTACATACACGCCGAAGTTGATTTTGCTGTTCTTGGCTTTTGCCCTCGTGCGGGCTTTGTCCAGGAAATCGTAAGTGGTTTTCGCCCTAAATTCGAGCCATTGTTTGAAATACGTCGGTAGCGTAGCAGGGAGCGAGCCTGCTTTGATGGAAGCCTCCATCACCTCGTCGGGGAAAGTCACTTTTTTCCCGATATAAGATTCAAACTGCTTCCGGCTTTCTTCCGAGAAATCGCTGTCGAGGTCGTCATAACGGGCGCGGTCGAGAATGATTCCGTCCAGATCGGAATAGGAAGCCAGGTCTTCGATCAAGCCCAACAAAAACTCCTGCACTTCTTCGTTGGCCGGATTGAAAAAGCGTGTGCCATCGCCGCCGATATCCATCGTATTGGCGATTCCGGCGGAAGTAAGCAATTGTGTCGCCCAATTCTTTTTGCTTGGCTCGCGAAACAGGATTCCGCTACCGCCCAGCGCCGTCTGATGTCCGCCCACCATGGTATTGAATCCTGCAAAGACTTTCAATCCCAATTCATGACCGGCATCGATGAATGCCTGGAGGTAGTCCCAATCGACAGTCCGAGTGATTTTGCTGTACGTCCCGTTTACCCAAGCGCCGAGCCATGCTACTTTCGCTGTTTTCTCGGTGTTGTAAAGCACATCTCCCGACGGGGGGCGTATGTCTACCACGACATGTGTAAATCCGACATTCTTGGCCAGAGTGAGGTCACGAACGATATTCGCTTTGCTGTTGGCAAAATCGGGGAAATTGGCCGACGCATCTATCCAGAGGTAACGCGGCTTGCCGTCTTCCCCCACAGGAATGGTATCAACCGGAGGATCTTCCCATTCCCATGGCGGCACGCTGTGATCGTCATTTCCGCATGACACGATCAGCCACGGAAGCCAAATCAGGAAAACAAGCAATTCTTTCTTCATGCTATAATAATCTGTTGGTATAATATAAAAACGCACGGCGGTGAAAGACGTACGCCGTGCGTCTCTACTGTTTATAAATCAATGCAATCGAACTGTACGCCTACAATATAACCGTTGGTAAACATGAAGTATACATACAGGAAATAGCCGTCGGGCGACTGTACGAACGCCACATCGCCGGCGGCGTTGGCATTGGCGGCGCCTACACCTTTCCCGAATCCGTTATACATGCTGTAGCCGTTAGCAAGCCCGGTTGTCCATTCTACTGCGCCGCCCACTTCCGTCGTGGCGCCCCACGAATTGTAGTTGGCCGTAAAATTGTCTAATGAGGCGGCATTGACCAGGAATATCTGGTCTGCTTGTCCCCAGGTAGCCGCATTCACATAATTCACCAGCGCGTAGGGTGTTTTGTTGAATTCGATGAAATCCACCGCATTGACGACGAAATTGCTGTTGACGTTCACCAATGACTTACGTACCGCATTGCTGGAGCCATTCACCCAGTTGAGCATCGAATAGACATTGCCGTTTTCGCCTGCCGTATGGTCTCCGTATCTGGCGACAAAATAGTCGGCATTGACGTCGGTAGCGGAAGTGGATACCACATCCACATTGGTTGTCCAGGTTATTCCAGAGACTGTCACTATTTCAGGGACTTGTGACTGCAACACGCCGTTAGTGACTTTCCAGCGGGCAAATTTGCTGTCCGTACCTGTCAGTAATGGAGCGGTAATGATGGCATTGCCGGCAATATCGCCCTGAACCGACAGTTTGCGACCGATAGCGAGTGAGGTATTGGCCGACCAGTCGATATAGAGTTGCGGCGTGCCTGACGGCAAATCGAGTCTCCAAACCTTGAAAGTGCCGTGATTCTGCGCCAGGTTGCAGATCAAAACATGTCCTGCATCGTCGGCGGTATTGTAGAAATTGCCCAAAGCCGGGTTGGAAATCGCTGAAACGTCGTACATAGAAATCAATGCGCCCGTTTTGGCATCGATCAATACGCTTTGTGCAGCGCGATTGCTGATCAGGATATAATCTTTTGTCGCCGCGATGCCGCCGTGGTTGTGGACGGTGGCGCCCAAATCGACGATGGTCGCTTTCTCGAACAGGATTTTTGCGCTGCCCGGACGGATTCCCGACGGCAGTTTAGCAGGTGTCGCTTTGATGACGGTGTAAGTGGCTGTAGTGCCGTCGTGCGCGGTCACAACAAATTTGGGTTCGTTGTTGAAGTCGATCTCCGTCACGCGGGGATCCGGACTGATGGTAGCGTGAGGCGACAGGCTGATGCTGGCTTTTGCCGGCGGAAGCGTTTCGATGGTGACGATGGAAATGGTCTTTGCCGTCTCGTTGATCACGCCATCCAGGTTGAGCTCGTCGATGCGGAACGATTCGATTGCGCATTTTGCACTCTTGCGGATTTCACCCCGGATGGTGTATTGCTGTTTGCCTTTCCTTTCGTCGGTGACGGTGATGGAATGAGCGTTCTCCGGATTTAAGTTCAGGAAAAGCAAGGCCGGTTCAACCGTAACATTGTTGTCGAGGTTAGCCACGATGCGCATTTTTTCCAGCATTTGCGAAGTCACCTGGCTGTTGCTTTCTTCAGGATAATAATAAGGGATCGGAATCACGATCTCGTGGTTGACGCTGTCGGTAATGCCGACAAATTCGCCCGTCCCATCATAAAATCTTGCAGTGATACTGTTGATACCCTTCCTGGAGACAGGCGGCATCAATTCGTCGGGCGATTGGCATCCACTCAGCCAAACCATTATTCCCGCAAATAATATCATTATTTTGTTATTCATATCTCAATCAATTCTTAATTCTTAATTCTTAATTCTTAAGTTTGAATCATCTCCATTCTTCATATTGTTCTGCTCCCGTATTGTTGTTCAATTCGGTGCTGGGGATCGGTAAGACGTAGATTCTTTCGAGGAATTTGCGGTCTTCCTTGTCGCAGTCGACGTATTGATAAGTGTAGCTACCGGCGGTACCTGAAATCTTCAAGCCATGCACACGGTAGTTGTTATAGCCCGTGGGATAGTCCTTGTCGGCCAGATGCCAGCGGCGCATATCCCAATAGAGATGACCTTCGTAGGCGAGTTCGATTTTCCTTTCCTGACGGATGGCTGTAAACAGCGCATCGCCGGTAAGCCCGGATTTCGACGGCAGATTCACGCGTGCGCGAATGGCGTTGATGTCGCTGAGGGCGCCTGCGGGGTTGTTCAGGCGGTATTCCGCTTCGGCGCGGTTGAGGTATACTTCAGCCAGCCGGATTTCTACCAGGGTCTGTGAGCTGGCATATTGCAGGAGTTGGGTAAAACTTTCGTCGCGCAGTTTTCGGAGGTAGTATCCGGTAACCGTGCGGCCTTTGGGGTAGGCTTCGGCGCGGTATTCCATATATTGTCCGTTGACGCCGTTGACTGAGTTTTGCATGATTTTGCCCTGCCAGGTGCAGCCGCTGTAGATCACTGTTGCCTGGAAACGCGGTTCGAGTTGCGAATATGGCGGCTGTGCCGTTGTGCCTTCCGTATTGTGCCAGGGTGTCCAGTCCACGCTTGTCCCGTCGGCTTTTTCGTAGGCTTCCACCATTTCTTGGGTGGGGCCAGCGGCGCCTCCCTGGTCGGCGACTTCGCCGTAGGTAGCATATTTCAGGTCGAAGTTATGATTGGGACCGGTTCGCAAATATTTGTATTCGAGAATCGACTCCGAATTAGAGCCTTTCCATGCGTCGGCATAATTGGCGGTCAATGCGTATTTGTTCAGTGCAAAAACCGCGTCTGCGGCATTTTTTACAGATTGCCAGCGTTCGGCATACAGCATTGCGCGCGATTTGAAGGCATAGACGGCGCCTTTGGTCAATCGTCCTTCGTTGGCGGCGTCCCAGGATTCCGGCAAGTTTTCCGCAGCGAAATCAAGATCGCTTTCTATCAGGTTCCAGGTTTCTTCCGCTGAAGCGCAAGGCTTGGATTTCTGGAAATTGAGGTCGGTGTAGAGGATCACCCCGTGCTTATTGCCGTCGCAATGTCTTTTTGCCAGTTGGAAATAGAGGTATGCGCGGAAGAAGCGTGCCTGTGCTTCAAACAAGCGGCTGGTGGCGGCATCAAAAGATCCAAATTGCTGGAGATTGACCAGGAACTCATTCACACGTCTGATTCGTTCGTAGGTGGCAGCCCAAGTCCCCAGCAGATTCTGGTCGGGAGAAATACGCGCCGGGTCTAAAACATAATTGTTGGCATCCCCTTCTCCGGCAACGTTTGAGCCGTATTTGAGCGTTTCGGTCAAACCTTCGGTCAATTTGCCTCCAAATTGCGAAGGGCTGGAGAACAAACCGTAGCGATCGATATAGGCATAAAACGTATTGTTGTATGAAGTGACATAATTAATATTGCCCCAGACAATCTTGTCCGAAAGCCGGTCGGTAGGTGTTGTATCGATATATTCGTCACATCCGGCGATAAATAACAGCGTGCAACACAGTGAGAAAAGCAGTATCTTATTCATATCCATAATCATTAAAAGGTTAATTTAATACCGCCTGCAAACACCCGTTGTTGTGGATAGTATCCATTGGATACGCCGGGCTGTTCGGGGTCGATGTTGTATTTCGTCAATTCACTGAAAGTAAGCAGATTTTGCCCTTCCACATACAGTCGAAGCGCATTGATGCCCGTCTTTCTCAACAGTTTAGGATTGAAATTATAACCTATCTGCGCGCTTTTCAGCCGCAGGTAATCGCCGTTGCGATACCAGAAAGTCGATGAATAGGCGTTGTTGGTGGTCGACGGCGTGATGGTCAGACGCGGGAAAATGGCGTTGGGATTATCTTCCGTCCAGGAATTTTCCACCAGGTAGAGCGGGGTATTCGAGGTGTGATAGAAACTCTTTGTGAAAAGGCTGTTGTCCATTCCCACACCGGAATAAACACCCGTAAGCGCGATGGTACGGTCGGCTGCTCCTTGCCACAGGAAAGAGATGTCGATGCCTTTCCATTCGGCATAAAAGTCCAGACCGCCGGTAAACTTCGGGTAGGCCGATTTGCCGACCCAGCCGCGGTCTTGATCGTAAGTGATTTTCCCGTCGCCGTTGCGGTCGAGGTATTTGATGTCGCCGGGCTGCAATTTATCTCTCGAATAGATATCCATCACCGCAGAATTGTTGATTTCTTCGCGGTCGCGAAACAGTCCCAGGGCGATAAACCCTTCCAGCGCACCTTCTTCCTTCCCTGTCAGTTTGAGGTAGTCGGGCGTATTTTCCGCATCGTTGTATTTCAGCCAGCGTCGTTTGGCGTAAGTCCCGTTCAGACCGATTCGGTAAGTGAAATCGCCGACTTTTTTGGTATGCGTCAATGCCACTTCAAATCCCTTGTGGTCTTTTTTATTCACGTTTTCGTATCCGTAGACATATCCACCCCACGAATCGGCGGTGCTGGAAGCCACATAAGCCGGTATGTCGTAGATATATTTATAGAAGACGTCAAACTCTACGCCCAGCAGTCCATTCCAGAGTGTGGCGTCGAAACCGGCGTTGTATTGCAGTGATTTCGACCAGGTGAGGTTGACGTTGGCCAACGCGGAGGTGTTTAATCCGGTTTCCGATACGCCGCCTATCACCACGGCATTGGCGACGCTGCTGAAAGTGTTGAGGTAGAAATAGGCGGGCAGTCCGCTGGTCAGTCCTGTCAATCCGATTCCTCCCCGCAGTTTGAAATTGTTGAAGCAAGGCAGCGCATCTTTGAACCATTTTTCTTCCGACAGCCGCCAACCGACGGAGGTAGCGGGAGTCAGCACCCAACGTTTGCCGTTGATATTTTTTCCGCCGAACCGGTAAGAGCCGTCGTAGCGGGCAGTGAGTTCGAGTAAATATTTTCCCGCATAGTCATAATTGATTCTTCCCAGGTAACCTGCTTGCCGCGTATGGCTGCTCGAACCGCTGATGCCGTTTCTGTCGGCAAGTGTCGCTCGGCTCAGTTCGTCCAGCTCCAGGAAGGTGAATCCGAATCCCTGTGCGCTCAGCCCGTTGTAGTCGGTTTGATAGGTTTCCATCAGCAGCAAAGCGTTCAGGTGATGCAGATCGTTCCAGTTTCGTTCGTACCGGAGACTGGTATTGGTGGTCAGCGAGATTGAACGGGTAGCGCCTTCGGTCAAAGCTGCATCTCCTTTCGACGGGAAATAATCGCGGTAATAAGAGATGTCGCCCGACGGGTCGGAAGGATACCTGACTTTGTATACGTCGTAAGGGATGGTCATCTGTTTCGACATCCCGTCGGTGTAATCGTACGAGACGGCAAATTTCGCACTCAATCCTTCGATGAAAGGCACACTGTAGTTGAGTGCGACGGTGGTCTGCATGATGTTTGACTTGTCGGTACGGTATCCACCTGCGTCCGAAGCGCTTGCCAGGGGGCTGACAAACGAACTGGCGGTCGGGGTGGCTACTGGCAGGCCTTCCCATTGTGTAGGCACAAAAGGCAGTGCGCGTACGGCTTGCTGGGCGATGTTGCTGCCCACCGAAGGGTCGGTGCTCCAGGTAGAGCGTCTGCGGTTTTCGATGCGTCCTGCGAGGTCAAAAGTCAATGCCAGGTTGTTGGTGATTTTCGCATCGATGTTCGAGCGCAGGTTCATGCGGTTGTATGTAAAATTCTCTACATTCCCTGTTTGGTCGAAATAGCTGGCAGAAACGAAATATTTGATTTTTTCGGTTCCACCGGAGGCATTGATGTTGTATTCGGAGTTTGTTCCGGTTCCGAAAGTTTCTTCATACCAATTGGTATTGCCCCATCCGCCTTCGCCGGCAAGCATTTTGCGTACATGCTCTTCGGAGAAAACCGGGTCGTTGCCGTCCATCACCCGCGCTTTGTTGTACCAATAGGCATATTGCGGACCGTCGAGCAGTTGCAGCATTTCGGTATTGGTGCTGAGGCCGTAAGATGCGGTGAAATTGATTTTGGATGGAGCTGCTTGGCCACGTTTGGTGGTGACGATGATGACGGCGCTTGCGTCTAGTCCGTAAATGGCGGCTGCCGAAGCGTCTTTCAAGACGGAGATGGTAGCGATGTCGTTGGGATCGATTTCCGAGAGATCACGTACAACCCCGTCAACGACCGATTTAGCGCCTGCTCCGCGCACCAGGATGCTGGACGCATCCGAACCCGGCTGTCCGGATTGCTGCAAGGCCGTTACACCCGCGATCCTTCCCGCAAGCAGGTTGGTGACATTGGCGGTCGGTGCTTTCAAGAGTTCTTCGCCGCGTATCTGCGAAACAGCGCCGGTGACGCTCAATTTCTTTTGCGTGCCGTAACCGACAACCACCACTTCGGAGAGTTGTTTTTCGTCTTCGACGAGGGTGAAGAGTAACACATTTTGATTCCCGACAGTGATTTTCTGGGGAAGGTAACCGATGCACGAAACGGTTAATATGTCTCCTGAATAAACGTTTAGAGAGAAACGTCCTTCAAGATCGGTCGTAGTCCCCGTTTTGCGGGTTACATCCGTAATGCTTGCGCCTACCACGGGCGCTCCATCGATATCGATCACGGAGCCTGTTATCGTTTTACCGCCTGTCTGAGAAAGACATGGGGAAGCGTACAACAGCATCAGCAAAAGAAACGCTCCTGCATAATGTGACGCGATTGATAAAATCTTCAGTTTCGTTTGTTTCATACGTATAATATTTAATTAATCTGTCTATTCACACGGAATCATTCTCAAACTATTTCCTACCGTAGAAATTGATTGTTTCTAAATGACTCTGCAAATATAGCAATTTATACGTAAAAACGGCATCAAATTCCCGTTAATATTATAAGGAATTTTATTGTTGTGAATGATCTTATTTATTGCGTTTCACGATTAGTTACGTATCCCTCAATTCGTTTGCAGTCCCCACTGCTGGTTAGGTGTGTCGCCCATATACAGTTCCAACAAGCCGCCGTTGACGATCTCTTTGAAGTCGATATAGCAACGATTAAACGTTTTACCGTTCAATAATGCTTTCTGAATATAGCGATTTGTCGGGGAATTGTCGTGTGCGACGATGGTAAATTTGGTGCCTTTGAAATAATCAGGATCCAACTGAAATTCGATTTTATCGAACACAGGGCTGGTGATTTCCAGGCGGGTATCTCCCGGACATACCGGATGGATGCCCGACGCGGCCAATACATACCATGCCGACATTTGCCCGACATCTTCGTTGCCGACAAGCCCTGCCACTTTGTTGGAATAGGCTTTCTCGCAGAGGTGCCGGCTCCATTTCTGCGTCAACCAGGGCGCTCCCAGTCGATTGAAGAGGAACGGCACATGGTGTACCGGTTCGTTTGCGTGGTTGTAATAATCGTTCCAATGCAGGTCGTCAGGCGCTTTCTCGAACAGGTTGGTCAGGTCTGCGATGACTTTTCCCGTATCGCCACCGGTCAATTCGACCAGGCCTTTCACGTCGTGCGGCACGAACCATCCTTGCTGATAGGGGTTTGATTCGATGCATCCGTACCATTCTTTGGTTCTGGCGTTCTCAGGCCAGGGTTCCCAAGAACCGTCCGACAGGCGAGGGCGGAACCATCCTTTTTCTTCATCGAAGATGTTTCGATAGGCTTGACTTTTTTGCAGGAATAATAATTCGTCTTCGGCATTTCCCAACATTTTTGCCAATTGCGCGATGCACCAGTCGGTATACGCATATTCCAAGGTGTGCGAGATGCTGAAAGGAGGCCCTGTGTAGCCGAGTGTATCGTTGTTGCCGAACTTTTGCGAAGTATTTTTCGCATATTGGTAAGCTTTATCGATATCATAGTTGCGAATCCCTTTCAGGTAAGCATCTGCGAGGACGGACAACGCGGGATTTCCGAGCATGCAGCCGGAATAGGCGTTGACAATTTCCCAGCGTTCGAAATATTCGCGACCGCTTTGGTCAGCCAGGGTGATCAATGAATTTAACAAATCGTTGACCAGTTTCGGATTGATGATTGTCTGCAGCGGAAACTGGCTTCGGAAGACGTCCCAACCGCTGAAGATGGTACGTTTGGTGAAATCCGGACTGGTGTATACGGTCTTGTCGCCGCCGGTATAGCGTCCGTCGACATCGGCATAGCAGCGCGGGTCAATCATGGTATGATAGAGGGAAGTATAGAAGATGGTCTGCTGGTCGGCCGTTCCGCCTTCGATTTTGATTCGACTGAGTTCTTTGTCCCACAATGCTTGGGCTTCTTCGCGGATTTGTTCAAAATCTTTGTCAGCGATTTCGGCATTGAAATTCTTTTCCGCTCCGTCCATATCCACAAAAGAGATGCCAACTTTCAATGTGACGGCTTCGTCCTGACGGGTCTCAAATTCGGTAAAAAAACCGAGGTGCTTCCCTTCCAGTTCCGTTTTGTCTTTGATGACAGGAGCTTGAGCCACCTGTTTCAGGTACGGTATGCTTGTCACCTCTTCCAGTTTGCGACTCCAGTCGTCCGGGATGACGGCGCTCCAGAATCCGTAATTCACCAGTGGTTTACTGAATCGTGCGTAAAAATACACCGTATAGTCGGCATGTCCATCGCCGTTTCCCCAACCGCCTCCATCGGGGGAGCATTGCATCCAACCTTGGATGGTGCTGTCGTTCAATACTTTCACATATTGATATACAGAAGTGCCTCCAACCCTGCGGGCGAGGTCAATCTGGATCCTTGAGCGCTGATGTTCCGGAAAAGTAAACTTCAGGATGCCGCTGTGGGGGGCGGCTGTCGCTTCCGCTTTGATGCGGTAGTCGGTGAGTTCAACGGCGTAATAGCCCGCTTTGGCTGTTTCCGTTGCTTTATTGTAATATGAACGGTAGCCGCCGATGCTGCCGTCTTCCTTCCCGGCAATGAGCTTTAACTCGCCTGTGGTCGGCATGACGAGGAAATTCCCCAAATCGCCGAACCAGCCGATTCCGCTCATTTGGGTAAAGGCAAATCCCTCGATGGTTTTGTGTTCATCGCTGTATCCCGGACCGTTATCTCCTCCGGTAATGGTGTTCGGGCTGACCTGCACCATCCCGTAAGGCGTCGTGGCGCCCGGAAAGGTTTTACCCAAGCCGTGGTAAACACCCGCTTCTCCGACACTTGTACTGGCTCCGATAAACGGATTGACATACACTGAGGGTGCAAACGCCTCCGTTGCTTTTTCATTTGAAACACATCCTGCGAAGATCATTCCCACGCAGGAGAAAAAAAAGATGATCGTTTTATACATAATTACTTAATATTTAAGTTAGAAGTTAGAAGTTAGAAGTTAGAAGAGAAGTTACTAGCCACTAACCACTAACCACTATTCTCCAATGTCTTCCGATCTCTCCAACCCACAGCACAAGGGAAGTGGTTCCGAGGATGATTCCCCAATCCGACGGTTTCAGTGGCACCACATTGAACATTTCGCCGCCGAGGGTGACGATCAGCCATTGACCGATCAGGATCACGCCGGCGATCGTCAGGAATCCGCGGCAGTTACCGAGTGCGTTAAACGAAGATTTGCCGGAAAGGAATGCTTTGGCGTTGAACATATTCCAGAATTGCAACATCACGAAAATGGTGAAAAACAGCGACAGTTCGTAGGCGGAAAGTCCGTTGCCGTGATTGAAATTGAAATAGTTGCCGAAGAATTCGCTCAAGCTGAACTGGCTCAATGCCGTGATGTCGGTTTGTCGGAAATACTGAATCAGGCCGAACAGCAGGACGACGAAGAAGACACCCACGCCGAGGATGCTTTTCCACATCGGACGGCTGATGATGAAATCGTCGGTCTTGCGTGGCTTGTCTCTCATCACCTTCTCGTTGGGAGGCAGCGAAGCCAACGCCATGGCCGCGAAGGTGTCCATGATGAGGTTTACCCACAGCATTTGAGTGACTGTTAGTGGTGATTCCGTGCCGAGGAATGCGCCTATCAGTACGATGAGACAGGCGGCCACGTTGATCGTCATCTGAAACAGGATGAAGCGCTGAATGTTTTGATACAGCGAGCGTCCCCACATCACTGCGCGCGAGATGCTACGGAACGAATTGTCGATGATAGTGATGTCGCTGGCTTCTTTGGCAACGGACGTGCCGTCGCCCATCGAAAGCCCGACTTGCGCCTGATTCAAAGCCGGAGCGTCGTTGGTGCCGTCGCCGGTAACTGCCACAACCTGATTTTTTTGCTGCAAAAGGGCAACCAAACGCTGTTTGTCCATCGGTCGCGCTCGCGAAATAATTTTTAAGTCCAAGACGATTTTCAACAAGTCCTCGTCGCTCATTGCGGCAAATTCAGTCCCAGTAATATGATGATTTTCAGGCTCATTCTCGCCCCACAGTCCGATTTGTCGACCGATTTCCTTTGCCGTACCCGGAGTGTCGCCGGTAACGATTTTCACGTCGATGCCCGCTTTGAGGCAATCGCGCACTGCGTCGGGCACTTCGAGGCGGACGGGGTCGGAAATGGCGACGATGCCCAAAAAATTGAGAATTGAAAATTGAGAATTGAAAATTAGTTTGCCGTCCTTTATGTAGTCGGCGTCGTCTTCGATAATGGCGTAGGCGAAGCCGAGTGTTCGCATTGCTTTATTCTGATATTCAGCAAGTTGTCGCTCGATTGCGTCTCTTTTTTCAATTGTTAATTGTTCATTATTAATTGTTAATTGAAGAATGATTTCCGGCGCGCCTTTTACATAAAGGACTTTCTTTTTGAGCAATGGCGAATTGACGATAGTCGCCATATATTTGCGCTCGGTCGAGAAAGTCAGTTGCTCGACGATTTCGGCTTCTTCGCGCAATGGCAGGTAGTTTATGCCCTGCTCGTGGAGCCAGAGAAGTAATGCGCCTTCGGTGGGGTTGCCCAAAACAGCCCCCCCTGCCCCCCCCACAAGGGGGGAAAGTTTAGCAAAATTGAGATGCGCAGTGGAATTAACAGCAATACCCTCTGCGACGAGCAAAGATTTTTCATCGCCATTCAAAGATGGAACGGGGATAAATGAGCGGACCGACTCCCCCCTTGTGGGGGGGACGGGGGGGGCTACAACTTTCCTCTGATTCTGCGTCAGCGTCCCCGTTTTATCGGTACAAATCACGGTCGTAGCGCCCATCGTTTCGCAGGCGTGCATTTTGCGGACAAGGTTGTTGGTACTCAACATCCGCTTCATACTTAATGCTAATGAGAGAGTTACGCTCATCGGAAGTCCTTCGGGAACGGCAACGACAATGACTGTTACGGCAATCATCACGGTTTTTAAAACGAAGCCGCCGAAAAGTATCCAATCTGCCCCCCCAAGCCCCCCCTCAAGGGGGGATGTTTCAAGGAAATACCAAATCAAACGCCCAACCACAATCAACGCTGCAATGACATAACTTGCTTTTGTAATCAAATCAGCCAAGCCGTCAAGTTGTTTATTCAGAGGCGTTTCGACGGAATTGTCGATTTGTGCGCCCTCGTAAACTTTGCCGTATTCGGTCGCGTCGCCAACCTTGAAAACGCGCATAATGCCGTG
>JAISUK010000086.1 GCA_031272075.1 Dysgonamonadaceae bacterium
GCCGCTTCCAAGTTGATGGCGCTTTCCCATGGGCGGCAAAACGTGCCGTTGGGATGTCCGTCCACGTAATATTCCACCCATGCGCCTGTAGAATCGAGTACGGAGAGCATATCGTCATACACCTGCGCCGCAAGCGGATTACCGGTCAGCGTCAGCGCATACAGGAAAAATCCGTAATCGTAGCCCGTGATTTTGTTGATTCCGTTATTCGCCTGTTTCGACGGCAACATGCGATTGCGAATGTAAAAATCGGCCAGTTCATTCAATTGTTTGCCGAGGATACCGGGGTCGATAAAGGCGTCGTGCGTATAATAGGGCATCAGCGTAACCGACGGCAGGAAAAACGTTTCCGGCGCTACGGCGGGCAACGATGAGCGGACGAAGCAGTTTGCACAGAGGTAACGGTTGGTTTCCGTATGCTGCGTCCATCCGAAGAACTGACAGCCTTCGACGGCATTTGCCTGTTCGCAGACGCCATGCCGAAATTCCGGATAAGTTTCCCCTTTCATCCGGTCGGGGTTGTTGGTGGCTAATCTGCCTTCGCGCAGAAAGTTGATGTTATACGCCTGTTTTGTCGCGTTCAGGATCTGTCGCGCTTCCGTCAACCGATCGCCGGTCATTTTGCCGTTTGTTTCCGCCCATGCAAGCAAAGCCTCGCCGCCGTTGATAAAGAGCAGCGTGGCTTCGGCGGAACCGTCCATCAGCGCAGAACGCGGCAGCAGGCCGCCGGCCACAAATGTTTCGTCGCCATTGAACGGCAACATCCCTTTCAGCAGTTGGTGTGTCTGCACGTCCCAAGCCCATTCGAGCATCGGATAAATATGCGCGATAAAGGCGTTGTCGTTGGTCGTTTGCAGATAGTCAAACGCTTGAATAATCAGGTAACCGGTGATCTCCACGTCGTCGTTTTCATGGATGTGAAAAGCGAAGTTTCCAAGGCCTTGCGCATTGTGGATGCGTCCTTCTTTTTGCCATATCCGATAATAAAAATCAAGAATTTGCCGCGCTTCATCGGTGTAACCGAGTTTCAGTAATCCCCGCGAAACGCCGTACTGGTCGCGCACATAACCCAAATGATAGTTGTAGCCGGCGATAACCGCGCCTTCCTGTCCCTGCTGGCATTTAATCATAACCGCCACGTCATCAATTGTCTGTAAAAGTTTCGCGCGTTGCGGAGCGCCTGCCGGCAACAGGGATTCAAAATTTCGCCGCCGAGCGGTAAACGTTTGCCACCAATCGCGCGTCTGTTGAAGCCATAGGGTTGGAGATTCATTTATGATTTTTCTTGTTGCGGAAGCACATTCCGGATAGTTTCCGCCGATAACGTACAAAAAACTTTCTCCAGGTTTTATCTGTAAGCGGCTGCTGTCTAATGTTACGGCGCCTGTTGTAACGAACTGATGGCATTGTTCTCGGATCAGCGGATAATCGTTGTAAAACGGTGTTCCCGGAGGCGTTTTCATCAGGAAGGCCGTAGTTGCGGCGTCGTGAATGACGGATTTATTATCTATTATAGGACTTTTGTGCAGCGTCGCCCGATAATAAAAAGCCTGCAAAGCCTTAATCTTACGAATAAAACAAGGCGTTCCGGCGACCACGAAGTCGGTTATTTCGGCAACAGGTTCACCGTTTTTGCTGATCTGGTGATGCCAGACGGCCGTGCCTTTTTCGCGTTCGGAAGCGACGGAATATTCCTTCGGAAGTTGTAACGACAATACCGAAGGCGAGCTGTAGGGCGGCCCGATCAACTGTATGATGTCGGACTGTTGCCCGTAAACGAGCATTTGTCCGTTGCCGAGGCTGTGTACCGCTGTACCCGGCACTTCCCATCCGACATTCATGCTGCCCAGCTTCAAATCTTCAAATTTTGTTCCCCATTGCGCAATTCTCCAGATGGGTTTACCCGAACCTGCTCCAAAGGGTGTAATCGTATCCTGATTTTGAGGTTCAAGGGTAGTAACGCCGGAAATACCGATCCCGTCTTGAAACTTCAGATCGCGGAAAATTGTTATTTCATTCACTGTTTCATCTACAGTTTCATTTTGCGATGTTTCCTTACATCTCAAAAAGATAAGCAGACATACCAAGATCGCTAATTTGTACATGACATTATGTTTTATTTAACAGACAATGTAAAATTATCGAATTGAGTATGCGTTTCCAGGGAAAATATACCTGCAACTCCACCCGTAAAACGAACGGCAGAATCTGTCACCCTTTCATCGAACACTGTTTCGCCGGTATCGAGAGAAGTGATTTTTACATCAAATGCCCCCGGAGTATCCGAAAATACGGTCAGCCGATAGAATGTATTACCGCCCTGGAAAGCATACCCCGACTTGTTGAACATGACTCCAGACCATCCCATACCTCCATTGTTAGTTGCAAGGAACTGAACAAGTCCTCCTGCACCTCCAACTCGGAGCACATACCAGTTGTCAGCATCCTGTGCATTGAAAATTAATCCTGCAAAACAGGTCCCGGCCGCTACATCTATTCTAAAATCAATACCGAGCCTAAAGCTGTGTCCCATATCATTTTCCGTAACAGCGCTATCCAGTTTGCAAAGTATCTTTCCTTCTTCAGAATACAGCAGCTGATTATCTATACGGAATTGACCGCCAATTATTTCCCATCCCTTGCCGAGGATATCTGATGCGGATTTATCTACCCAAGCGGTTGAGCTACGGTTGAAATCGTCGCTAAAAATCAGGCCGACTTCAAATTCAAACGGCAAAGACCGAACACCTTCCTTTTCTACATAAAGATTGATTACTCCGTCAGGTGTTCCATAAGGGATTTTTGTTACGATCGTATATTGATTTTCACGAGTGATCTCCCCAGGGACATCCCCGAAAAACACTTTATTGCCATTTTTTGCGAAATTGGTGCCGACATTGTTTTTCTTACATGCGGCCAAATAGCAATATGTTTTCACCAAATAACCGGATGCTGTCCATTTATTCGCCCTGCCTGTGATTCCCGCTCTGTCGGGAAGAGATTCGCTTGCAAATGTCAAATCTTCAATCGCTTGCAGGAAAACCTCCTGTAGGCTGTTGCGCGGCGCTTCAGGATCTTGATAGGAAGTGGTATAAACCGGCGCTCCACCATACAGTACACCCAAATAAAAATAAAAAAATCCGCGTAAAAAGTGCGCTTCACCCTTGATTTCTGTTTTTCGGGTAAGGCTCATATCAATGTCTTCAATCTTTTCGAGCAGATAGTTGGTACGGTTGATACTGTTATACAGCGTGTGCCACGCTGCACTAAACATCAGATGGTCTTCCGGATAAGTTCCCAATGGAAATTGTCCGAATGTAGGCTCTGAAAGTCCTTCCCTCAATACACATTCATCTGTTCCGGAATCTAATAATGACTGAATACCAGATCCAAATAATGTATATGCACTCCCCCCTACCAAACGGTTATAACAGCCGGTGATCGCAAGTTCGGCGTCGTTCGCCGTCTTATAAAAATTATCCGCAGTAGTGTTTGAAAACGGCACTGTGTTAAGATAATCATTGCAACCGGTCGTAAGAAGCAATGTTGCAGTTACAAAGAATAATATTTTTTTCATACGTAAATCATTTGTTTTTAAAAGGTCGTATGGAACTCGCATGTCATTATTGTCATCAACTTGGATGTTTGTTAAATCATGCTCGTTTCATAGTTATATTATTGTAATATAATTATTTAATAAAATTAAAAAGTAATATTTACACCTGCTATGGCAGATCGTGAGCGAGGATAAGATATTCTGTCGAATCCTTGAAGCAAAAACACATTGGAATCGACTTCAGGATCAAATCCTGAATATTTTGTCCAGGTGTAGAGATTGTCTGCCGTTACATAAATTTTCAAATCGGAAACGCCCCAAATGAGTTTCTTTTTGGGAAATCTATATCCGATGGTCACTGTTTTTAGACGCAGAAATGAGGCGTCTTCCACATAATAACTTGAGACTTGTGACGCCGTAGTATTTTCCGTATCAACACTGAATGTTCCATATCTATTGGTAGGATTTTCGGGCGTCCATCTGTTTTCCCAAAAATCTTTTGTCAGGTTCAAATAAGCCAGCGGAGCGCCTCCTTCCAGCCGGTAACGCGATTCGTTGAAGACTTCATTGCCATACTGACCATTTAGAAATACAGACAGTTCTAATCCCTTATACTTAAAATTATTGCCGATACCGCCAAAAAATCGGGGGCTGCTGTGGCTGATGATGGTCTTGTCATACTCATTGACAACATTGTCTGTACTGCCATCAATATTTTTGAACTTGAAAGAGCCTGGTTTGACATTGACCCCCTGGAAACTGACCACATCCGGTTTCAAAGTGAATACCCTTGACGCATAAGGGATGGAAGGATCGCTGTCGTTTTGCCATACCCGACAGCGACCACTTCTTCCAATGATTGTACATCGTCTAATAGTGTTATTTCAAAAGATTTGTTTCCGATCGACGACGCTTTGATTTCTTTTGTGACATATCCGATATAGGAGATTTGCAATACAGCTTTTTCACCTACATTGAGCGAAAACGCTCCCCGCTCATCCGTAACAATGCCATTCCGAGTGCCTTTTTCGATGACAGTGGCGCCGGTGAGGGGATCGCCATTCTCATCAATGACGGTGCCGGAGATTGATTTTTTCGTTTCGGTTTGGGTGCCGGTTTTCGGGGAAAAGGTGATCACGATATTCAAATCTTTCTTTGTGAACGCAAGTCCTTTTCCTCTGAACGCTTGCGTGAGTACTTGTTCTACGGTTGCATTTTTCGCCTCCACCGAAACAATGACTTCCGCCGCATCTTTATCGGTAATAAAAAAGGAATGAGGATATACCACTCCCAGTTTTTTTACCAATTCATTTACACTCACATTCTGCAAAGAGATGCTTTTTTTCACTTCGTTTTGAGCATGTACGTAACTGAATTGCGACAGTCCAAGCAATGCCACCAACATGCTTAACAGATAAAAATTCTTTTTTTGTGTCTTTCTCATGAATAATTTATTTTATAATTCGTATTTTTGCATGGTTTATACAAAACGACGGTGCTGATTCTGTTATTACACAGAATTTCCCTGTTTGGTTTTGTATTGCTTTGCAAAAGAGTCCGTGTAGATTCCCCAATCAGTCGGACTCTTTTTTATGTTACATCTTTTTTATCAATATATTTGTTCCTTTTATTTCATACTTGAATTTTAATTCTTTTTCCAACGCCGACAGGATTTCTTCTATCGATTCTTCCGTTAAGAAAGAGGCTGTAATGTTTTTCGATTCTATCTCCGAATAATCTACTGTGATGGATACGCCGTGAATGTGTTCCAGTTTTTTCAGCAGTTCTCCGAACGGGATGCCCTGATAAAAATATCGTCCTTCTTTCCACGCTGTATTGTACTGTATATCAGTCGTTTGATGTTCGTATTTTTCGGTAGTGACGTGACCAGATTTTTTTCTCTACCGATCGCGACAGGTCTTTATCCGTTTCGACGTCGGCATTCCAATATTCCTTGATAGCATGATACATCGCATCATCCGTTTCGCTGGCTTTGAACAACTCTTCGAGCAGCTCTTTTTCTTTTTCAGTAGCTTCTCCGGACAATGTTTTTGATACCAATAGTGAAAAATCTTTCTCCATAATATATAATGTCTTCTCTTTTAAAGACACATTTTTTGCAGCAATCCCCCATTCGAGGTGCAAATTATTTACGGAATTTGAGTTTTTCTTTCAGTTTTTCTACTGCTGATGCGACTTGTTTCTCAATGGTTTTGATGGAGACAGCCATGATTTCAGCAGCTTCGCGGTAACTTTTTTTGTGTTCGCGGATCAAAAGGAATGCGAGTTTGGTGCGAGTAGGGAGTTCGTTGATCGCTTGATTTAATTCCGCCGCTGTTTCTTTGGAGATATAAACGGATTCCGGTGTGGTGTCGGTGAAGCAGAAAGCGTCCGCGCTGATGGAATCCAGATCCACCATCGTCAGGTTTTGGCTTCTGAGATGATTGAGCGCTTTGTTGCGAGCTATGATAAACAGATAATTGTCGAGATTGCAGATCTCCAGCAAGGCGTCGCGATGGAGCCAGACGGTTACGAAGACGTCGGAAGCAATTTCTTCGCAAGCGAAGCGGTCATTCACCAAAAGAGACACGAAACGGATCACCTTTTCACGGTAGTTGTTTATTAGGTCGAGGTTAACGGCAATGTAGTAGACACTTGCAGATCACCTTTTCACGGTAGTTGTTTATTAGCAGGCGAAACCATTTCTCAAAATCACTATTTTGCGGGGTATCTATCATCATTCCTACATAGCGGAGAGAGAGGGATTCGAACCCCCGGTACCCTTCGGTACAACGGTTTTCAAGACCGCCGCGATCGACCACTCTGCCATCTCTCCTGACAAATCGCTATTGAAAAAGCGATACAAAGGAAAGACATTTTTTTGGTTTTTCAAACGCTTTTCGCAAAATAATAGGCAAACGATTGACTATTTTGGCATTACCATTTGCCGTACCACGCGCATATTTTCCTTCATACTCACACTTTGCGGCAACATCCGTCTGTGTATATTGAATTGGAAATTGTTTTATTCACATTTTTATCCGCTTTAACATGAAAAAAAACAGGTTCATTCTAAGTATTTTTAAAGTATCGCTCAATATTATTTGCATCTATTAAAGATTTTCTGCAATTTTGCATGTTTGTTTTATAATGAATTGGATATGAATTATGCAATTATAGCTGCCGGCGAGGGTTCTCGATTGGTAGAAGAAGGCGTTATGGAGCCTAAGCCGCTGGTCAGGTTAAACGGCATTCCGTTGATTGACCGGCTTGTTGCCATTTTCCTGAAAAATGGGGCGACTTCGATCACCATCATTGTAAACGAAGAAATGAAATCCGTGCAACGGCATCTCTCAGAATGGAAATTGGCGGTGCCGCTGCATGTTATTGTCAAATCAACATTGAGTTCGATGCACAGTTTTTATGAAGTCAGTCGTTTTTTGAACGAAGGTAAGTTTTGCTTCACCACCGTAGATACGATTTTTCGGGAAGAAGAATTTTCCGGATTTATCAGGACATTTCTTTCCGACAGCGTCTATGATGGAATGATGGCGGTAACGGATTTTATTGATGATGAAAAGCCATTGTATGTGAATGTCGACAATGAAATGACGATTACGGATTTTACCGATCAGCCTTCGGTCTCAACCGCACACCGTTATGTTTCGGGTGGCGTTTATTGCCTTTCATCCAATGCTTTGCCGGTATTGGCACAGTGTGTGGAAAACGGCATTTCGCGGATGCGTAATTATCAGCGGGAATTGATTAAACACGGTTTGAAACTGAAAGCCTATCCATTCAAGAAAATTGTAGATGTGGATCATGCAAGCGATATTAAGAAAGCAGAATTTTTTTTACTCTCATAATACCATAGTAAAATGACGACGTTAAAAATTGCAGGTGTACGTAGAGACAGCCACTTTTCTCCCAACCATATAGGGAATGATGCCGCTATTTTTAATCTGACGGTGGAGCATCTGAAGAAAGCGGGGTGCAGGATTACGGAATATTCCGAGACGGAATTTCTGGAAAAGTCCATCGATGAAGAGATTATTATTAATATGGCCCGTGATAAAATGGTCATACGAAAATTGCAGGAACAGGAAAACGACAATAAGTTGGTAATCAATTCCGGCTATGGTATCGATAACTGTACCCGCGAAAAAATGACCCGTTTGCTGATAGACAATCAAATACCACATCCGAAGAGCATGATTGTCTCAACCGACCAACCGCTTCCGGTCAGTGTCGAATTTATGACCAAACGCTACTGGATCAAGCGGGGTGATTTCCATGCGATTCATCGCGAAGATGTGACCTATACCCGCAATATTGAAGAAGCCGAAACCGTATTGAACGAATATGCGTTGCGCGGTATTCGCACTGCGGTGTTGAACGAACACCTGATCGGCGATCTTATCAAATTCTACGGTGTCGCCGGGACGAATTTCTTTTATTGGTTTTATCCGAACGACTTGAATCACAGTAAATTCGGCTGGGAGAAAATCAATGGCCAGGCTACAGGTATTCCTTTTGATCTCAATTACTTGAAACAACTATGCAACCGCACTGCCGAAGTGCTGAACATCGATATCTATGGCGGTGATTGCGTTGTGGGGTTGGATGGTGATGTGAAAATTATCGATTTCAATGACTGGCCGAGTTTTGCCCCCTGTCGTTCGGAAGCGGCTCCCTATATCGCACAATGTATTTATTCTAAAGCCACTGTATTTGTACAACAGCAATCTAATATGATTTGTAATGACAGATAAAAAACTGACGTTTGAATCGACCTTGAAATCTATGGATACCGAAGAATTTCTCGACATCCATTTTTATCGCCCAATCGGATATCGATGGGCATTATTCTTTCATAAACTGGGCGTTACGCCTAATCAGATTACACTGGCCTCGATCATTGTGGGCATCGCATCCGGAATCTGTTTCTATTATGACGCATTGGAAATTAAAATTACCGGAATCTGTTTGCTTATCCTGGCTAATTCCTACGATAGCGCCGATGGCCAATTGGCGCGGATGACCGGCCAAAAGACCGAACTTGGACGCATACTCGATGGAGTGGGGGGCATCTTCTGGTTCATCTCCATCTACATTGCCATCATCTGCAACCTGTGGCCGGAATGGGGATTTTATATCCTTGCCTTGGCGTTGCTGGCAGGCGCCTCGCATGGCACACAGACACGAATGGCAGATTATTACCGCAACATCCACCTCTTTTTCCTGAAAGGAAAAAATGGAAGTGAGCTGGACAATTCTGCCGATCTGCAACAGCGTTACAAGACATTGAGTTGGAGGAAGAAGCCGTTGTTGAAATTTTTCGAATACAATTACCTGAATTATACACGTGGCCAAGAGAGCTGGACACCACATTTCAATGCCATGATGCGCGTATTGAGGCTACAGTTCGCCGGTGTTGCTCCCGAATGGTTCCGTGCGGAGTTTCGTGAGAAAAGCCTGCGACTGATGAAGTATACCAACATGCTTTCATTCAACCTTCGCTCAATCGTGTTGTTTATTTCGGCGCTCTGTGGCATGTTGTGGATTTATTTTGTTTTTGAAGTCACAGTCATGAATTTCATGATGCTTTATATGGTGCGAGCTCATGAGAAGATCTGTGCCGGATTTACCGAAAAACTGATGAAATATGCTGAATCTTAATCAAGTAAAAGGAATCATTTTCGACTACGGCGCCACCATCGATACCAACGGCAAACATTGGTCGGAAGTATTGTGGGAGGCCTATCTGTCAGCCGGAGTGCCGGTGAGTAAAGCGGAATTTCGCGATGCTTATGTCTATGCCGAACGTTATCTGGCGCTTCATCCGGTGATAAGAAAAGAAGATACCTTTAAAAACGTGTTGCGCGCTAAGACGGCGATACAACTCCAACAACTCGTCGAAAACGGCTGTTTGATGAACGATGAACTGAAGATTTCCGAATATTTTATCGCAATATCAAATCATTGTTTTAACTTTGCCCGTTCAACGGTGTCAAATTCCGGCATTGTCTTGAAGCAATTGTCCGAAAAATACCCGATGGCGCTTGTTTCTAATTTCTATGGAAACATCCGGGTGGTGTTGAAAGACTTTGGGATTCGCGGCTTTTTCACGGAAGTCATCGAATCGGCGCTGGTGGGAGTTAGAAAACCCGATCCTGCCATATTCATGTTGGGAGCCGAAGCACTGAACCTGGCTCCTCAAGAGGTGGTGGTGGTCGGTGATTCATATACGAAAGACATCGCCCCGGCACAATCGATCGGATGTCAGACAATCTGGCTGAAAGGTTTGGCATGGGACGACGAGCAGCCGGATTTGCAAGCCGATGCCGTCATCTCGGATTTTGCCACGTTGAAGACGATTTTTCAGTTAAATGAGAAATGATTTACTATAAATTTGAATATCATGGCGTTAGCCGAATTGTTCGTTTTAATAATGGAAACCGTTATTGAGGTTGAAAAGCCTGGGTTAGGAGAATAAAATAAAATAACGATTCGCTGAAGCTGTTTTATTATACGAGGGAAAACCTCACAATTTAAAGGATTGCTGCGGGTTGCAGTGTATTTTAATTTAATTTAAAGTAAAATGGAAAAAATTCAAGTGAAAGAAGCCAAAGGAAAACTTGGCGTTCTGGTAGTAGGAGTGGGAGGCGCAGTTGCGTCAACCTTTATTGCAGGTACATTGATTACCCGCAAAGGTCTGGGAATCCCGGTCGGGTCGATCACACAATTAGCCACAATTCGTTTGGGCAAACGCGAAGAAAACCGTTTCCCGAAAATCAAAGATGTCATTCCTTTGGCCAAATTGGAAGATCTTGTGTTCGGCGGATGGGACATCTTTGAAGACAATGTGTATGCCGCTGCACGTCATGCAGAAGTATTGACGGTGGAAGATCTGGACAAGGTCAAAGACGAATTGCAGGCGATAAAACCGATGAAAGCGGTCTTTAATCAAGATTTCGTCAAACGACTTCATGGCACATGGGTCAAATCGGCTCCAACCAAATGGGAGCTGGCACAGCAGGTGCGTGAAGATATCCGACAATTCAAGGAAACGAACAATTGCGACCGCGTCGTGTGTATCTGGTGCGGCAGCACGGAAGTATTCACGGAAATGGATAAAGTGCATAAATCACTCGCTGCGTTCGAAAGTGCTATGAAAGAAAACAGTCCGAAGATCGCTCCTTCCATGATTTATGCTTATGCCTGCCTGGCGGAAAAAGTGCCGTACATCAACGGCGCTCCCAACCTGACAGTCGACATGCCTGCCATGTGGGAATTTTCGACCAAACAGCAGGTGCCGATTCTCGGAAAAGACTTCAAAACCGGTCAAACGATGATGAAGACGGTGCTTTCTCCGATGATCAAAACACGCATGCTGGGACTGAACGGCTGGTTTTCTACCAATATACTGGGAAATCGTGACGGCGAAGTGCTTGACGATCCCGGATCGTTCAAAACAAAAGAAGAATCCAAACTTTCTGTGATCAGCAATATTTTACAGCCTGATCTGTACCCCGAACTCTACGGAAATGTGTATCATAAAGTACGTATCAATTACTATCCGCCGCGGAAAGACAACAAAGAAGGCTGGGATAATATCGATATTTTCGGCTGGCTGGGTTACCCGATGCAACTGAAAGTGGACTTTTTGTGTCGAGATTCGATCCTGGCAGCGCCGCTGTGCCTCGATTTGGTATTGTTTACCGACTTGGCGCACCGCGCCGGAATGAGTGAAATTCAATCCTGGCTGTCGTTCTATTTCAAAAGCCCGATGCATGATTTCGATCACATTGCGGAACATGATTTGTTCATCCAATATGTGAAACTGAAAAATACATTACGTTCCATCATCGGTGAGGAAACGATTGATTTCCTGGACTAAAGAGTTAAAAGTTGAAGGATCAGTTAATCAGTATCGAGGACATCAAGAAAGTCCATCCCGTTTTCCAAAAATCGTACGGGGATTTCCTTGCACGATGTGTCATGAAAATTTCAGGATTGTACAAAGCCAATCGCGTGTACGACAGCGCTAAGTACAAGACCGGCACAGACATCGAGGATGCGATGATCGACGGTTTGGGGATTCACCGCAAGGTAAGGAATATTGATGTCCTTCGACAATTTGACGGGCAACCGTTTATTACGGTTTCCAACCATCCGTATGGTCATATCGATGGGATCATGTTGATCGGAGAGGTGGCGAAGGTGCGTCCCGATTTCAAAGTGATGGTTAATTGGGTATTGGGAATGGTGGATATCATGGGGGATCACTTCGTGAGCGTCAATCCCTATACTTCCGGACCTATGGTCGACAGATCAAGCTTGGCCGGCATCAAAGAATGTATCGGACATCTCAAAGCCAATCATCCGTTGGGATTCTTTCCGGCAGGAGCGATTTCCAAAAACAGATTGGTTCGGATTGAAGACCGTGCCTGGCAACCGAATGTGTTACGATTGATACAGAAAGCAAAAGTGCCGGTGGTTCCGGTTTTTGTGACCGGGAACAACTCTTGGTTCTTTAATTTGCTCGATCTGATTGATTGGCGTTTGCGTACCGTCAGGCTTTGTCACGAACTGACCAACAAACAGAATCGGGTGCTCGAATTGATATTTGGTCAGCCGATTTCGGTGGAAGAGCAGTCGCAATACCACGATGTGGTTACTTTCGGTAAGTTCTTGAAAGCAAAAACGTATGAGTTGAAAGTTAGTGGTTAGTGGTTAGAGGCCTGTCTTCTAACTTCTAACTTCTAACTTCTAACTTCTAACTTTCAACTGTAATGAGGTATTTCTTGTATTTGTCCTATAACGGAAAAAATTATTGCGGTTGGCAGATCCAGCCCAACGGGATTTCTGTGCAGCAGCGGTTGATGGAATCGTTGTCGATCCTGCTTAAGGAAGAATGTCAGGTGGTTGGCGCGGGGAGGACAGATACCGGTGTACATGCATCCTGCATGGTGGCGCATTTTGATACAGAACAGCCTTTGACCGACTTGTTGCGGTTGAAAAATCAACTCAACGGCATCCTGCCTTCCGATATCGCCATCAGCGAAATAAGGGAAGTCGCTCCGGAAGCGCATGCGCGTTTTGATGCGATTTCACGGACGTATCATTATTATTTGTCCGACAAAAAAAATCCGTTTCGGCGCGAGTATGTTTACAAGGTATCGAAACTGCCTGATTTCGAGGAGATGAACAAGGCGGCTTCCTTGTTGCTCGAAACAGTGGATTTTACAAGTTTCAGCAAAACCCATACGGATGTAAAAACAAATTGTTGTCGTGTTGCACATGCGCAATGGAAACAAGAGGGCGATGTCTGGGTGTTCGTTATACGTGCAGACCGTTTTTTACGAAATATGGTGCGTTCGATAGTGGGGACATTATTGGATGTGGGATGGGGAAAATTGACGATTGCTCAGTTTGCATCTATCATCGAACAGAAAGACAGACGAAAGGCAGGCGTTTCAGTGCCTGCACATGCATTGTTCTTGATGGCGATAGAATATCCTGAATTGATAGTTAGTGGTTAGTGGTTAGTTAATTTGTAATCCAATGAAACGAGCATGATTTTCAAACATCCAAGTTGATGACGATAATGACATGCGCGTTCCATACGACCTAAAAAATATTGATGTATGAATAAGTTATTATTATACCTATTGTTTGCCTGTTTGGCGGGTAGTACTTTGTCGGCGCAGGATGCTGCCCATTTGTTTCATTCTATGCCGGATGCCATGCTTTTGCCGATCGATTCGATGCAGCGTGTAAAATTGACAGATGCCTATAATGAGGAGAAATCCGCACAGCTGATCAACAGTCTGAACGACACAACCCGGTTGCTCTCGTTGTCGGATCAATATTTGCTGTTGCAAATGGGGAACGCCACGATCGAGATGGGATTATTGCCGATGATCAATGATTCGAAAGTCGTGTGCCTGATTAAAACGGTTTGCGCGCCGGTGTGTGACAGCCGCCTCGAATTTTATACCGTCGAATGGAAAAAATTGGATAGTAAGTTGTTTATCAATCCCGTTACCGATCGATGGTTTTTGAAAGACGAGGTTGACCCGGATGATGCCGGTTTCGGCAGCATTGCAGCCGTAGTGAGTATCCCGCTCATGCAATACAACTTGAATCCGGATGATTTTTCATTGTCTCAAACCTACACTTCTCCACAGTTATTAAGCACTGAAAACCGGGGTAAGTCGGAGAACTATTTCAAAGACGAACCCCGGAAATATACCTGGAATAAAATTAAATTTGAATAATAAATGTCTTTAAGTATCTGTATTTTAGGGTTTTTTGATGATGGAATAACGAATAATCCTGAAAACATAGAGTAGGATATGGGCGACCGCAATGGCCGAAAGCGACAGGAAGAAGCCATTGATCTCTCCTCCCGACTGAAACAGATGCAATACGATAAATCCCGACAGCACGACTGCAATGCTCAGTCCAATATACGACAGGATGAGCGCATCTTTGCGGGTTATCCTCGATGTTTTGTTTTCCGGCGTTACTTGCTTGAGAATGGAGATCTTACTGCGTCGTGAACTGTAAAATACGTAGATGTCATGTCCGACAATCATCCACAGGAGCAGCCTGATCCAAGTGTCGAACGGCAAAAATACCATCATAAACAGGCAGACGAGGATTCCGAGTAGCGGAACAAGCGGCACTAACGGCGTTTTGAATTTACGGGGAACATCCGGCATCTTCTTTCGCATGACCAGAATCCCGGTACTGACAATGATAAAGGCAAACAAGGTGCCGATACTGGTCAATTCTCCCGCAACATTGGAGGGGACAAACAAGGCGAAGATGCTGATAGACAGCATGAAAAGTAGATTGCTTTTGAATGGTGTCCCGAATCTTACATGTATTTGCGAGAACATCTTCGGCAACAGCCCGTCTCTACTCATTGAGTAAAATACGCGACTTTGTCCCAGCAACATGACGAGAATCACGGAGGAATAACCTGCCAGTATGGCGATGATAATAGCTTTGTTGAGCCATAGGTGGGCTTGCTGGATTGATCCGTCGGGCATCACCGTTCCCATGTGTTCAACTGCTATCGCTACCGGCGCGATGCCGTCTTTCCCCTGAAATTCGGTATAATAAACTGTGCCGGTCAGCACGTGGGCAAACAAGATGTACAAGATGGTGCAGATAAACAACGATCCGAGTATGCCGATGGGCATGTTTTTTTGCGGATTTCTCGTTTCCTGCGCGGCAGTGCTCACGGCATCAAACCCAATGAAAGCAAAAAACACAATGGCAGACGCTCGGATGATTCCACTGAACCCAAAGACACCCCATTCTCCCGTATTTTCCGGAATATAAGGAACGTAGTTGTCGGAATTGATAAATCCCCAACCCACCACAATAAACGTGATCACCACGGCTACCTTCAGAATGACTATCAAGATATTGAACAAGGACGATTTCTCTGTGCCCCGTATCAACAGCAGACTTAAAAGGATGATGATACATGCCGCCGGGAGGTTGACGACGCCCCCTTCCCAGGGGCAAAGCGTCAGTTCGGGTGGGAGATGAATTTGAAAACCTTCCAGCAGTTTTACCAGATAGCGACTCCAACTGATGCTGACGGTGGCAGAGGCTACGGCGTATTCCAGGATCAGATCCCATCCGATGACCCAGGCGATAAATTCGCCCAATGTGGCGTAGGAATAGGTGTATGCACTTCCTGCGATGGGAAACATCGATGCAAACTCAGCATAGCACAACCCTGCGAAGCAACATCCAACCGCCGCAATGAGAAAAGAAATGGTGATGGCCGGCCCTGCATAACTGCCTGCAGCGATTCCTGTAATGGAAAAAAGGCCGGCGCCGATGATCGCTCCCAATCCGAGCGCTATCAACTTGACGGGTCCCAGTGTCTTGCGCAATGAATGGGATCCTTCTTCCTGTGCTTCCGACAGTAATGAATGTACCGGTTTGCGTTGAAAAATGTTCATCGTCGGATGATTATTGTACCGTGAAATCATACTGTCCGGAACCGACAGGGATCACGATCCGTTTGTTTATCACATCAACGGTGGCTTTAAGCCCTCTTTTTTCCAGTGGCAAGCCTCCCTCGGTCACCGTGCCGGCATTGATCAACGGCAACCTGACCTCGGCGGTGGTGTTGGGTGGAATCGCCACCTGAAGGTGGAAATGCCCGTCGGATTGTTGCCAGGAAGAGGAGATAAGGCCATACACGGAATGAAACTCCGCTTTGGCATAGCTCAGTTTCTCGTTGGGACTGGGTTCAATGAGGATTTTTTTATACCCCACGCTCCCGGCAGCGTTTCGGATGCCCGCCACCCGTGAGTAGAGCCAGTTGCCGATAGCGCCGTAGGCGTAATGATTAAACGAATTCATCCCCGGATCCTGGAAAGTCCCGTCGGGCTTCAGACCGTCCCAGCGTTCCCAAATGGTGGTCGCGCCTTGTGTTACCGGATAAAGCCAGGAAGGATATTCTTTGCGGAAGAGCAACATGTAAGCCAGGTCGGTGTATCCGAAGCCGGAGAGGATTTCGCAAATGTCCGGCGTGCCGAGGAATCCGGTGGTAATGTGTCCGAATTTCTTTACGTCGTTTGCCAGCCGTTCGGCTGCCTGCTTTTTCAGATTTTCCGGCACCAGGTCGAAACTCAACGCCAATACATACGCGGTTTGCGTGTTGGAAGCGAGGCGTCCGGCAGGGGTCATAAATTCTTTCAGGAATGCCTGTTTGATGCTGGAGAACAAATGTCCAAAGTCGGCGACATCGTTCGTATATCCCAATATGGCAGCGGTCTGTTGTAATAATTGGGTAGACCGAGCAAAATAGGCTGTAGCGACTAAATCTTTATCAGTCGTTGCCCCAGGATAGTCGCTGTCGTTTGTAGAATAGGCCAGCCAGTCGCCGTAATGGAATCCGGTATTGAAGATATATCCGGATTTTCTGGTCTCATTTCGCATGAAATTGACCCACGCTTTCATCGAAGGGTATTGAGTTCTCAACACCTCTACATCACCGTATATTTGATAGATATCCCAAGGGATAATTACTGCAGCATCCGCCCAGCCGGTGGAACCAAAACCGACATTCGCGATGTCGGGCACGACATGCGAGACGGCGCCATCCTTGCGCTGGTCTGCCGCGAGGTCTTTCAGCCACTTGGTGAAGAAAGTCGCTGCGTCAGCATTGAAGCAGGCAGTGGGGGCAAACACCTGTGCATCGGCGGTCCATCCCAGTCGTTCGTCGCGTTGCGGACAGTCGGTCGGCACATCCAGGAAATTCCCGCGCAATCCCCACTGGATATTTTGTTGCAATTGGTTGATGAGCGGATCGGAACATTCAAAACTTCCCGTAAACCGCATATCGGAATGAATGACTTTCCCTGTGAGGTCGTCTAAGGTCACTTCGCCTTCGAAATCTTCGATTTTGACATATCGGAAGCCATGGAAAGTGAAATGCGGCTCGTATGTTTCGGTCGCATCGCCTTTGAATATATAGCGGTCGGTCACTTTGGCCGCACGCAGGTTGGTCGTATAGAAATTGCCTTCCTTATCCAAGATTTCGGCAAATTTGAGCGTGATTTTGCTTCCGGCCTTTCCCTTCAGCCTGAATTGAATCCAGCCTACCATGTTTTGTCCCATGTCGAACACTTGTTCCCCTTTTGGGGTCGTGATTTTCTGTATGGGTTTGAGGGTTTTTACAATCCGGACAGGGACGCTTTCTGAACCGATTAACACCTTTTTATCCAAAGGTTTGACGATGCTGTTGACCCATCCGGCTTCGTTGTATCCGGCGCTGTCCCATCCGTTTTTTTCAAGACGGGCGTCGTAGGTTTCCCCATGGTAAATATCCGATGCGACGACAGGGCCGGTAGCGCATTTCCAAGAATCATCCGTGAGGATCAGTTCTTCGGTGTTGTCAGTATATATGAGGTGTATTTGTGCGATCGTCGCCAGGTTCGTTCCGTAAGTGTTTCGGTTTTTCTCCCAAGCCAGAAATCCGCGATACCATCCGTCGCCAAGAATCACGCCGATGGCATTATCGCCCGTTTTCAGATAAGAGGCGATGTCGTATACCTGGTATTGTAAGCGTTTGTTGTAGCTGGTCCATCCCGGTGTAAACAAATCTTCGCTGACTTTTTTGCCGTTGAGTCGTAATTGATAAACCCCATGGGCAGTGATATAGATTCGTGCCGAACGGATCGTTTTCTTCACCGGAAATTCTTTTCTCAACATCGGGGAAGGATTCATTGTCAGCGGATTTTCTTTCAGGTTGGGCTCAATCCAGGATGCTTTCCAATCATCCGGAGACAACAAGCCGGTTTCAAAAAAAGCCGCCGCACTCCAGGGAGAGGCATTTTTCTTGTTATCCCACACACGTAGTTGCCAATAGACACGTTGTCCGCTTTGGAGCGGTGCGCCTTCATAAGTCACAAACAACGATTCCGACGATTGTTTTTGTTTGGTGTCCCAGATCAGGTTTTTCCCGGACAACAGGTCTTTTTCAGACAGTGCGGCGCGTATCTGGTAAGCCGACTGAAGGATGTCTGACCCCTGGGCGGTGATCTCCCAACTAAATCGAGGCGTTGTGTGGCCGATCCCGACCGGATTGGTCAGGAAATCGGTGCGCAGATTTGTTACTGCAAACTTGGCCGCCTGCATTTTGATCGGAACGCAGCAGAACAGCGCTGAAATAAAAAGGAAACAAATAGAGAATGATTTGAATTTTAATAAATGAATCATGATGTTTATGTTGTTTAGTTGATACAATTTATCCGCATTTGGAATTTCCGCAACCGGTGCAGGTCAGGCAACCTTCCTGGTAGACCAATGTCTCATTGCCGCAATTCGGACATTTTTGTCCTTTTATTTCCACGCCATCGAGGATGTATTTTTTCAATGCTCGTTCGACACCGTTTTTCCAGGTATTGATGGATTCATCGTTCAATTCCAATCCCCGAACCAATTTGATCACCTGGTCGATAGGCATGCCATAGCGCAACACGCCCGAAATGAGTTTGGCGTAATTCCAATATTCCGGATTGAACTTGCTGTCCAATCCTTCGATGGTGGTCTTGTAGCCTCGTTTGTTGGCATATTGGAAATCGTAACGTTTATTTCCGAACGCATCGAAGTTCTTAATTATCCAGCCTTTGGATAAATTTTTAGGCAGAAAGATCCCTTCGTCTTCGTCGTTGATACCGGTAAATATTTCATAAGGCCGACCGTTGAGCAGTCCGATGAAAGCGATCCATTTTTCTTTGTTGTTCTGGAATTTGACGACATCGGCTTCCAATTCCTGCGGCCGTTTAGAGACGATGACGGGGGCCTCGATGCAATTGCAGTCCTTTTTCTTCTTTTCTTCCGCCGACAGGAGGACGCCACTCCGCGATCCGTCGCGATAGACGGTACAGCCTTTGCATCCGGATTTCCATGCTTCTATATAGAGATTGCCGACAAGTTCTTCATCCACGTTGTTGGGCAGGTTGATAGTTACGCTGATGGAATGGTCTACCCATTTCTGAACCCTGCCTTGCATTTTGACTTTCTGTAACCAGTCGACATCGTTCGATGTGGCTTTGTAATAGGGCGATTTGGCGATCATTGCGTCAATCTCTTCCTGGGTATAAATTTTAGCAGTCGGATGTCCGTTTGCTTCCATCCAAGAAACAAATTTGTGATGGAAAACGATATATTCTTCCCACGCGTCGCCTGTTTCGTCAACAAAATCTACATTGACCGAGGTGTCGTTGGGATTCACTTTCCTTCGCCGTTTGTATACAGGGAGGAAGACCGGCTCAATGCCGGAAGTCGTCTGTGTCATCAGGCTGGTTGTCCCGGTGGGCGCGATGGTGAGACAAGCGATGTTGCGTCGTCCATATTTTTTCATATTGGTATACAGTTTCGGATCGGCTTCTTTTAAACGTTTGATAAACGGATTGTTTTCTTCCCGTTTGGCGTCGTAAATTTCAAATGCCCCGCGTTCTTTGGCCATATTGACGGAAGAAGCATACGCTTCCAACGCCAGTATCTTGTGCAGGTTTTCCGAAAAATCCGTTGCTTCTTCTGTGCCATAACGCAATCCCAATGCAGCGAGCATATCGCCTTCGGCGGTGATGCCGACGCCGGTGCGGCGCCCTTGCAGCGTTTTATGCCGAATTTTTTGCCACAAAGTCCGTTCCGATAATTTCACTTCATCGCTTTCGGGGTCAGATTCTATCTTGTTCAGAATCATGTCTATCTTCTCCGTCTCCAGGTCAATGATGTCATCCATAATGCGTTGAGCCAATCCTACATGGTTTTTAAACAGGTCGAAATCAAAAAACGCTTCCGGCGTAAACGGATTCTTGACATACGAATAAAGGTTGATGGCCAATAACCTGCAACTGTCGTACGGACATAATGGAATCTCACCGCAAGGATTGGTGGAGACGGTACGAAACCCCAAATCCGCATAACAATCGGGAATAGATTCTTTCAGGATGGTGTCCCAGAACAATACGCCGGGTTCGGCTGACTTCCAGGCATTGTGCACGATCTTCTTCCATAATTCGGAAGCATCGATTTCTTTGACATAATAGGGTTCGTCCGAGTCAATGGGATATTGTTGATAATACGTTTTACCATTGATAGCACAGTTCATAAAATCGTTGTCGATCTTCACCGAAATATTGGCTCCCGTCACCTTTCCTTCGGTCATTTTAGCATCTATAAAAGATTCGGAATCCGGATGTTTGATGGAAACACTGAGCATCAACGCGCCTCGTCGTCCGTCCTGAGCAACCTCGCGCGTCGAGTTGGAATAACGTTCCATAAATGGAATCAAACCGGTGGAAGTCAAGGCGGAATTTTTTACCGGAGAACCTTTGGGGCGGATGTGCGACAAATCGTGACCGACACCGCCGCGTCGTTTCATCAACTGCACCTGTTCTTCGTCGATACGGATGATCGCTCCGTAGGAGTCGGCCAAGCCATCCATCCCGATGACAAAACAGTTGGAGAGTGATGCAATCTGAAAAGCATTTCCGATTCCGGTCATCGGACTTCCTTGCGGGACGATGTACCTGAAGTGGTCGAACAAGTCGAACAATGCTTTTTCAGATAACGGGTTAGCGTACTTCTTTTCGATGCGGCCAATCTCGTTTGCCAATCGCCAATGCATGTCTTCGGGTGTCTTCTCGAAGATATTTCCATAGGCGTCTTTCAATGCGTATTTGTTTACAAATACCTTTGCTGCCAGTTCGTCACCGGTAAAATAGTCGAGAGAAGCGCTGTATGCTTCCTCAAAAGTGTATGTTATATTTTCCACAGTTTGAAAAAAAAATTATAAGTATTTTGCGAATTTCTTCTGAAATGAGTTACAATGTTAGTCATTCATTTTAAACTACGCAAATAAAATGAATATTTTTTTTCAATCGAAACAAGAAAATTCTCCGAAATTAAAAGTAATATGTTTATAATTAGCGTATTAAAATTTTATTATTGTTGAAAACTTTTCCAAAATGCAAATTGATAGTCCGATTTGATGAGATCAATCGTTGATTTATTTCTTAAGGCTAATGATACTTTTTATTAAATAGGTATACCGCTAATTCGATTTAAATATTGACTGACGTCGCGCTATACAGGAAATGAGTCAACATGTTCATGTCTTATATTTTCGTCAGAGTGGCAGTAGATGGAATTTTTGTATTAACTTTGCAGTGGAGTTGAGAGTGAATGAATGATATAAATTGATCATATAATGAAAATTTCTCAGATTATTTCCGTATTGGAGGATTTTGCTCCATTGCCTTTGCAGGATGGTTTCGACAATGCCGGCATCCAGGTTGGCGATGCTTCGCAATTGGCGACAGGTGCATTGTTGTGTCTCGATGTGACGGAAGAGGTGATTGATGAAGCATTGGAGTTGGAATGTAATTTGATTATCTCGCATCATCCTTTATTATTCAAACCATTGAAGTCGATAACGGGAAAAAATGCCGCCGAACGGTGCGTGGTGAAAGCTTGCAAGCATGCAATTGTCATCTATGCCGCACATACCAACCTCGACAATGCTTTCGGGGGCGTCAATTTTAAGATCGCCGAAAAAATCGGATTGATCAATGTCAAAGTGTTGAGTCCCAAAAAAGACAGCCTGCTGAAGATGGTTACTTTTGTGCCCAAGGCCAATGCGGATGCTGTTCGCAACGCCCTGTTCAATGCGGGCGCCGGACAGATCGGCAACTATGATTTATGCAGTTATAATGTTTCGGGCGAAGGCACTTTCCGCGCACAGGCCAATGCCAATCCGTATTGCGGAAAAATCGGCGAATTGCATACAGAACCCGAAGTGCGGATCGAAACGATTTTGCCGACATTCCGGAAGTCGTCGCTGCTTCAAGCATTGCTGGCTGCACATCCCTATGAAGAACCGGTTTATGATTTCTACCCCTTGACCAATGCTTGGAATCAATCGGGATCGGGCGTCGTCGGTGAATTGCCGTCGCCTGAAGAGGAATCCGATTTCTTGCAGCGGATAAAGCAGATTTTTCAACTACAATCGTTGAAACATTCGGCTTTCACGAATAACAAGATTAGCGAGGTCGCAATATGCGGAGGCAGCGGCGCTTTCCTGATTTCTGAAGCGATCGACTACGGTGCGGATGTGTTTATTACCGGAGAAGCTCGGTATAACGATTTTTACGATGTGGAAAACAAAATCCTCTTGGCGGTTATCGGTCATTATGAATCGGAAATATGTACAAAAGAGTTGTTTTTTGATATTATTACAAAAAAAATTCCTAACTTTGCTCTCCATTTTTCAACAAGTAGTTCAAACCCTGTAAAATATCTATAATCAGAAGTATGGCAAAAGCAACAAAAGCAACAAAAGCAACAAAAACCGAGGTCAAAGAAGAGACGATAAAAAAGGGAACTTCGGAGCAGGAGAAAAGCAAAGAAGTCAAAGAAAAAGAAGTCAAAGACAAATCCGGCGATCGCGATTTATCCATTGAGCAACGATTGGGCAACCTGTATTTGCTCCAGTCGATGTTGTCTGAAATAGATAAAATCAAGACGCTTCGCGGAGAACTCCCATTGGAAGTGCAGGACCTCGAAGACGAAGTCGCCGGCCTTCAAACACGTATTCAGAATTTTCAGCTGGATTATAAGGATATAGAAATGGCCATCGGCCAACAGAAAATTAAAATCACCGATTCCAATGCGTTGATCAACAGATACAAAGAGCAGTTGGACAACGTCCGGAATAACCGCGAATTTGACAGTCTGTCGAAGGAAATGGAATTCCAGGGATTGGAAGTCGAACTGGCCGAAAAGCGAATTAAAGAATTTACTGCCGAGTCGAAACTGGTGGCAGAAGAGATTCAGAAAAGCAAAACATTATTGGAAGACCGGCGGATTGACTTGCGATCCAAGAAAGACGAGCTGGATGAAATCGTTGCAGAAACCCGCATTCAGGAAGAGCAGCTCCGCGAAAAGGCCAAGCAGATCGAAACCACAATCGATCCGCGGTTGTTGACGGCTTTCAAGCGTATTCGCAAAAGTGCGCGCAACGGATTGGCGGTCGTTTATATTCAACGTGATGCCTGCGGCGGCTGTTTCAATAAAATACCGCCCCAAAGACAATTGGATATCAAGTTGCGGAAGAAAATCATCGTTTGTGAACATTGTGGCCGCATTATGATTGACCCGAAACTTGCCGGAATAGAATAATCGTTAAAAAAGTGTTTGTATTTTTTCATTCACTCATGTGAAACGAGCATGATTTTCAAACATCCAAGTTGATGACAATGATGACATGCGAGTTCCATACGACCTTATTAAAAATAAATTATTGACGTCTGAAAGAAGCAATGAAGATCATGAAATTTGGCGGAACATCAGTCGGTTCTGCTGTCAATATACTGAAAGTCAAGCGAATTGTTGAGTCGGTCGATGAGCCGGTGATTGTCGTAGTTTCTGCTTTGGGCGGAATTACCGATCAGTTGATTGATACCGCTAAATTAGCTTCTAAAGGCGATTATACCTACGAAAAAGAATTTAACGATATTGTAAAACGCCACATCGAGGTGGTGGAAGGGGTCATCCCGGAACCCGACCGCAAACAATACATCCTGCGTGGCATCATCGAACAGTTGAATGAATTGGAGAATATCCTCCGCGGCGTTTCCCTCATTCAGGACTTATCGCAAAAAACTTTCGATATCATTGTCAGTTACGGCGAAAGGTTGTCGTCGTCAATCGTGAGTAACGTCATCAAAGATGCCAAACTGTTTGATTCCAGAAAATTTATCAAAACGGAAAAACAGTTTCAAAAACACATTGTCGATTTCAAGGAAACGAACCGGTTGGTGAAAGAATATTTATCGTCGTTGCCGCAATATTCAGTCGTCCCGGGATTTATTTCCTCCAACCGCGATACGGGCGAGATTACAAACCTTGGACGGGGCGGTTCGGACTATACCGCTGCAATCCTGGCTTCGGCGCTGGATGCTTCGCTGTTGGAGATCTGGACGGACGTCGACGGTTTCATGACTGCCGATCCTAAAGTGATCAGCAATGCGTATGTGATTGAACGGTTGAGTTATATCGAAGCCATGGAATTGTCGAACTTCGGCGCAAAAGTGATTTATCCTCCAACCATTTTTCCGGCATACCATAAAAATATTCCGATACGGATCAAAAATACTTTCAATCCCGAAGGCTTGGGAACGCTCATCACCAGGGAGAAAAGCAACGGCGGAAAATCAATCAAAGGCATTTCTTCCATCGACGACACCTGCCTGATCACCATGCAAGGCTTGGGCATGGTAGGCGTCATAGGAGTGAATTACAGGATATTCAAGGCGTTGGCAAATAATGGAATCAGCGTATTCATGGTTTCTCAGGCTTCTTCCGAAAATACGACTTCCTTTGCCGTGCGCAACGAAGATGCCGACTTGTCGGTCAAAGTGCTGCGCGACGAATTTGCTATGGAGATCCTGCAGGGCGAAATCAACGACGTGATGCCGGAAAAAGGCCTGGCAACCGTGGCAATTGTCGGCGAAAATATGAAACGTACGCCGGGCATCGCCGGAAGACTCTTCGGCACGCTGGGAAGGAGCGGAATCAGTGTCATTGCCTGCGCACAAGGCGCTTCTGAAACAAACATCTCCTTTGTCATCAAAAAGCAGTTCCTGCGTAAAGCATTAAATTCCATACACGATTCATTTTTCCTGTCAGAATACCAGGTATTGAATATCTTCCTGATCGGAATCGGAACGGTCGGTAAAAGCCTGTTGGAGCAAATAAAACTGCAACAGCCGAAACTGATGGCGCAAAACAGTCTGAAAATCAATGTGGTAGGGATAGCCAATTCCAAACGTTTCCTCTTTTCCCGGAAAGGGATCGACCTCGACAACTACCGCGAACTGTTGGAAAGCAAGGGGCAGCCCTCTTCACCTGAAGTCTTGTACAGAGAAATAGAGGAAATGAATATCTTCAACTCGGTGTTTGTGGACTGCACCGCCAGTCAAGCGATTGCGGGTTTATATCACAATCTGCTGTCACATAACATTTCTGTGGTGACGGCAAATAAGATTACCGCTTCGTCGGATTATGCTTCTTATGCCGCCTTGAAGACCATCTCCCGAAAACTGGGCGTAAAATACTTGTTTGAAACAAATGTGGGGGCGGGACTTCCAATCATCAATACGATGAACGCTTTAATTAACAGCGGTGATAAGATATTGAAAATCCAGGCGGTACTTTCCGGAACCCTCAATTATATCTTCAATACGGTCAGTGAAAAAATCCCCTTGAGCCAGGCAATCCGGATGTCGAAAGATGCAGGGTATTCCGAACCGGATCCGCGCATGGACTTGAACGGTACGGATGTCGTCCGTAAATTGGTGATCTTGTCCAGGGAAGCCGGTTATCAAGTCGAACAGAGTGATGTCAAAATCAATTTGTTCATCCCGGAAGACTATTTCCTCGGTTCTCAGGAGGATTTCTGGCAAAAGATAGCAACATTGGATGCCAAATTTGAAAACCAACGGAAAATTCTGGAGTCGGAAGGACGACGTTACCGTTTTGTGGCGCAAATGGAGGAAGGCGCCTGTTCCGTCGGGCTTCAGGAAGTCGACCGCAATCATCCTTTCTACGAACTGGAAGGCAGCAACAACATCATCCTGATCACTACCGAGCGCTACAACGAGTATCCGATGATCATCAAGGGCTACGGAGCGGGTGCGAGCGTCACGGCTGCCGGCGTATTTGCTGACATCATCAGTATCGCCAACATCCGCTAATCATCTCCCGATAAATGTCTCCAGCAATTTACAGTTGACGGCGGGATTTAATGTAATTCCCTTACATTCAGCCGGAATCAGCACAGTTTGACCTTGTTTGATCTGCACGCAACAGCCTTTGTCATCGGTAAGTTCCAGCTGCCCTTCCATGCAAATATACACGCTGAAAGAATCCCGCGAAGCCAAATCAATCGTCTCTTTTCGGTCGGTTTCAATCAGGTTTGTCGTGAAATAAGGGCAGGCTACCAGGTTCTGGATGCTGTTATGCTGTGGCTGATAGGCCAATTTATGATCGGAATGGATCGTATAATCAATCGCGTCTTTCGCCAATTCGGTATGCAATTCACGCGGGTTTCCGGCGCTGTCTCTTCTGTTGTAATCGTAAATCCGGTATGTGATGTCCGAAGTTTGCTGAATCTCCGCAATCAGGCATCCGGCGCCAATCGCGTGAACCCGTCCTGCCGGAAGGTAGAAGACATCTCCGGCTTGCACTTCATGCTTGTCCAGATAATTGATAAAAGTGTCGTCTTCCAGGCTCTGCAAATAGCCTTCGGGAGAAAGTTGCTTTGAAAAACCCGAATAGAGGTAGGCCGACGGCGTACAACGGATCAAATACCACATCTCCGTTTTCCCGAAAGAATTGTGGCGTTCCTTTGCCAGCTGATCATTGGGATGTACTTGGATGGAGAGCGCGTCGCGTGCATCAATAAACTTGATCAGCAGCGGAAAGGTTGTACCGAAACGTTCCGAGACCTGAGCGCCGAGCAGTCGGCTGCCGAAAGTGCGGATCAGGTCGTCCAACGATTGGCCTTGCAAATCGCCGTTTGCAACGATGGAAACATTGTTCTTGACAGCCGAGATTTCCCAGCTTTCGCCAATGTTTTGTTGTTGGGATTCCATCCCCTTGAAAGTGCAGATTTGATCTCCGCCCCAGATGACGGATTTCAGAATCGGTTGAAATAGAAACGGATATAACATATTTACATACAATTGGCAGTTAGAATTTTTCCAGGACGAGGGCTGTACGTGTAGGCAGATACAGTTTTAACCATTCCTTTTTTTCTTTTTTGTATAAAGGATCGAGATGCGTGGTGTGGTGCATGCTGTTGTCGACCCTTCCCGAACCGCCAAATTCCGGACGGTCGGAATCAAGGACGATGCGGTAGCGGCCTTTCGCAATCAAGAATCCATAATCCGTGAAAGATTTCTCCGGATTAAAATTAAACACAAACACGAAAATGCCACGTTGAAAGACCAATACCTGGTCGCCATTGTTGTCCCACAATTTGATCAACGGCAGTTTTTCAAAATGCTCTATCCCTTTGATAAAATGGATCATCGCTTTGTCAAAATCACCCAAATAACAGTACTTCAGATCGCGATTGTCCACCAAACTCCATTGCCGCCGCGCGTATTTATACGACCAGTTGTTGTCCTGACGCGGGAAATCAATCCATTCGGGATGTCCGAACTCGTTTCCCATAAAATTCAAGTATCCGCCATTGATGGTGGAAGCTGTCACCAGGCGGATCATTTTATGCATGGCGATGCTTCGGTCGATGATGAGGTTGTTGTCCGATTTGTTCATGTGCCAGTACATCGCAGCATCTCCCAGCCAGAAGATGATCGTTTTGTCGCCGACCAATGCCTGGTCGTGACTTTCTGCATAACTGATTGTTTTTTCGTCTTTCCTCCGGTTGGTAGTTTCCCACCAGATGCTGGTAGGATGCCAATCCTGATCCTTCTTCTCTTTCAATGTCTTGATCCAGAAATCGGGAATATTCATCGCCATCCGGTAATCGAAACCATAGCCGCCATCTTCGGTCTTCGCCGCCAGTCCCGGCATGCCGCTCACCTCTTCGGCAATGGTGAAGGCATCGGGATTCACCTCGTGAATCAGTTGGTTGGCCAAAGTGAGATAACAAATGGCATCGCCGTCCTGATGACCGTTGTAATAATCGCCGTAGTTGGAAAAATTTTCACCCAATCCGTGACTGTAATAGAGCATCGAAGTGACGCCGTCGAAACGGAATCCGTCGAATTGGTACTCTTCCATCCAGAATTTGCAATTCGACAATAGAAAATGCAGGACTTCGTTTTTCCCGTAATCAAAGCACAAGGAATCCCATGCGGAATGATACCTCCGTTCGTTGTTGTGGAAATATTGATGGCTGGTGCCATCGAAGCGGCCCAGGCCTTCTGTTTCATTCTTGACGGCATGCGAATGAACAATGTCCATGATGACGGCGATCCCCATGGCATGCGCCGTATCGATGAGTTCTTTCAGCTCGTCGGGCGTGCCGAAGCGCGAAGAAGCAGCGAAAAAACTCGATACATGATAGCCGAACGATCCATAGTACGGATGTTCCTGGATTGCCATGATCTGAATGGCATTGTATCCGTCGTCTTTGATTCGGGGAAGGATATTTTCCGTAAATTCGCGGTAAGTGCCGACTTTTTCCTGTTCGGTGGCCATGCCGATGTGACATTCATAAATGAGCAATGGAGCGGTGTCGGGTTTGAATTTGCCGGATTTGAATCGGTAGGGATGCTCCGGATTCCATACCTGCGCGCTGAAGATATTGGTCACATTGTCTTGCACCACACGCCTGCACCATGCCGGAATCCGTTCTCCGCAACCGCCGTTCCAGTGAATCATCAGTTTGTACAAATCTCCGTGATTCATGGCTTGCAACGGCAATCGGATCTCCCATACGCCATTTTCCAAAGGCTGTAATTGAAACGCTTCTCGCTGTTGCCAATCGTTGAAAGTGCCCACCAGAAAGATCGCTGTGGCATTGGGCGCCCATTCCCTGAAAATCCAACAGTCGGGCGTGCGGTGCAATCCGAAGTACAGATAGCCGGAGGCAAAATCGCTCAGTGTGATGGTCTGCTGTTGCGTCAACTGCCGCTGTTTTTCCAGAAAATACCGGTAACGCCCGCTAATGGCTTGTTGGTACGGCTCTAACCAAGGGTCATCCTTGACTAACTTCAATGTATCCATCGTTTTTATTCCTTAATATATATTATCGGTGTTTCTTTATTTGTCACAAAGTTAAGAAATCAATCGGGATATCATAGCATTTATCGGGTTGAAAATAAAAATTCAAAATATCATTAATTAAATTAAAAAGGCGTAAAATTATCATTATTGCCGGAATTTAGGGCGTTGGAATAACAAAAACAAGATAAAAAAAGAATACCTTTGCGGTTCGTAATAATAATTCATAACTATCCATGAATAAATTTAAATTTATATTGTTGGCCATAGGTATGCTTATGACTTCGGGCGTGAGTATGCTTGCGAGTGAAGCGGATCTGGCGATTCCGGATTTGCATGAGGGTACTTTTCATATTCTGGGAAGCGGTGTTTCTTCCTGGGATTTTCTTTTTTATGGGGCATTGATTATTGCAGGGACATTGGGCTTCAGTTTGTTGTTGTTTCATCAAATCAAGAAGTTGCCTGCACATCAGTCGATGCTGAAGGTGGCAGGCACAATCTATCAGACCTGTCGCACGTATTTATTTCAACAGGGGCGCTTCCTGCTGATGCTGTTTGCAATCATAGCTGTCGTGCTGTGCATTTATTTCTTCGCCTTGGCGGGACAAACCGTGTCGGTTGTGATGCAAGTGCTTTTGTTCTCAATCGTCGGAATGGCCGGATCGTATTCGGTCGCCTGGTATGGCATCCGCGTGAATACGTATGCGAACGCGCGGACTGCTTTTGCGTCGTTGAAAGGGAGGCCGCTGGAGGTCGTCAACATCCCTTTGCGTGCCGGAATGAGCGTGGGATTATTCTTGATTTCGCTGGAACTGGTGATGATGGTGTTTATATTGTTGTTTGTGCCGCGTGAGATTGTGGGGATCTGCTTCCTCGGATTCGCTATCGGCGAATCACTTGGCGCCAGTGCTTTACGCATTGCCGGAGGAATTTTCACCAAAATTGCGGATATCGGTTCCGATTTGATGAAAGTCGTCTTCAAGGTGAAAGAAGATGATCCGCGCAACCCCGGGGTGATTGCCGACTGTACGGGCGACAATGCCGGCGATAGCGTCGGGCCTACCGCCGATGGATTTGAAACCTACGGCGTGACGGGTGTCGCGTTGATTACATTCATTACGCTGGCTGTTCCCGATCCGCATATTCAGGCCAAGTTGATTGTCTGGATCTTCGGGATGCGATTCTTGATGGATTTCCTGTCCGGATGTTCGTTTTTTATCAACCAGCAGATTTCAAAAAAATTATACGGCAAAAAGACCGCTTTTGATTTTGAATCGCCGTTGATGCGGCTGATCTGGATTGCCGCCGTGTTATGTATTTCCGCGAGCTTCTTTATGAGCCATCTGCTGCTCAAAGACATGAACGACACCTCGCTGTGGTGGAAACTCGCCGTAATCATCAGTTGCGGTACCCTGGCCGCAGTGTTGATCCCCGAATTTACCAAGATTTTCACGAGTTCCAAATCCAAACACGTGAAAGAAGTGGTGACCGCTTCGCGCGAGGGTGGTTCGTCATTGAACATCCTTTCGGGCATCGTGGCGGGCAATTTCAGCGCATTTTGGACAGGCTTGCTGATCGTTGCACTGATGGCGGTTGCATATTTTACTTCCGGAATGGGACTGGATGCCATTCTCGGACCCCATGCTTCCATCTTCGCTTTTGGACTGGTGGCTTTCGGGTTTTTATGTATGGGGCCGGTGACGATTGCGGTCGACAGCTATGGGCCGGTTACCGATAATGCACAATCGGTATTTGAACTCTCCCAGATAGAAGAAATCCCGGAGGTTGCAGCCTCCATCGAAAAGGAATTTGGCTTTACGCCCGATTTTGAGAAAGGCAAACATTTCCTCGAAGCGAACGACTCTGCGGGAAACACTTTCAAGGCGACGGCCAAACCGGTATTGATCGGCACGGCGGTCGTGGGGGCTACTACGATGATCTTCTCCATCATATTGTTGTTGGAAAGAGTCGGCTTGTTGCACCTGTCGCTGACCGATGCGCCTGTGTTGCTCGGCTTTATTTGCGGCGGAGCAGTGATCTTTTGGTTCAGCGGCGCCTCCATTCAAGCGGTTACGACCGGCGCATACCGTGCCGTCGAATTTATCAAACGAACATTTAATCTGGATAAAAAATCGGCCGATGCGGAAGATTCCAAAACAGTGGTGCGGATCTGTACGCAATACGCGCAGAAAGGCATGTGGAATATTTTTCTGACTTTGATTTCAATCACTTTGGCTTTTGCTTTTACCGATCCTAATTTCTTTGTCTCTTATCTGGTGTCGATAGCGGTATTCGGCTTGTTTCAGGCAATTTATATGGCTAATGCCGGCGGCAGTTGGGACAATGCAAAAAAGGTGGTCGAAGTCGATCTGAAAGAAAAAAATACACCGCTGCATGAATCGGCGGTGGTAGGAGATACGGTGGGAGATCCGTTCAAAGACACCACATCGGTGTCGTTGAACCCGATCATCAAGTTTTCTACTTTATTCGGGTTGTTGGCGACGGAAATCTGTATAGAAATGAAGTCGAATCCCGACAGCGATTACGCAATGTTTATCGCGATACCGTTCTTTATTATTGCTTTGATTTTCGCCTGGCGTTCGTTCTATCGGATGCGAATACCGAAATAGTGAAAAGTTTTTATACGCGAATGACACGGATTCTTTGATAACTCTTTCTCATCAACAATCCGTGTCATTCGCGTTTAATTTCCCGATCAGAGGATTTTTAGATATTCCCACTGTTTGTCGAAGAATGCGATTTTGTTCCTTTCCGATCCGGTGAGGAGTGTGGACGCACGTTTCAGTGAACTCATCCAGTCTTTCATCATCTTGACAGTGCCGGGATTGGTGGATGACAGCGCACCGACAGTGAATGCGTCAATCATCGAAATAGTGACGTTTTCCGAATAGAGATACGAATAGGAGGCTTCCATATTGATCCCTGACGAATAAAAATCAATCTTGCCGCCATCTTCAAATTGCCCGTTGGCAGTCAGTTCTTCCATATAATTCAGCATGGTAGCAAGCGTATCTTTCAGTTCCGCCAAATCGGCGTCAGTCAAAATGTGGATATCATAAAAATATTTGATATCATGAATCACACTGTGTATGGCCGATTCCTGGAAAATAATAAAAGTATAAGTTGCCTTTTTTACCAAATCGTTGTACTGGGTATGGTGATCTATAAGCAAGGCGGGAGGTTTGATCTTGGAAAAAGGCTTCACTTTATCCGGTCCGCCGAATTGATACATCCATTTAAGTACAAAAAAGCGGAAAATGGGTTGAAAAAAGATCCTGGTATGCAATGTCAGGGTATTCGTTGAGAAACCGAATTCCGAATAACTGTGCTTCAACGCTTCCCTGATAGCTGTGAGGTAATCGCCGCTCATACGGAAGTCCATGTCTTCCATATTGAAATAATCCTGATTGTAGAATGTGTACGGCAACGAACGGTAGGGCGAATTGATATTCATCAATGTGTCGAAAGAAACATTGAAATTCTCGCTGAGTTTTTTTATCTCAGTAAACGACAATTCCTTATCTCCGCGAATTCGCCTGTAAGCTGCATCTTCGCTTACTTCCAAGCATTTGGCAACCTGAATGACCAATTGTGCATTTCCTATGCGCGATTTTATCGCATCGAACAATTTAATCTGATTTTTCATATATCAATATATTTCCGGATTACAGGCCCTGAATCAGTCTCGTAAGTCCGTTTATTGTTATTCCAAAGACTGCGCGTCAAATCGTAATTCCCTGTCACAGAGCTGAATTGACGGGGGGGGGGTGATACTATGCAATTCCAACAAGGCGAAAACATTCGCATTTTCATCATTATTCCGTTCATAATCTAATTGGTTTTTAATTCTCTTAGTTTTATATTTGTAAATGCTCTTTTGGTATGTAGAGAAAAATCTCCTTGAATAATCCAGCTGTAATATCCGGGATCGGCCTTGAGCACTTCTTCCGCCAGCCGTCCCTTGTATTTTCCGAAGTTAATTACTTCTTCCTTCTTTTCGTTGTAAATCAATCGGCCTGCAAAATCAACATTGTTGTTGTACGCAGAATATTCGGACAGAAACTCGATATTGTTTTCCAAATCGGGGTAGCGGTCCAACTGCGCTTTCAGGATTTCGTAAGTCGCTTTCGTGTCTGCTTCCGCACTGTGCGCATCATCCAAGGCCTTATCGCAATAGAACTTATACGCGGCCGACAAAGTGCGCTGTTCTTTCTTGTGGAAAATGGTCTGGACATCGACAAATTTCTGTTTCATCAGATCTATATCGACTTCAGCGCGAAGAAATTCTTCCGCGAGCATCGGGATATCAAACCGGTTGGAATTGTATCCCGCCAGATCACAGCCTTTCAGATGAGCGGCCAATGATTTTGCAATGGAGCGAAACGGCGGACAGTCTTTGACGTCTTCGTCCGAGATTCCGTGAATAGCTGTCGCTTGGGGAGGAATCGGCATTTCGGGATTGATTCTCCGGGTTTTGGATTCCTCTTTGCCGTTCGGATAAATTTTCAGATAGGAAATCTCCACAATCCGGTCACTTGTAATATTGATTCCGGTTGTCTCCAGGTCAAAGAAAATAAGCGGATTTTTTAGATTCAAATTCATATCTTTTGATTTATTAGCCGACAACGGCGGTTTATTTATGATTGTCAATCATTCAACATCATGGGCATCAACAACATCAGCAGATCTTCGTTTTCTTCGTTTTCCACCGGCAGGATCAGTCCGGCTCTCGACGGGTCGGCCAATTCCAGTATGACGTCCTGCGAAGGGATGTTGTTGAGTATTTCGATGAGGTAAGTGCCTCGAAATCCAATATTCATCGCTGTCCCGTCGTATACGCAAGGGATTGTTTCTTCAGCGAACGTAGAGAAATCGATGTCCTGGGCGGAGATCAAAATCTGGGTTTCAGAGATCGTCAGTTTCACCAGGCTGCTGGTGGAGTTTGAGAATACCGATACCCTTTTCAACGCATTGTGCAGAAGCAGGCGGTCGACGGTAATCTTGTAAGGATTCTGTGTCGGGATCACGCCGTTGTAATTCGGGTAACGGCCTTCAATCAGACGACATACGAGCGTGAAATCTTCCATCGTAATGTAGGCATTGCTGTTGTCGAACTGAATGGAGATGTCGCCCGATTCTTTGGGTAATATCGTTTTCAACAGATTTGCCGGTTTCTTGGGGAGAATGAAGGAAGAACGTTCGCTGCCTTTCACGGCAAACGTTTTGCTCCGAACCAGTTTGTGCCCGTCGGATGCCACAAAAGTAATATCGTCGGTGGTGATATCGAAGAACAGCCCGTTCATCACAGGGCGCAATTCGTCTTCAGCGGTAGCAAACAAGGTGCGGCTGATGCCTGAAAGCAAGACCGGTGCAGGAATATCCAGTCGGGCAGCGTCTTCATTCAAAGGCTTCGGCTGCGGATATTCGTCGCCGTTTTGACCGGTAAAATTATATTTCCCGTTTTCATAGTAGATATACAATTCCAGATTTTCTTCCAGGATATTGAACGTGATTGGCTGTTCGGGGAGCTCTTTCAAGGCATCCAGCAAATTTCTGGATGGGATTGCAATGATTCCCGAACCTTCTATGTCGTTCACTTTGAGGGAAGTGGACATGCGGGTTTCGCTGTCGCAAGCTGTAATTGTCAACAGATCTTCGTTCAGATCAAAGAGGAAACAGTCCAATATGGGAATGGAATTTTTCGAAGCGATTACACGCCCAATTGTCTGTAATTGGTTTAATAGCAAATTGCTGGAAACAACAAACTTCATGAAAAAATATATTTAATTATCAAGCTACAAATATATAAAATTTTTTTTTAACACCAAGATTTATCTTTGCTTTTTTGGCAAAAAATTAATAATAAATATACAACAAAAAACATGCCAATCGGAAATCCGAGATTATAGAAAACTGTATTGAAGCGGTTTATATCGATTTTTTGTTTGTCGAGCAAACGCAATGTCAATGTCCGGTTACGCAACGCTGTCAAACCCGAATTGTCGGTCAGACAGTTCACTGCATTCAGAATGAAATCGCGATTGCCGTATTGTATTTGCTTGTATGGATCATATCCTGCGGGAAAATAACCGGAATCGGTATTGCCTGTTTCGCTGCGGACAATTTCTTCTGAGGCGACTACAATCGTACGTGTCGGCTTGCTCCTCGCCAAAAACGGAAGCGCCGACTGTTGTGCAGCGACAGGCGGAATGCGATGTGTAAACCCGGAATCGAAACAGCCTTCCAACAGCGCTGCCACCGGCAAAAACGAGCGGTTGAAATAGGCCGTATCGGGAATCCGGTCAAACTCTTCCAAAGTAATCAACTCGGGCACCGAGACCGCATGCGCCTGGTCGGACGACGTCAACAATACCTGTTTTTCGACGGACTGATGCCCGCTTCCTGTAAAGGTCAGGCTGCTCGCGAACTCGCTTTTTACTGATGCGATGCCTTTGGTGACGGGATTGTTGCGGTCGGGCTGCAACAAAGGCGCATAATACCAGGGCTTCAGTTCGTAGGTCGGTAAGGCGGGGTCGGCAGCAGTGTTTACGGGAATTTCCATACATCGGATGTCTTCAATCAAAATGGGGTTGATACGGACGCCGTAAGTGAACAACAAATCGGAGAGGTTTACGTCGTTGATTCGACTGACGGTTCGGCCTTGCAGAGCGAGCGCTTCTGCCGACTGCAACTGTACGCCGTTGATGATCCACAACAAGGTTCCTCCGTGCATGAAATACTGGTCGAGGATGTATTTCTCTGTCTCCGAATAGGGGAGTTGCGGCCCGGCGATGACCACCAGATCGTATGACTGAAGCTGCTCGACCGTGCCGGGGATTCTTCCTCGATCTATCTGGAACGATTTCCCCAACACATCCAGGAGGTCGGCAATGGATGCATCATCCAATTCACCATGGCCTTCCGGAAATACTATTTTCGGCATACGGTCGCTTGTGAGCTTTTGCAATGCGTCTGTCAAACGGTATTCGAGCATCTCAATCGAGGTATTCAGGTTTTCTTCACCGGAACGTCCCAGTTGGTTAACCAGCAACGGGACGCAGATTTCAGAATCACGACAGCCGATTTTGATCCAAGGGAACAGCAAATGTTGCGTCATTCTTCCTTCGGTGTTTCGCTCATTGACGGAAACCCCTTTCACGCCGTTTGCCAGTAGTCTGGAAATGAAATCTTTGTCTTGCGATTGATACGGATTGATGATCCTGAGGTGGATATTCCCATCGGTCACGCGGTTGAAATCGTCGATCATGTCCAATGTTGCTTTTTGTAACAGCGCAAAGCCGGGATTCAACTTCCCTTCCAAGTAGAGTTCCATTTCTACCGGCGCCTTGATCTGCTTAAGTATCGATTTTGAAACCTCGCTCAGGGTGTAGCGTTTGTCGCAGGTGCAATCTATGCGGCATAAAAAAATAAAGCCGAGTGCCAGAAACAAACCGCCGACAAGCAGCAGCCGGAGCGGGAGTCTGCGATTCAACAGCGGGACGGTCAATGCAAAAAACAGCAAAGCAACGCCCAGAATATAAAACATATCTCGAAAATCAATCAACCCGCGTTGAATGGATTGATAGCGGGCGAGGATTCCCCATTCGCGAATGAAGAGTTGCGACTTTCCCGAAGAAAACAGGCCGGCAACCAGGTCGAATCCGAAAAACAGAGAGGCGGTAAGCGTGATTCCGGCAATCAACGCGATGGTTTGATTGGAAGTGATCGCGGAAGCAAAGACGGCAATGCAGCAAAAACACCAGGCCAATACCAACAATCCGGTGTAAGAAGCGGACAAAGCGCCCCAATCCAGTTCACAAGCCGGAGCACGTAAGTGATGGATGCTGATGGCGTAGATGATGGTCGGCAGGATGGTAATGCAGGTTGTGATCCATACCGCGCCGGTTTTCACCAAGACCAGTATCGCCGGTTTGACGGGACGAGTCAACAATAACTGCAATGTCTGCGAGCGCTTTTCTTCGGCAAACATTCGCATGGCCAATGCCGGTATCAAAAGCAGTAATAAATAGGGCGCCAGATCAAAAAACGGACGCATGTCGGCATAACCGCTTTCAAGAATATTGTATTTTCCGGGAATCACCCACAATAAACTTCCGGAAATGCCCCAAAATATCACCAAAAATACCATTCCCGACAGCGAATACAGTAGCAGTGATTTCAATTCTTTCAATAACATTCCGCTTATTTGCATTGCATATTTAAAGATAGCACAAAGGTACGGTTTTTTATCTAAACTCTTTCAACTTTCTGCTAATCATTAGCGGTAAGTGGTTAGCGTTAAGCGGTGATTTTATTTTAATAAGTATCGTTAAATAAAATTAAGTTAAATTAGCGACGATCTTAAAAATAAATAATTACATTTGACCGTTCTTTTATGGAAAGTACCGCTTTGAAGTGCGATTCTGATGTCCGTGGAAGCCATCCGGACTTTGGAAATTTATGGCTAAAATTTTATAATTTATGGATTTTTAAGTGAGAAACATACACTAATTTAAAACTTATTTATTATGAGAGATGTATTGCAAAGTGTGACACAGAAAAGGTCTATTTTTTGTGTCGTGTTATGTCTTGTTTTTATGCTGTCGGGGTTCACTCCGGGGTTGTCTCAAAACGCCCCGCCTAAAAAAAGGGTAACCGGGCGTATCACAGACATCAAAGGTGAACCGCTCGTCGCGGTCAATGTGTTGGAAGTCGGCACACAAAACGGGGCAATCTCCGATGCCGATGGACTTTATGAAATCAATGTTTCACCCGGCGCTCAACTGAATTTTACTTACCTGGGATTCAAACCACAAACAGTGGCAATCGGAAGCGCTTCGCTGTATGACGTGGTTTTGGAAGAAGACGTGAATGAACTGGAAGAACTGGTTGTCACCGGATACGGCGAGCAACGAAAAATCAGCTCTATCGGCGCTCAATCAACGATTAAGGTGGCGGATATCAAAGCGCCTACCGGAAGTTTGTCGACCGTATTGGCAGGCAAATTGGCGGGGATTGTGGCCGTACAACGTACCGGTGAGCCCGGCAAGAGTGAAGCGGATATCTGGATCCGCGGGATTTCTACTCCCAATTCTGCCAAGCCGCTGATTTTGGTGGATGGCGTTGAACGTCCTTTCGACAGCCTCGATCCGGAAGATATCGAATCATTTACTATCCTGAAAGATGCTTCAGCTACTGCAGTTTACGGTGTCCGCGGCGCAAACGGAGTCATGATTATCAAGACCAAAGGCGGCATCATCGGGAAACCCACCGTCAATGTCGATTATTATGAAGGATTTAACCGCTTTACGCAACTGCCGCAGATGGCTGATGGAATCACTTTCATGGAGGCGGCTAATGAAGCGGCTTACAACATGGGTCGCGGCGAATACAGTGTGTATTCCAAAGATTATGTCGAAAACACCCGTGCAGGCGTCGATCCGCTATTATATCCCAATGTCAACTGGCGGAAAGAGATCTTCAAAGACTGGGCAAGCACCCGTCGCGCGAATGTCAATATTCGCGGAGGAAGTCCCATGACGCAGTTCTATGCCTCGGTAAGCTATTTCAACGAAAAAGGATTGATCAAAACCGATCCGCTGGAAAATTATGATTCTTCCATCGATTACAACCGGTTTAATATCACTACGAATCTGAATATCCAATTGACTTCCTCTACAAAAGTAGATATCGGCGCACAAGGGTACATGGCCACAGGCAATTATCCCTGGCTGGGTTCCGCAACAATCTTCTCTTCTTCAATGGAAGTAAACCCGGTAAAATATCCAGTGATGTTTGTGATCGACGGAGAACAATACGTGCCAGGCACCCACACGCAGGGCGCCGAACGCAATCCCTATGCCGACGCTACCAAACGTGGATACCGGATTGGCGCCGACAACCGGATTCAATCGAATGTGCGGGTCGTTCAGGATCTGGATTTCTTGCTGAAAGGATTGAAATTCAACGCTATGTTTGCCTTTGATGCCAATTTCCAACGCGAAAGAAGGTACACGAAACGGGAAAACACGTTTTTCTTTGCCGACCGCAGCAATCCTTACGACGCTGAAGGGAATCCGATTCTGACAACCACCTGGAACGGCGGTTCCAGCGTACTCAATTGGGATGGCCGCGATTATACCGGCGAACTGAAAGACTATTTCGAATCGTCTTTTGTCTACGACAAAAAAATCGGCGCAGACCACCGTATCGGCGCCATGGTGATTTATACACAGGAAAATAAAACCTACAACCAGGCCGACAATATCATCGCTTCCATTCCTTTCAGGGTGCAGGGATTGGCCGGAAGAGCTACTTATTCCTGGAGAGATAAATATTTTGCCGAGTTCAATATCGGATACAACGGCGGAGAAAACTTCCCCAAAGACAGACGTTTCGGGATCTTCCCTGCTTACGGCGCCGGATGGGTCGCATCGAACGAAAATTTCTGGGAACCGTTCAAGGAAGCCGTCCCGTTTTTCAAAATCCGTTATACCTACGGGAAAGTGGGTAACAGCGGCGTAGACAATAGTTCAGACGTTAATTCCCGACGACGATTCATGTACCTCGAACAATATACCGCCGACGGCGATTGGGGATATGTTTTCGGTACCAACGGCAGAAGCGGATACCGAATTTCCAACCCGATGACCAGTCTGGGATGGGAAATTGCTACAAAGCAAGACCTTGGCCTCGATTTGCAGTTGTTGAAAGGGGATCTCTCACTGACCGTCGATTTGTTTAAAGAACACCGTACGGATATTCTCATGGAAAGAACAAGTTCGCTCCCGCTGTATGCCGGATTCCAAGTGACTCCGCAAGGAAATGTCGGTGAGTCCAAAAACACCGGAATCGACGGATACCTGGAATACAATAAACAACTCAACAGCGATTTGGGAATACAGGTGCGAGGAAATTTCACTTGGGCAAAACCCGAATGGGTGGACGACGACATTCCCGAACGAGCCGAATGGTGGCGAAACAGAAAAGGTTTCAGCCTCACGTCTATCGAAGGCTATCATGCCATCGGACTTTATACCCAGACGGATATCGACCTGATCAATGCCTGGCTGGCACTCCCGGAATCGGAACAGGCCTCAATTCCTCAACCTTACCCTACGCCTCCAAAGTCGGGGCTCGGAGATGTGAGAGCCGGAGATATCATGTATAAGGATATGAATGGAGACGGAAAAATCGACGATACCGACCGTTCGTGGCTCGGAAACGGCGATGTGCCGGAAATTAACTACGGATTTGGCTTCAATATCAATTATAAAGCGCTGTCATTTGGATTGATGTTTCAAGGTACGGCAAAGGCGAATCGTCTGATTGGCGGTTTTACGAAACCGTTTAACGACTCAGGTTCCGGCGCTGTCTTCAGCAATATCACCGATCGTTGGTCGGAAAGCAATCCGGATCAAACTGCGTTCTACCCTCGCCTGGCATACCAAAGCGACGCACTGGGAAATCAAAATAACTTTGAAAACAGCACCTGGTGGCTCAAAGACATGAGTTTCCTCCGCCTGAAAACCTTGCAGATTTCTTATCGACTGCCGAGCGCATGGCTCCAAAAGCGATTGATAAAAAATGCAAGCATCTATGTGATGGGATTAAACTTATTCACTTTATCTAAATGGAAATTGTGGGATCCTGAATTGAATACGAATACAGGAACAAGTTATCCGAACACAACAACCTATACAATTGGTATAAACTTTACTTTCTAAGAGATATGAAACGATATATATTAAATAGTTTTGCAGTCACAGTGCTGCTTTTTACAGCAATTTCTTGTAGTGACTACCTCGATCAGGTTCCGGAAAATCTCACTACCCTGGACAAGATTTACGAGACACGCGGAGGCGTGCTGGATAACCTGGCTACAGTCTATTCGTCCGTGCCCTGGGAATTTGAAGACCGATGGCCCGCTACCGGTGGCGCTAATGGCACTTCGGGATTGTGGAATGCCAGTTGCGATGAATGTGAATTTGTATGGGACTTCAATCAGTCACAGATAGTGAAAAATGGATCGCTCACGTCCGAAACCGCTATCGTAAGCGAATACTGGTACCGTTGGTATAAAGGTATCCGCGCCGCTACTTTGTTTATTGAAAACATCAACATCTGTAAAGTGCTCGAACCGGGCGATAAAGAACAATGGATAGCCGAAGCCAGGGCTGTTCGCGCAATCTACTATTACTACCTCTTCCGGGTGTTTGGTCCTGTGCCGATTATTCCCGACGCCATCTCCGAACAATCTTCTATCAGCGATTTCAATACGCCGAGAAATACTGTCGCCGAAGTGGTGCAATACATCCTTGACGAACTCGATTGGGCAATCAACAACGGTCTGCTGTCGAATATCAAATTAAGCTCCTCCGGCGTGATTACCTCAGCCGAAAAAGGTTTGGGACATATCGACCAGACAGTCGCCAGGGCTTTTAAGATCCAAACAAAAATGCTGGCCGCAAGCGATTTGTTTAACGGAAGCAATGCTTATTTCGCTAATTTGCAAAATAATGACGGAACAAAATTATTCCCTTCCTATTCCGACGCGGAAAAACGGCAATTGTGGGCTGACGCAGCTACCGAAGCCGGGAATTTTATCCGTGATTATGTGGGCAATGGATTTGATTTGACACGGGTGTATACCAACGGTAAATTGGATCCTTACCTTTCCTACCGTGAGGCCGTCAGGGGGAATACCTCGGAAATGACGAATTTCAGCGGTACAACCTCCGCTGCCGAAATGATTTGGTATAACAAAGGTGGAAATGCCAGCACACGCAATTACAACCGTACCCCGAAACACTTCGGCGGAATCGACGGCTACCGTTGTTCAGGCGGCGAAGGCGCTACGCAAGAAATCGTGGACGCTTACTTCATGGCCAATGGACTCAAACCGATTACAGGCTATCAATCCGACGATCAGACGCCTGTCATCAATGCTGCATCCGGCTATTCTGAAAGCGGATTCACCTCGTCAGACTATCTGGATCCGGTCACAGGACGCATTTTTGCTCCGAGAGGTGCGTGGAATGCCTGGATAAACCGTGAGCCGCGGTTTTATGCGGACATCACTTTCGACGGGCAACGCTGGCTCTACGATAATGATGGTAACAACGTGATATATACCGGACTTCAGGCGCACGGCAATTCAGGTCATGCCGTAGGTAACTCCAACGATTATACGAAAACAGGATATGTGGTACGTAAATCCGCTCCTACAACCGTCTGGGGAAATAATGACCGCCTCTCCATCATGATTCGTTTGGCACAGATCTATCTGGATTACGCCGAAGCACTTCATGAAAGCAACCCTGGAAATGCCGACATCCTGAAATACCTGAATCTGATACGCGAAAGGGCAGGTATCCCTCAGTATGGGTCGGGCGCAGGCTTCTTGCCGGTGCCGTCGGATATCCGACAGGCCATCAGGGATGAACGCCGGGTGGAACTTTCTTTCGAATGTTGCCGCTATTTCGATATCCGTCGCTGGTGTATCGCGGAAAATATCCATCAATCTATTCACGGTTTGTCAATCGATAATGACGGGGAAGATTTTTTCCAACGAGCCAAAGTCAAAGACGTGATTTTCGAAAAGAAAAACTACTTCTTCCCAATCCCATTGAAAGACTTGCTTATCAATAAGGAACTGGTTCAAAATCCGGGTTGGTAAGAAAAGAATATATAAAAAATGAATAAAAATGATTGAAATATGAAAACGATCAATAGATTAATATCAATTCCATCTATATTTTTATCAATGCTATTTATAATGGCATCGCTCAACTCCTGTTCTGAAGAAAAAAATAAAGACATCAGGGAGCGGAATCCGGATATAGAACTTTTGGGCGAAAGCCTCACTTTACTGAAAACGACCAGGGATGAGGCGCGCTATGGTACCATCAAAGGGAATTATCCCGAAGAAAGCAAACAGATTTTGAATGATGCGATGGCTGTGATTGCACGACTGATTTTCAGGATCGAAAACGGCGAAACCATCTCGGAAGCGGAAATCGCTCAAGTCAAGACGATGACACAGAATGCCATCGCCGAATTTAACGCAACCGTACGAACGGAAACCCTGCTCTACGATGCAGAGTTGTATGTCGATGGCGATGCGGGAGGATACATCGATTTCGGTATCAGTTCGGAATACAGCCGCTTCGGCGAAAACGGCAACCAGGCTTACACCGTAGAACTCTGGGTGAAATACAAAGCCTTACCCGGTGGAATCGGAGCGATTGTTTCCACGTTCGTCGAAAATGGCGGCGTTCGTTGCGGATGGATGCTCAACATGATTAACAGCGATTACTTGCGGATGTCCTGCACTTCCAACCTGGAACACCAAATGTGGGAACCGGGCGATGGTTTTACCGATATCGAAAAATGGGTGCATGTGGCTGCAGTCTACAACGACAAAGGCGTAGACGGTGATATGGACAACGGCAGTCCGGTCGTGCTGAAATATTATGAAAACGGCGTGATGGCAAACAAATCCAGCAACAGCAATCCTTCAATGTATTACAATCCTGCTGACGACAGTAAATTGCCGAGTTTACCGATGATCGCCTTTGCGCAACACACGCTTGATGGATCGCGCACGCGCACGATGCAAGGATATATCAAGCATTTTCGGATATGGAAAACCGCTAAATCGCCGGATGAAATCGTGAAATTGATGAACGGAACGACCGTCGTCACGGGTAATGAATCCGACCTGTCTTGCGCATGGCCATTCGATAAACAGGTGGAAGACGACCTGAATATCAAAGACCTGACCGGACGGCATACGGCTGTCCTCAAGGGAAGCTATCAATGGATTATTCTGCCGTAGGGAGCTCACAGTTGAAATCCCCGTTGCCGCATCGCTTCAAAAGTGATGATCGCCGTCGATACGGATACATTCAACGAATCAATGGCGCCACGCATCGGAATTTTAATATGCTCCTCGGCACAATCCAGCCAGAATGACGAAAGTCCGTCGTCCTCCGTCCCCATCACGATGGCCGAAGGACGGCGGAAGTCCGTCTCGTGGTAGTGTTGCGTCGCGTTCAGTTCTGCGGCGAAAGTGAGGATGTCGTTCTGTCTCAGGTAATTCAACGCTTCTTGGTTGCTGCATACTGCGATCGGTACCGTGAAGACACAACCGACGCTCGAACGGATGGTGTTGGGATTGTATACATCCGTCAACGGGTCGCATACCACAACTGCATCTACGTGAGCAGCATCTGCGGTTCGCAGGATTGCACCCAGGTTGCCCGGTTTTTCTACCGCTTCCAGTACGATGACAAACGGATTGGCGGATAAGTGCAAATCGGACAAGCCATGGCTTTTGGGCGTAGCCAAGGCCAGCAATCCATCCGAACATTCGCGGTACGCAATCTTTTGGAAAACGGGGGCGGAGACCTCGTAGCAGATAGCAGGGTCAATTTGTTTCAGGACAGCAGGATACTTGCTCCCCGCATACAGGTCGGTGCAGACAAAAAGCGTATCGAGCCGGTACTGTTTTTCCAATGCGAAGGAAATTTCTCGCGCACCTTCAATGACAAACAAATTGCTCGCCTTACGTTCGCGCGCTTTGGAATGAAGCTTGTGAACAAGCTTTATTTTAGGATTTTGGATGCTGGTAATCATCTACAATACATTTATTTTTAAATTGTAATTCATGCTATGCGATAAATTTTACGAAGATAATGCTATTTCTACAAAATCGCATCCGGATTGGCGGTTTTGATATGATTTTTGTACTTTTGTATCGGATTTCGGCAGACGGAAGTTGAGTTGTGCCGTTAGTTATCATAATGAATCATCGTGCAGTCTCCATCAATAAGGATATCCTTTCGCTGGCAGTGCCCAGTGTTATTTCCAATGTGGTCGTTCCTTTGCTGGGAATGGTGGACATCGCCATTGCGGGTCGGATAGGAGACGATCTCAATATCGCTGCGCTTGCAATTGGAGTGACGATTTTCAATTTTATTTACTGGAATTGTGCGTTTCTGCGGATGGGCACGAGCGGTATTACCGCGCAGGCCTACGGCGCCGACAACCGAAAAGAATCTGCCAACATGCTGCTTCGCGCGTTGTGGATCGCAGTTGTGATTGCTTTATTGTTACTGATTTTTCAAAAACCTGTCGGACAGTTCTCATTGAAGGTCATGCAAGGCAGCGAAAAGGTGCAGGCATTGGCAGCCGACTATTTCTTTGCGCGGATATGGGCAGTGCCCGCAGCGATCATGCTTTTTGCCATCCAGGGTTGGTTTATCGGCATGCAGGATGCTAAAATCCCAATGATTGTTTCTATTGCGGCCGTGATTTGCAATGCACTGTTCAGCTTGCTTTTTGTTTTCCGGTTCAATATGGGCATTGCCGGAATTGCTTGGGGGACGGTCACAGCCCAGTATCTGGCATTGATCCTTTCCGGCATTTTCTGGTTAGTTAAATACAGGAATTACCGAACGTATTTCGATCTGAAAGAAGCGTTTAAGCTGGAGCCGATTGTCCGTTTCATGAATGTCAATAAGGATATTTTTCTCCGAACAGTGTGCATTGTGGCTGTATATACGTTTTTTACCGCTGCCTCGGCGCGCTTTGGCGATGAGATCCTGGCTACCAATGCCTTGTTGATGCAGCTGTTTACGTTGTTTTCCTATATGTCAGACGGATTTGCCTATGCCGGCGAAGCGCTTTCGGGAAGGCTGGTTGGCGAACGTAATCGTCTGGCGCTCAAACAATACATCCGTTATCTGTTGCTCTGGTCGGTGGTCATTGCTGTGGTCTATGTGGTCGGCTACCTCTGTGCCTGGAAAGAAATCCTTTTGTTATTCAATCCTTCGCACGAAGTATTGGACATCGCCGGTCAATACATTGTCTGGATCATCGCCGTGCCGCTTGCCGGATGTATTCCTTTCATGATCGATGGGATCATGATCGGTGCAACAAAAACCAAAATACTGCGCGATACGGTCTTTGTCTCTACCTGTTTGTTTTTTGCCTGTTTCTATCTGTTTTCACGCTCATTCGGAAATACGGCTTTGTGGTTCGCGTTCCTCGTTTTCCTGGTAGTTCGCGGAATCCTGTTGTATTTCTGCTCGCACCGACTCAATGTGGATAAGATCATGAAATAGGCTATGCGTGAAATTGAAAATATTTTCAGATTAGGCAGAAGATTTGTTGAGAAATATTTGAGAATTAATAAAAATCGTACCTTTGTCCCAAAATCACAATTTATGAATTTATTAGACAAAATATATAACTCGCTGATATATATATATAGCCTGCCTGTCGGCAGACAGGTTAGGACTTTACAAAATACAGCCCTGCAATTTTCTTTTGCGCCCTAAAGGAAAGTTGCGGGGCTTTTTGTGTGCAGACGTGTGGGGTATGGCAAGACCTGCGAAGCCCCGAGAGCAGGGGAACAAACAGAAAATAAGGACAAAAGGTCTTTTGTAGAAAAATAATTAACAAATAAAAAATGTTTTCACAATGAAAAAAAACTTTATGGTAGCGGTTCTTGCAACCGCAATGTTTGCAACCTTTAATGCAAACGGACAAAGTGTCGGGGACACATTTGAAGTTGATGGTGTTACCTATAAAGTTACAAGTCTTTCGCCCAATGAAGTACAACTTGGTAAAGGTGGCCTCCTCAATGTTGCTTTTGCAACTAATCCCACAGGAAGTTACACAATTCTAAGTTCTGTAACAGGTGGAACAGGAGATTTAACCTATTCTGTTACGTCAATAGGAGAGTGGGCTTTTTATGATTGCAGCGGCTTAACTTCGGTAACTATTCCAAATTCTGTTACGTCAATAGGTCGTGGTGCTTTTTATGATTGCATCGGCTTAACTTCAATAACTATTGGTAATTCTGTTACATCAATAGTTGATGCTGCTTTTATGCGTTGCAGCGGCTTAACTTCAGTAACTATTCCTAATTCTGTTACGTCAATATATAATGTCCCCCGATTTTCGGACAGCGAGTTAAGACAAAAAAGTTTTAATTTTGCAATATGAAAAGCAGGAGAAAATTTACAAGCGCCTTCAAGGCAAAAGTGGCGATTGAAGCCA